>CAZKAI010000101.1:0-14381 GCA_964550565.1 uncultured Pirellulales bacterium
GGGCAGTGTCTCAGTCCCGATGTGGCGGGTCAACCTCTCAGTCCCGCTACCCGTCATCGCCTTGGTGAGCCATTACCTCACCAACTAGCTGATAGGAGATAGGCCGCTCTCGCGCCGATAAATCTTTGATCAGCAATCCTGCAATCACTGATATCATCCGGTATTACCGTTCCTTTCGGAACGCTATCCCGAAGCACGAGGTACGTTACCTATCTATTCCGCACCCTTTCGCCACTATACGATCTCTCGGTTACCCAATTGACCGTATCGTTCGACTTGCATGTCTTAGCCACGCCGCCAGCGTTCATTCTGAGCCAGGATCAAACTCTTCAATTTGTATCCTTGACTTCCGTCCTTGCGGACGGTAATCTTTTTCGCAATCACCAACTCAAACTCGCTCACGCAACGAGAACTCAATTGGTGAACCGAGACCTGGCGTCCCGGCATGAGATTTTTACACCTTAATTGGTTTTTTAAAGTTCTTAAGGGTCTTGTCGTGATCCCTTAGAACCAACGTTCTCGCTGCTTTAATATGGCATTAACTGTTTACTTTTCAAAGAGCACTCTTCTTTCGACTCGGGACAAACTCTATCGACTTAGTCGACTGGTTTCCTTTGTCGAAATAATAAGCGGCCAAGTCTGGCTTCTTAAGGAAGCCTTTTCCTTGCCCGCCTGAGAGAGTACATCATAGCTAAAAAAACTTGGCCGTCAACAGGCAATTGTAAATTTTTTACAATTTTTTTTAGCTCTCCGTACCCCTCGGGTTCCAAAGAGAAGGGGGAGTTTATCCATCCGGCCGCCCCTTGTCAAGGTCTTTTCAAATAAATTTTTTCTATGTGCCATAAATACCCAATAAATCAATACTTACGATAGAAAAATTTTTACAAACGCTCCCTTTTCTGTGTCCAATTAAAAAGATTCGTTCTATTCGGATTCCACAATTCCACAAAGAAATGATTCTTTTTTTTCTGTTTGGGGATATGATGGAGACTAATGGATTTAAATTTTCCTAATAATACCTGTTTGTGCCGGGAGCAGAACCATGCGTAAAACAAGGGGATTTGCCGCGATTCTGGGGCTTTTAATCGTCATCGCCATTGCCATGATGGTTTATTTCATGGACCTCAAAGCTATTTTTGGCCCCTCCGGACAATACATGGAACGCCCTGCTGCCATGGAAGATCACCCCTGGCAGCTGGAAGACCTCCTGATTGGCCCGGACAAGAACGTTCCATCCCCGCGAAAAGACCAGCCCGAATTACTTGAAGCCATCCAAATCAAAGTTCCCGTACACCGTAACGATGCCCCGCGAGGCCAGGTCACGCTGTCTTTCGGCAAAGACTGCCG
Source organism: uncultured Pirellulales bacterium (assembly GCA_964550565.1). GTDB lineage: Bacteria > Planctomycetota > Phycisphaerae > Sedimentisphaerales > Anaerohalosphaeraceae > Anaeroglomus. The sequence continues at coordinate 1,348 of CAZKAI010000101.1, forward strand.
CGTTGCAGCCGATTGGGCTGCACAGTATGAATCTGACAAAAAAACAATCACCATCGATTCGCATCTGAACGGCAATGTAGTCCCGTCAAAAGAATATTCCGATGCACAGGGCAATATGGACAAAACGCGTCTGTTCTTTATTGCCAAAGGCCCATATACCCAGACGACACGCCTGCCGGATAAAACCATACAATCCGAACAGGGAACGGCCTACCTCCTTGGCTGGCTGCATACCGACAACACCGTCGCCGGCACGCTGACCATAACCACTGACCAGACCTGGTCGGCCCAGTATCCCTTTGCGTCGAATTCATCAACTACATCACCGCGGTAGAAGCGCTCTTCAGAATTTCCGGTAGTGCCGTCTGGATTCTTTGCAGACTTTGACTACAATAGAGGCCAACAACGAAAGGATGCCCTGGATGATAAAGACGAGCATGGACATAAACGGGCCGTGGGAATTTCGGGAGTACCCCGAAACCGCCCGCAAAATGGCCGATCTCAATGAAGGGCGATGGCTGACGACATCGCATCCGGAATCCGTCTTTTTGAGCCTTGCCGAAGCCGGCATCCTGCGGATGGAGGATGTCTATGCCAGTCCCGAAGCCTTTGGCTGGGTCGCCCGTCAGGCCTGGATATTCCGCACCGTCTTCGACATTGGCCCCGAACAGTTTCCGACCGACCATACGGAACTGATTTTCGAAGGACTCGACACCCTCACCCAGATTTGGCTGAATGAAAAAAAAATCGGCGGCACGGACAATGCTTTTATGTCCCATCGCCTGGATGTCAGCACTGCGATTCGCCCCGGCCGCAATACCCTGCTGATTAAATTCTGCCCGCCGCAGGAGCACGCCCAGCAGCTCATCAGCAAATATGGCTCGCCTAATGATCCATCGGTCTGCAATCCGGACCGTGTGTTTGTTCGAAAATCCCAGTGTCAATTCGGCTCTGCGATGGGGCCGTCGCTGCTGGACTGTGGCATTACTGGCCCCGTTCGTCTTGAACGGATTCCTGCCGCGGATCTGGCGGATATCCATGTTCGCACCATCGACTGCAATTCGCACTATGCCGATATGCGTATTGCCGTTTCGGTTCGTCGATGTTCTGCCGTCGGAATATCCCTGCAATGCCGGCTGACCATCGAGGGCGGTGACCAGCCGCAGACTCACCTCATCGACCTGGGAACCAACGATACCCACGCAGCCGTCATCCGCATTCCCAATCCGAAACTGTGGTGGCCGCGGGGTTACGGCAGCCCGCACTTATACACACTCCGGGCCGACCTCGTCGCGGCCGACCAGACATTCGACAGCAGACAACAGTCGTTCGGCATACGCATGATCCGCATCCTTCGGACAAAAGATTCGCAATCTGCCGGCTTTGGCATCGAAATCAATCAGCAGCCTGTCTACATCAAAGGCATCGTCTGGCTGCCGGTCAGTCTGTATGCCGACAAGACCGATCATGCCAAAACCACCCGGCTGATTGACGCCCTGGCCGACACCCATATCAATATGATTCGTATCTGGGGCGGCGGAGCTTACGGAGATGACCATTTCTATAATGTATGCGACCGGATGGGGATTCTGGTCTGGCAGGATTTCATGTTCGCTTCGGCCTGCTATCCGGACTATGAAGGATTTAACGAGCAGGTCGGCCGTGAAGCCCAGGCGATTGTCCTGCGGCTTCGCAATCATCCCTGCCTGACGGTCTGGTGCGGCAACAGTCACATCGACAGCCTTTGTCTGTCCGGCAAAATCGCCAGAAATAAAAAATCCGCCGCCAAAGAACTTTTCACTCAACTGCTGCCCGACCTGCTGGCTGAACTGAATCCCGATTGCGATTATATCCCGTCGGCACCCGAACCGCACCTGCCCGGCAAAGCTCCCGCCGTCACGGATATATGGCAAAGCTGGAATGAATACAAATCCATGGATGCATGGAGGCAGGACCCGCTGCCGCCATTTGTGGTCGAGACCGGCTTCCAGTCTTTGCCATCCCTGGAAACCCTCCGTATCGCCTGCCCGGCCGAAGATTTGGTCCTTGCCGGGCCCGGGGTTGAAAAATTAAATTACCATACTCAAGGAATGCAGCGGCTGGCCCGCTTTGCCAGCGACTATTTTGCCCCACCAGGAAATCTGGCCGAACAGATTTACCAGACCCAGCTCGTTCAGGCAAGATATGCCAGACAGATTGCCGAGACCCTGCGGGCCAATAACACCCTTAATCGGGGAATGCTCATCTGGTCGGGCAATGAGTTCTGGCCCGCGGCGGGATTTTCCATGGTGGATTTCCAGGGCCGCCCCAAGGCACTGTATTTTTACGCCCGGCGGTTCTGGGCCCCCGTTTTAATCTGCCTGGGGCCGGCAGGTCCCAATCGCAATGCCTTTGTCATCAACGATACCCCGTCCTCGCTGATCGTGGAGGCTCGATTCCAGCTGCTGGACATGAAAGGGTGCATCCTCGACCAAAGCCAGTCCCCGGTGTCTGTCAGCCCGTACAGTACAGCGTCTGTTTCACTGCCGCGCGACCTGCTCAATCCCGTTTGCCCGGAAAAATCCATTCTGCACATGACAGTCTGTCAGGAAGACCATTTGCTCAGCGAAAACACCTGTCTGTTTATCCCGGATAAATACGCTCAGCTTCGCCCCCTGGATATGGATATCACTGCCGAATCCATCGACCGCCGGAGCCTGCGATACACCCTGCAAAGCCGCTGGTTTGTCAGGGATCTTGAAATTGTTCTGGATCCGGCGGCTGTCCTGAGTGACAACTTTTTTGATATGCTGCCGGGACGTCGCTATCAAATCATTGCCGAATTTCCGGATTGTGCCCCCGATATCCGGCATCCCATTATTCTGCGGTCTTCCTGCAGGGCATAAAAAAGGCCGCCCTTTGTCAGGACGGCCCTGTATTCAGTCATATCGTAACTTGGTTAAAATATCATGGGCATGCCTTCTCTTGGCATGACCTCCATCGGCCCCATCATGGTATCCATCTGGCCGGTCGTTTGTGTCATCTCCTGCTTGACAGTATTGTACTCGGAGGTTATCTCCCTGGGCCAGAATTGTTTGCGGGCTGCCAGAGAAATCATCTGATTGTTCTCGTCGATATAAAGCATCATCGGGTACGCTCGCTGACGATAATTCGTTCCCAGCCAGTCCAGCGTGGTAATGATATCCACCAGCATATTACCTGTTGCATAATCCACAAGCAAAGGAGCGCCTGTCTCCATGCCTCCCATCATGCCGGGATTCATGAACCCCATTCCGCCTTCCATACCGCCGGCAGTCTTGGGCTTGGTCTCCATCGCCTTGCCGATGATCTGGCCGGGCTGAACTTCGAAACTTTCCGTCCGCCATTGCCCCATATAATATTTATACACTTCCACCTTGACGCCGGAATTGTTGGCCAGGACATCCATCGGGAACATGTGAAGCATTTTGGGAACCTTGACCGGCTCCGGCAATTCCGCGTACGGGCTCCATAAAACCACATGTTTCTGGTATTCCTTGCTTTCCGGGGCAAACCAGTTCTTTCCGGCAATCGGATTGAATACGCCATAACGAACGCGATACTGATAAGTCGCTCCCGGTTTGGCCGAATCGTCATGAATCCAGACCATAATATCCTTGAGGGTATTGATTTTTGTCCTGTCGCTGATCAGCGCTGAAGTGTAGTCACGCTCCACATCCTGCTGCGTGCGAACCGGTCGATTGGGCCGCTGCGGCTGCATTCCGCCTTCCATCCCCATCATCGGATCCATTCCCATCATGCCCGGCTCATTGGTACGTCCGCCGCGACGGCCGGGTTGAGGCTGAGGCTGCGGCTGCATCATCGGCGGCATCCCGCCGCCCATTCCTCCGGGGGTCGGCCGGTTGACGTTCCGGTTGCGCTCACGTTCGGCAGCACGGCGATCGCGTTCTTCCCGCTGCTTCCGCTGTTCTTCTTCGTCCTTGAGCTTGCGGGATTCCAGGGCCAGCTCCGACGGCAGCCACTTGAATGACGAACTGAGAAATTGATAGGGTTCCGGCTGCAGGATATTCTTGATGACAGAAGCATTTTTATACTGATTCAAAAACAGAGTGACATCTCCGAAAGTCATCTCCTCTGTGGTCAACGGCAGATCCTTGTACATCTTCTGGTAGGGATCGATCCTGGTAAACGGCACGGTTTCCCATTCTCCCCAGGAGCCGTCAGCCTTCTGAATCCGACGCTGCGTCTCGATCCGTGCAAAAACAGGTTCGGCATAGGTGGGATCCTTCCATTTGGGCATCAGACGCGGCCCATTGAAGCTCTGCTGGAAATTATTGGACAGCGACTGCAGATTGATATGCGCCGAAATCGTAACCAGATCCAGATCCGCCGGCTGTCCGGCAACGCTTGCGTAGGGTCTTTCAGGACTGACCTCCTCGGTCGGCATTCGCACTGCACCGCGTGTGGAGTCCACCACAATTTTCTCCAACACCGGTATCATGGGAATGGCATACATGCGATCCTCGGGACTTTGCTCATCCCCCGTCGGTCCCGAAATAGGCCAGTTGGCCGCCACGGAAACCTTCGAAACGGAACACGTCATAATCTGGGACAATTCCGCAGTTTTATTCTTGAGATAGGGGGTTGGCTCAGCCGGTCCCTGTAATTTCTCCAGAATCTGCTGTGATTGCTGCTGATTGGAACGATCAATTTCAGACGGACCGTATTTGCGCCCCCCCACCGTCTTGCCATAGGGATTGCTCAGAACAAATGCCCACAGCAGGTACAAGCCGGCGAGCCCTGCCAATCCAAACACAATTTTATCCAGATACTGGTCGAGAAATGATCCTTTTTTCTTACTCATATACGCTTATCCTAATCGTAAATCTCAGGTCTTTTGAATCCTTGCCTAGTCGCCCCAGACTGCAGTTTATTGTCTCCGCGGGGCGATGACTGCTTCATGTTTACATCATCGGTCCGCCCGGCATCATTGGAGCAGCTCCGCCTCCCATGCCATCCGGCGTGGTCGCGGCTCCGGCCGCCTCCTGCCCCAGAGTCTTTTTGACAGGGGCCGGCTTGATCACATCATATCCCTGACGGCTGAATAGATACTCGCAGACCAGGTTCAGACGAACCACTGCATTTTTCCCATAGCGGTAATACGCATGAACTCCATCCTCCTTCAAAACCGGCTCAATTTCAAATTGCAGAATGGTAATCTGGTTGTGAGCGGCTGTTTCCTGTTTGCCCTTTTCCAGAAATCCCTCCCGGAAAGTGTGGGGCTTTATACTGCATAATTCCTTCATAAACGAGGCCGTTGCGGTTGAATCCACAATAATCGCAACCGCAAAATGAATCACGTCAATCTGCTCGTTGCACACCCGTCCCGTCCATGCAGCCGGCATATAAGGACTTGTCGTTTTGACATACGCCGGCGCATCCAGCATCGACAGCCCGCTTTGACCCGGCAGCATTCCGCCGCCCATCATTGTTTCCATGCCCATCATACCAAACCCCATCGTCTGGGGGGTAACAACCTGAACAGGGCCATTGAACCGGACTCCCAGCAGCCGTTTGACCGGAGAGGTGGACACTTTGGTTGAGCTGGCATTGAGCGTCTCGATGCTCTGAATCACATCCTCATAAACCCAGTAAGCAATCTGGGAAGACCAGCAATTCTGCAGCGATTCATCGACGGATTTATAAACAAACTTCTCCCAGTAGCTATACCAGTTGAAACTGCTCGGATTGGCATAAATCGAAATCTCTTCGGCTCGTTTCAGGCAAACCGCATCCACCATTGCATTCATGGAAGCCCCCGCTCCGGTACTCGGCGTGACCAGCCCTCCCCCCATGAGGCCTCCGCCGGCCATTCCCGTACTAACGCCGGTCTGGCTGCGGATTTCTGCATCACTGGGAGCATCCTTGGCCTTGATGCGGACCATCAGGGATTCGATTGCGGCGCGGTAATCCCGTGCAAATACATTATACACCTGGGCCGACTTGTCCGTTGGCTCCGGGAAAATCACAGGGTTATAGCAAATCAGTTCCCGCTGTGAGGCCTTGGTCATCAGGCTGTCTACCTGGTCGGCATCCTGAAGATTTTTTTCCAGATATTGCATTTCTTCCTGTGCCTGAGCCTCGCTGGGAACCGTGTCGGCAACCGAACGAACTCGGTTCGCTATGCCTGCGCTGTCCTGCATCTTCTTGCTCACCGAACCGCCAACCAGCAGGGTGACAACCAGAATGACAAGAGTCGCCACAAGCAGTCCAATGGAAGGGAACAGCGATGAGTATTTTTTGATCGAGGTCAGTTTAATATTCTTCACCGACCCAACCAGTTGCTTCAGATCAATATTCTTTAAATCAATATTCAGGTTTTTTGCCATGACTATTACTCGAAAAAAGGGTCATCATATTAGAAAATCATACCATCCATACCGCCTCCGCCGCCTGCCGGCATTCCGCCGGGCATGACCGAAGTCGTTCCGGGCACAGCTACTTTGGGGGCATCTTTCCAGAAGAACTTCGCCTTGATCCGGAACCAGGAATCCCGCTCAATAACTTTGGGTTTTCCGAAATCATATTCGATTCGTCCCAGATCCTTATCGGTCAAATTGGGATTGGCCGCGATTTCCTGTTCGGTAATGATATCATACACCTTGCTGATTTCCTCGCCGGTCATGGGATCTATCAGAACTTTTTCCACACTGATCCGATCCATTCCTGGCGTTCCTCCCGCCGGCCCCATGCCCATCATTCCCATTTCCATGGGCATCATGCCGCCGCCCATTTGCCCGGGCAGCGTACCCGGCGCCGGTGTCTCGGGAATCGGAATCCGGCGTACTTCATTTAGTATGCCAATCCCCACCGGCTGATTCTTCTGCACCCCGCCCATCATACCCGGCGTCGCAGCCGCCTCAACCGTACCCCATTCCACCTTGAAATGGGTGGTATCATTTTTATTAAACAGCTCAAAGGGAGATCCCTTGATGAATTTACCAAGATTCTCAAACCGGGTAATGATTCCCCACCGGCTCGGATCCGCCGCAACTCCGGGCGGATCCAGCAAATCCGTGACTCTCCGATAAGGACTATACCCTTCAATCAAAACCACAAATCCCGATTTGGGGGCCTCGGCAGGAACACCTGTCATATCCGGCCCCATGCCGCCCCCCATCATAGGGTCGCCCATGGGAGTCATCGGCATCCCGGTCATCATCCCCGGCATCATCATGGTCGGCTGATTGAATACCATCGTCTGTCCCGGCTCCGGAAACGCGGCATCAGATAAATCGGAAGCATACTGAATCATCACCCGGGTTACGAATACCTGTTTGCGCTGCGGACGAGGAATCGCCCGAATGGTCTGGAGGTCACCTCGCACAAACGCCTCAAATAATGCGGACTGATCGGGCGTATTCACCGCGTTTGGCAGACAGGCAATCAACTGTTCATTCAGGGCCGGAAGGATGTCGCGATATTTAAATAAATCCATCTGTTTCTGAATGCGTTCGTCCAGAGGCGCTTTTTGATTTTGTGCCTCCTGGACTTTATCAATCGCCGCCTGGGCGCGTCCCAGCACCTGCGACACTTCGTTCCGAACCGGGGCATTGGCATTATATTGCGTCAGGTCGCGATAAGCCCGTCCCAGACCCAACAGAGCAATCAGGGCCAAAACCGCCGCAGCAACCGTAAACATGCGGGCCTTGCGATTCCACGCCATCGTGCGGGCAATCTTGCGGGGCAACAGATTGGCCATAATCTTGCCCTGCCCGGTCATTTGAACGCCTAATCCATAAACAACACCAAAATCACAGATGTTTTCATGCAGCTTGGCGGAAGACACCTCGGGGGAAATCCTTAATTTCTCAAACGACTCCGGCTTGACTACGGTTAATCCCAGTGACTGCTGCAGATACTTGGTCAGCCCCTGCAGCTTCATCCCGCCACCCAGGGCGATAATCTGAGAAAACCCTTTGTCCCGCCCGGCACCGCTGCTGCTGTAGAAACCCAGACTCCGCTGCAGCTCCCCGCTCAGTTCCGTATAAACCGGCTTCATCGCCGTATAAATCTGACGCATATACTTGCTCATCGGGGCAGTCCGTTTGAGCTTCTCGGCCTTTTCAAAGTCCAGTTTGAAAGCATCGGCAATCGCATGAGTAAAGGTATTGCCGCCGATCCGGATGCTGCGCTGCCAGACACTGTCTTTGGTGCAGATCACCAGCGTCGAATTCTCAGCCCCCATATCCAGGATCACTGTCGCCTTTTGACCGTTGCCCCCCACATCATCCCGGTCATACAGCAGATAATTAAATAATGCCATCGGTGAAATCTGAACACAGGAAACATTCAGATTTTCTCGTGTAAAGTGGTCCATAATTTCGGCGATCAATTCATTCTTGATGGCAAAAATACCCACTTCCGCATCCGGGCTGTTGGTTGCATCCATTTTCTGCCAATCCCATTCCACCTCATTAATATCGAAGGGGATTTGCTGGACGGCTTCAAACTGGACAATTTCCGGTATCTTTTTGGGCTCTACGGGGGGGAGTTTGATAAAACGGGCAAAGCTGTTCTGACCCGCAATGGAAAGAGCAACCTGGTCTTTCCCGATATCATTCTGCGACAGGAATTGCCGGAGGGTCGCCGCGATGATATCGTGTTTTTCTTTGGGATTGATATCTGATCCCGACAGGATTTTGCTGTGCTCGACATGGTCAAACCCCACCACCTCGATCCCATCGTCGCTCGGCCGAACACGCAGAGCCTTTAAGGAACAGGTTCCAATATCAATCGCCCATACACCACGTACAGATGAAGCCATTAGCGCTTCTCCTGGAAAAAAAGTTATGATTCCATCCTCGGCCCGGAAAAACACTTGCTCTCAGGCCGGTTATATACGTAAAATACCGCGCTCTATGAAATTTTTTACGATCCAGACGCTCGGTTGCAAAGTCAACCAGTACGAAAGCCAGCAGATTCGTCAGCTTCTGCAGGATATCGGCTTTGCCTGCGCAACCCCCGGCCAACCCATCGACCTGGTCATTGTCAACAGTTGCTGTGTCACAGGGACCGCCTCAGCCAAAAGCCGGCAATCCCTTCGCCGTCTTCATGGCCTCTATCCCAATGCCAAACTCATCCTGACCGGATGCCTGGCCGCCGCGGACTCCGATGAACTCAAAACCCTCTCCGCCAGCGACGTCCGTCTGGTCCCCGATAAGGATAAAATCGCCCTGGCCGTTCAAGACCTGTTTAATCTCACATCCGAATCGGGTCTGCAAGGCCTAAGTAAACCACTAAGTCCAGATAAAATCAAGGATAAAAACTCGCCGCCCCCCGCAGAACACGACCACCTCGAACCTTTAAAGAGCTATACCGGACAATGCCGGGCGTTTTTGAAAATCCAGGATGGCTGCGATGCCTTCTGTTCCTACTGTATTATACCCAAAATCCGCACGCAGGTTTGTAACAAGGATGTAAAAACCGTCCTGACCGAGGCCCGGGACCTGGTTTTGGCCGGCCATAAGGAAATCGTCTTATCCGGCATATTCCTTGGCGCCTATGGCCAGAATACCGCCCGCCGGAAGCATTGGGACCACGAAAAACGTGATTGTCTGGCCGATTTACTCGATCAACTGGCCGCCATCCCCGGCCTCGCTCGTATCCGCCTCAGCTCCCTCGAACCGGCCGATGTCACCGACCGCCTGCTTGAGGTTTTCGCCAAAAATCCCAACATTATGCCCCATCTTCACCTGCCGCTGCAATCCGGCAGCCCGGCAATTCTAAGAAAAATGTGTCGCCAATATACCCGCGACGACTTTTTCAGTGTTATCAGCAAGGTTAACGCCGTCCTCGACCGCCCCGCCATCACCACCGACATCATCGTCGGCTTCCCCGGCGAGACTGACGACGACTTCGCCGAAACCCTGCAAACCGCCGGCAAAGTCGGATTTTCCAAAATCCACATCTTCCCATTCAGCCCCCGTAAAGGCACCCCCGCATCCAAAATGCCCGGCCGAGTCAATCCGGCCGTCATTAAGGCCCGCACGGATGAATTACACAAACTGGATACACATTTACAGGAACAGTTCCGCCTCCAATTTGCAGGCCAACCCGTCAGCGTCCTCGTCGAAACCCTCCGCCCTCCCCGCGGCCGATGCGAACGCTATTTCATGGTGGACCTGTCCAAACACCCCAGCGCCCCCACCCTCCGCCGCGGCGACATCGTTACAGAGAATGTCTGACCCTGACAAAAATTCTCTTGTGCTTGCTAAGCGATTGTTGTACACTATTTTTATCGTTTTTTTGGGAAATAGGAGGTTTTATTCGAGGAGAGTATCATGAGAACGATTCTGCCTTTAACGCTCAGTTTTGTTGTTATGGCCATGTGTCAGCCTGTCTTTGCAGATATCCTCTACAGTCCGTCAACCGCCAACGGCACCATCTATCGCTGGGGCTGGTATGACAGCCTCGGCATCATCCCCGAGTTCGTGGACGAAACCACCTATCAGACAAACCGCCAGACGGCCTATCTGTCCGAACACGTTCTGCCCGAACGCATCACAAACTTTGCATCCCAACGCGCCGTGATTGAATTCCCCATCGCCCAGTACAGTCAGGCCGAGATCCAGCAAGCCACGCTGAATCTGTATTTCTACCAATCGACCTTCACCACCCCCGAGATCTCCGGATTTACGGTCTTTGGATTCAACACCGCCGGCAACGGCCAGGTGGATAGCACAGATCGAAACGGCTTCATCACGCTGTTTCAAGCTCCCGACACCTCCGACTGGCAGCCCCACTGGATCACCATCGATATCACCGCCCTCCTTCAGCAGGCCGTACAGAAATCCTACCCCTGGATTCGATTCAGCATCCAGGCCGATTTGGCCGAATGGAGCGACACATCCGACATCCTCATCGGCATGTCCGAAGACCCCGCCGGCCACGCTCCCTATCTCCAGATCATCCCCGAACCGGCAACCCTGACCCTGTTCCTCCTGTCCGCTGTCTTGCTCCGACGAAAACAGTAAAAATCAACTGTCCGAAAAATCGGACAATTAAAAAACGTGACAAGGCTCTCTATGATGGGCAATCCTTATCCATTCTTGTATTAGCCGGTCCACTATGATATAATCCTGAGAAATTAAAAAGGAACGATTTCTCTCATTCGTATAGATACAATAGGAAACAAACAGCTATGGCAAAGGCAATGTACGCGTTTTCAGGTGATCCGATTACATTCGGTCATATCGACATCATTCAAAGGGCATCGTTGGTATTCGACCACGTCATTGTCGGCATCGGCGTCAATCCCCAGAAACAGTACACCTTCAGTCTGGAAGAACGAACCCGCATGGCAAAGCAATCCTTGACCCACATCCCGAATGTCGAGGTCGTATCCTTTTCAGGGCTGCTGGTCGATTACGCCTATGAAAACGGCGTCTCGGTCATCGTCAAAGGTGTCCGCAACGGGGAAGATTTCAACTACGAAAACATCCTGCACCAGGTCGGAGAAAGCCAGAAACTCGGAATCGATACCTTCATCCTGTTTGCCAAACCAGCCCTGGGCCATGTCAGCTCCAGCGCCGTCAAGGAAATCCAGAAAAACCATGGATTTATCCACGAATACGTCCCTCTGTTCGTCAAACAGCAGCTCGAAGCCCGCCTGTCCGGCCAGTACATCATCGGTGTCACCGGCCAGATCGGCGCCGGCAAATCGTACATCAGCACCATCCTGACCACACTGGGACAATCCATCCCCGTCCATAATATCGAACTGGACCACATCGGTCACCAGATCCTCGGCAGCCTGAAGGAACCCGCCTATCAGAACCTCCGTCAGGAACTGGCCGCTCAATTCGGCAGCGAAATCATTGACACCAATGGCTTTATCAATCGAAAGACACTCGGCGAAATCACCTTCAGGGATATTCACCAGCTCAAAAAGCTCAACAAAATGCTCTATACCCCGCTGACCGTTCGCCTCCGCAGAGAATTATCCGGCAAAAAAGGCCTGATCCTGATTAACGCCGCACTCCTGGCCGAGACCGACATGCTTCACCTGTGCAGCAACAACATCATCCTTGTCAAAACCGACGACAAGACTCAGCGGGCCCGTCTGGAACAGCGAAACCTGACCCCCGAACAAATCCAAACCCGCATCGCCAGCCAGTACAACGACCAGCAGAAACAGCTCTATATCAAAACCGCCATTGAGCGGGACGGCCACGGCCGCTTGTGGGAGATCGACAACTCAAACAATACCGATACGGCATCCATTCAGGTCCTGTTGAATCAGGTCATGGACTATTTTGGAATCGTATGAAAGACCGTTTTCTTAAGCTTTGGTCGCGCATTGGGGCAAAGTCCAGCGCGGATCCTGCATTTGAGCTGCTGATGAACGCCTACACGCAGCCGCATCGGTTTTATCATAATCTTGACCATATCCGAACCTGCCTCGACATCTTCGAACACATCCGGTCCATGGCATCCAATCCGGACGCCGTCGAATTCGCCCTCTGGTATCATGATGTCGTCTATGATGTCCGGGGGAGTCAGAACGAAGAACAGAGTGCCCTCATCGCCTATAATACCTGCATGGCGGCTGGCCTGACCGACTCAATGGCTCAGGAAATCCAGAACCTTATCCTGACTACCAAACACGCCGGCCAGCCTCAAACCCGAGACCAGGAATGGATTGCCGATATCGACCTGGCCATCCTGGGCAGCCCCGCCGATGAATTTGATCGATATGAAGACAATATCCGCAAAGAATACGCTCATGTCTCGGACGACGCATTTTGTCTCGGCCGAACAGCCATCCTGCAGGCATTTCTGGACAAACCCACGATTTACTATACAGACTATTTTATCCAGCAATATCAGCAGCCTGCCGCATCTAATCTTAAGCGGTCCATCGCCAGACTCAGAAATATTTCTGCAAACTGAATTTGATTGGGATTAAACAATGGATTCAAAAAAAGCAAAAGACCAAAGCTATCACAAAGCCTGCAAATTGGCTTTCATCAACGGAAAGTGGGCACCTGCCT
>CAZKAI010000102.1:0-13885 GCA_964550565.1 uncultured Pirellulales bacterium
TCAAACACCTGTCCCCCAAATTCACCACCCGCTGGGACCAACTGCCGGTGGTGTCATAACTGAATTTTCCTGCCAGAGGAAAAACCCGGTCTATTTGGTAATTGTCACCCGGGTCCTCGCATAGACATATTGCCCATCGGGCTGCCTGCCGACGATTGTCAGCTCGGTCGTTCCATCGGCGGCAATTGCATCCACCAGCGGCTGTTTTTCAAACCAGCAGTACATTTGAATCTTTCCGCCAATTGTAACCGCACGTTCCAGTGCAGATTCCACTTCGCCCGGATAAAGCACCAGCTTGCCATCCAGCTTCTGAACGCCTGATGGAAGCTGGAACATTGCCACAACATAGCGGGCCGTGCTGCTGCGGCTGATCGTTGACGGCACGATCTGTAGTGTGCCCTTCCTGGCCGCAAGGACCGTCACCACAACCTCATCCGGCTCGGATTCGACAATCCCATCCGAAACTACCAGCGTAATCGTATGAATCCCCGCCGACAGCGATACAGTGGGTTTCGCCTCTGCTGCGATGACTTTGCCGCTGAGCATCCATCGATACGTCAGTGCATCGCCATCCGAATCGCTCGAGCCGCTGCCGTCCAACTTGACATACGCCCACTCATGAACAGACTGGTCCTGTCCGGCCTGGGCAATAGGCACCTGATCTTCCCAGACAAACCGCGGATATTCCTTTCCTTCTCGTATAAACCAGATTTCCTCCACACCATTCGCCGTCTCACCCACAAAGTCCCAACCCGCATTGATAAATGTTGAAGGCAGTTGCATTTCTGAAGTTGTTTTACCCTGAATTCCTACGTTTCCAACTCCATATATTGTTTCAGTGGTTTGAATGTCCCAGAAGCAATTATTATTAAAACCGGAATTATTGCCATACAAACCTCCAACATCAATACTACCCCCAGATATGCGACCAACAGCATAACAATTGAAAACTGTGCCTTCTGTATTGTTACCACATAGACCACCAAGAGAAACAGAGGAATCGCTACCATTAATAATCACTGTTGTATAGCAACTATGAATTATGCCACGATAATTGCTGCCACACAAGCCGCCAAGCGAAGATGCAAATTCTCCTCCGGACACAATCCCCGCAATATAGCAACCTCTGATTGTGCCCCGATAGTTTTCTCCGCACAGACCACCAAGGCAACGTGCATATTCTCCCCCTATAACTTGAACATTCTCGATACCTAAATTCATAATCAGACCATTCTCGCCAAGTCGACATATCAATCCGAGACTATTGGAATTAGCTAATAACGCCGCATCTACGACAAGATTTCGAATCACATGACCTTGCCCATCGATACTGCCAACAAAATTTTCTATGGGACGATATCCATCAATGAAAGCCATATCGATATCTCTACTCAGAATAAATTTCTTGTCCCAATCTGCAGGACGCAGGCATAGACAAACAATATCCTCTGGATTATTGAGTTCAAAGGGAATATTAACTCCGTTACCTGAATAAGAACGAGTCCTTTCATAATCAATAACTTGTCCTGCTTTACCCTCCCAAACAAGATGTGGATAACCAACACCTTCATCAATCACCCACAGCCCATTGTTCCAGCCAGGGTAACTGGATTCAAGTTTCATCTGATCATCAGTCAGCCCCCAACCTCCAGCACTGCTCAAGACACCACAAGTTTCACGATTCCAGTTACATTCTATAAAAACACCGTTGTCATTCGAACCACAGAGACCACCAAACGATAAAGAATACAAAGATTCACCCGCAAGAATTGATGCTGTAGTGTAACAATTTTGAATTAGACCTTCATGATTCCAGCCGCACAGCCCCCCTATATTACAACAATTTTGACCTCCAATAATAGATCCCGCTGAATAGCAATTAATAATTGTTGCAGAATTTCCCCCACATAGACCACCCAGATAATAAGACCATTCTCCTGCGACGATTGTACCTGCAGCATGACAGCTACTAATTACACCGGCATTATATCCACACATGATGCCAAGATTAGAAGGTGAATCGCCAGAACTGACAGTACCGGTAACAAAACAATTGGTGATTGCTCCCAAATTTTCTCCACATAGACCGCCAAGACATTTAGAATATTTACCACCTATAATAGAAACCTGTTCAATGATAAGATATTTGATTATTGCCTCGTATCCCAAACAGCCAAACAATCCCAAATAGCAGTTTCCTGAACCATTAGTATTTATGGTCAAATTTGTTATCCGGAAACCATTGCCATCAAATGAACCAGTAAAAGCGGTGCCTTGGAATCCTGACATGATAATGGCATCTGATGCAATAACTCCTTTGGCGAAAGTCTTTCCAGCTAAATCAATATCTGCCGTTAAAATAAAGTTCTTGTTGTAATCACCCTTACTAACAGCTAATGTCAGTAGATCTTCTGTATTGTTAATTTGATATGGATTAGCAGTTGAACCATCCCCCCCACTATACGTCGCTCCCAATGAAATCGCAGATAACATCAAAACCGCCGCAGCAAATACCCCAAAACTCCGTCCAAACATCGATGAATCCTCCAAAATGAAATCGCTTCCTTCGTTACACTCCTACGTTATTTAAGATGACTCCCGAAAAAACACCTTTTTCCAAAAATACCGAAAAAAGAAGAGTATAATTATAGCAAATTTAAACCTTTTGTCAAAAAAATATCCCAACTTTACCTATATTCCCGCCAATTCCAATTTACAATATACAATTTACATTATAAAATACATGTCCAAATATGCCGAAAGTAATGGACGGTGAGTCAGACTGGAAATGTCGTATTTGTATATACTTATAGTCGATTATGGTAAAAGCGTTTGAAACCTTGCGATGGGCCGGTGCCACAGACGGCGTCCTCGAACTGCTCGACCAGCGGAAGCTGCCCGGCCGGATGGAATACCTCGCCTGCCGGACTCCCGAGCAGCTTTTCGAGGCCATTATCACCCTGGCCGTTCGAGGCGCCCCCGCCATCGGAGTGGCCGCCGCGTATGGTATTTGCATAGCCTGCCGCGAACTCCCCGATCCCTCCCCGGCCGCAGAAACCCTCAAAACAGTACTGAAAACCGCCGATTACCTCGCTCAGAGCCGCCCGACCGCGGTCAACCTGTTCTGGGCACTGAACCGCATGACCCGCACCGCCCGACAGGTCCTGGCCGCTAATCCGACATGCAGCACCGGCCAGCTCAAAGAAGCCCTGCTTGCCGAGGCCAAAACGATCGAAACCGAAGACCGTCGGATGTGCGACGCCATCGGCCTGTACGGCCAGCAACTCATCCCCGATAATGCCGCCATCCTGACCCACTGCAACGCGGGGGCACTGGCTACCGCAGGCATCGGCACCGCCCTGGCCCCCATCTACACCGCCCACGCGCAGGGCAAAAAAATCCGCGTCTATATGGACGAAACACGTCCGCTTTTACAGGGTGCAAGACTGACCGCCTGGGAACTGGCCCAGTCCGGCATCGACGCCGTGCTGCAATGCGACAACATGGCCGCATCGCTGATGAAATCCCGAAAAATCAACGCTATTCTCGTCGGCGCCGACCGCATCGCCGCCAATGGCGACACCGCCAACAAAATCGGCACACTGGCCCTGAGCATCCTCGCCAGGCATTTCGGCGTGCCCTTCTACGTCGCCGCCCCGTCCAGCACCTTTGACTTGTCCATCCCGGACGGCACCGGCATCCCGATTGAACATCGCCGCGACGACGAAGTGACGCATGTCGCAGGCAGCCGCATGGCCCCGGAACAAATCGGCGTGTACAATCCCGCTTTCGATGTGACCGATCACGCCGACATTACCGCCATCATCACCGAACAAGGCGTCATCGAGCACCCCGGCACAGATACAATTCGCCAATGCCTCAGACAGGATAATCCGTAATATGCAGCAGAACACAAATATCCCGCAGCCTGCCGAATCCTCCTGCGACAAGTGGAGACACAAAAACGCCTACTATTACAAATGGCTCGAAAAGCTCTACCAATACAACGTCCGTCCCAACAGCCGCGTCCTGCATGTCGGCTGTGAAAGCGGCGATCTGCTGGCCGCAGTCAAGCCCTCCTATGGCGTCGGTATCGACACCGACCCGCAGGCCATCGAACGGGCTCGCCAGCGTTTCCCGCATCTGCAGTTTCATCTTCAGCACCCGCAGGAAATCCAGCTCAGTGAAACCTTTGATTATATTCTCATCTGCAATTCCATCGGCGTCTGGCAGGACATCCAGCAGGTCTTTGAACGCCTGCGGCCGCTGACACACCCCGGCACGCGCATCGTCATCACGTATTACAGCTATCTGTGGGAAAGTCTGCTGCGATGCGGCTCGGCCATCGGGATGCGCCGACCCAACAGCTACCAGAACTGGCTGCCGCCGGAAGATATCGCCAACCTGCTGTATCTGAGCGACTTTGACTTCATTCGCGGCGAAAGCTTTATGCTGCTGCCCAGGTATATTCCGCTGGTTTCCTCCTTCTTCAATCGAATCCTCTCGCTGGTTCCGGGCTTTCGGGCGTTGAACCTGATGAACCTGATTATTGCCCGTCCCGGGCCGCAGGTGCAGGATTCCAGCCAACTTGGCATTTCAGTCATTGTTCCCTGCCGCAATGAACGCGGCAATATCGCCGATGCCATCGCCCGCATCCCGCAGATGGGCCGATTCACTGAAATTGTTTTCGTGGACGGCAATAGCACCGACGGCACCGCGGCGGAAATTGAAAATCAAATCCGCCTCCATCCCGACAAGATTATCAAGCTCATCCATCAGGGACAGGGCCGCGGCAAAGGCGACGCCGTACGCAAGGGTTTCGCAGCCGCCGCCGGCGATGTGATGGTGATTCAGGACGCCGACCTGACCGCCCCGCCGGAGGATTTGCCCAAATTCTTCCACGCCCTGGTCGAGGGAAAAGGCGAATTCATCAACGGCTCTCGCCTGGTCTATCCGATGGAAAAACAGGCGATGCGTTTCCTGAACCTGCTGGCCAACAAATTTTTCGGCCTGCTGTTTTCCTGGCTGCTCAACCAGCGATTTCGCGATACGCTGTGCGGCACCAAGATGATCAGCCGTGCCAACTACGACATCCTCGCGGCCAATCGGGCGTTTTTCGGCGACTTTGATCCCTTTGGCGATTTCGACCTGATTTTCGGCTCGGTCAAACAGAACCTCAAAGTCGTCGAGGTACCCGTTACCTACCGGGCCAGAACCTACGGCGCCACCAACATCGACCGCTTCCGCCACGGCTGGCTGCTGCTGAAAATGAGCTGGTTTGCCTTCACCAAATTCAAATGGCTTAAATAACATGGGATTACTGGATCGACTCAAACTGCCGGAGCTGCAAGGCACCGACGCCTGGAATGATGCACAGAAAACCCTGCTGCACCGGGACATTATCCAAAAAAAAGAGTTCCTGCGGCGAATTTATGTGGATTTCTACCATGAACTGTCCGCGGCCATCGAGTACACCAAAGACAAAACCATCATCGAGCTGGGCAGCGGCGGCGGCTTTCTCAAGACCCTGATGCCGACGGTCATCACCTCCGATGTGCTGGACCTGCCGACGGTGGACCGGGTCTTCTCGGCCTGCGACATGCCGTTTGAAGATTCCTCCGTGGATGCGATTGTCATGGTCGATGTCCTGCACCACATTCCGGATGTCAGGGCATTTTTCCGCGAAGCCCGACGAATCCTCAAACCCGGCGGACGCATCGCCATGATTGAGCCTGGCAACACCCTGTGGGGACGCTTCATCTATCAGCATTTTCATCATGAAGCCTTCGACCTGACGACCGGCTGGGAGTTCAAATCCGAAGGACCCCTGTCCACCGCAAACGGAGCCCTGCCCTGGATTGTCTTTCACCGCGACCGACAGATTTTCCAAACCGAGTTCCCAACCCTGCAGATTCTGCGGACACGATTTCACACCCCGCTCCGCTATCTGGCCAGCGGCGGATTCACCCTGCGGCAATTGGCCCCGGACTGGTCGTATCCAGTCTTCAAAGGCCTGGAATACTGCCTGATCCCACTGAACGGCCTGCTTGGAATGTTCGAAACCATCGTCATCCAAAAACGTCCCGACTGAACCCGAACAGAATTTGCTTGACCTTGCAGCGGGACACTTTTACCATCTTCTTTATCGCACAAACAAGACTTCCCGATTCCAGATAAGGGGATTTGATAAAATCCATGAATACCGCAAAATTCAAACGCAAAGAACGCCAGCAAACCAACCCGCCCATGGTCTCGGTGCCCGATTTGCTCGCAGACGATAAAAACAGGGATAAAAAGATTACGCTTTCCATCTGCCTGATTCTGTTTTTATTCGGTATGTATCAATCCATCCTGTTCTATGGCCACCGGATCGTGCCCAATTCCGATTTCTCCTGTTTCTATGATGTCGGCAAAACCATTCTTTCCTTCAAATCGCCCGACACCTTCAAGCGGGCCCCCGTCACCGGAATCCTGCAAAACGTCCTGACCCCCATCATGTCGGGCAATGATGCCGAACTCAAGGCTGGCTGGCTGCTCAACGGCATCCTGCATCCGTTCAACGGCATATTGATCTTTCTCATCGCCGGCCAGTTGATCGGCCGGGCCGGCAAATGGCTGGCCCTGCTGTGCCTGATCAATGTGTGGATTTTAGAAATGATGATCGAGCCGCTGGCCGAAACCACGCTGCTGTTCTTTATTCTGATGACGGTGTATCTGATCTTTCAGAGAAGCCGCTGGAGCTATCTGTTCGCGTCCATCGGAACCATGGTCCGCTATGAATGCGCCGCCCTGATCCTGGCGGCGTTTGTCATCGACATGATATTCGCAGCCTCCAAAAAAGACCGCCTCCGGGCGCTGGGGCTTTCGATACTGGCCAGTGTGCCCCTGATCCTCTGGATGGCGGCAACCCTGAAATATGAAGCCTCGGACACGCACTATTTCAATGTCTTCAAGGCCGGCCCATCCAACGCCTTCAGCAAATTAGGCAGCGACAAAATCGGAATCCCCCTGCATCTAAACCTGATTTGGTCCGTCGGCTATAATCCGCTGGCCGCCCTGCCGGTCGAAGCCTCACAGCGCGCCGGCACAATCCTGATGTGGGCCAGCAAAATGATCGCCGGCGTTACGTTCCTGGCGGGGGCAAGCTGGGCAATCTATCGGCGAAGCTGGAAAATCCTGGTTCTGGGCATTTTTCTGATTCCATACTTTCTGGTCCACGCCTATTACCCTTTTCCCATGCAGCGATTTCACCTGCCCACATTCTGGATCGCCCTGCTGATTTCATTCTACGGAATCGGCCAGACATGGGGCATCGCAGCAAAGCGGTATCCCGTCGCCATGATTGCCGCTCAGGTCGTCATCAGCATCCTCGGTCTGCTGTGGTTTTTCAGCCTGACTCCCGTCCTCGAACGCTGCAAACAGATCTGCCCCCAAGCGACCTCGATGCCGTTTATGGCCATGCTTGCCATGGCATTATTGGCTCTTGCATCTGTGTATTTCAATCGCTTCAAGGGCGTCGTCCTGGAAATATCCCTGTGCTCGCTGCTTCTGGTCTCGATTGTCGCCGGCCAGATGAACACCGCCTGGCTGCTCAATGACGGCTTACGTAATGCTGAATTCAAATCCCTGGCCGAATGGTACATGGAAAACAGCCGCCAGGGCGAGGGCCTGGTAACCACCCTGCCCAGTGTCGTCACATTATATCTGCCCCGGGAGCACCGGCATAAGATTTTGCTGTATCAGGGCATCCAGAGCACCGACATGATAGACCTTGCCCGAAAATTACGGGAACGGAATGTGGTTTACGCGGCCTGGGATTCACGGCTTGGATTTGCTCCCAATGACCCGTATTATGAATTATACAACCTTAAGGTCATTCAGCCGCTTGTCCAGGCAAAAGATATAGGACCGTACAAATTTGTCAAACAATTGCGGAACGGAAGAAACTTTATCAACATCTTCAAAATTGAGAACCTGGATCAATACCCCGCAAAAACACCCCCGGCTGAACCGGCAAAAATCGATCGATGATTGCGGTGTGAGGATTTACAGCTCGCCGTCGTCGGCAAAAGTAACCCGCAGGACTTCTTCGGCAGTGGTCAGCCCGGCCAGCATCCGCGAGACACCGCTGGTCATCAGGTCGCCCATACCTTTCTTTCGGGCAATGGCACGGATCTCGTCTTCACGGCGGCCTTCGGCAATCGCATGGCGAATCTCGTTGTCAATCAGCAGAAACTCGAAAATCGGGACACGGCCCCGATACCCGGTATTGTTGCAGTGCGGACAGCCGGCACCCTCGACATACTGGGCGTTCTGCATCATCTCCGGCGTAATGCGCAGCCGTTTGAGAAGCTCCGTCGTCAGACTGACCGGCCTGCGGCATTTCTCGCAGACCCGACGCACCAGCCGCTGAGCCACAATCAGATTCAGCGACGAAGCCAGCAGATACGCCTCCAGCCCCATATACACAAACCGGCTGATGGCTCCGCAGGCGTCATTGGTATGGAACGTGCTCAGCACCAGATGCCCCGTCATGGACGCCTTCATGGCAATTTCCATCGTCTCCTTGTCGCGGATTTCACCGATAAGAATGATATCCGGGTCCTGCCGCAGAATGGCACGCAGACACCCGGCAAAATCCAGGTTGATTTCCGGCTTGACCTGCGTCTGGTTGATGCCGGCCAGACGATATTCCACCGGGTCCTCGACAGTCGTGATATTTTTGCGGGGATCCTTCAGTTCACTCAGCGCCGAATACAGGGTGGTGCTTTTACCGCTGCCGGTCGGGCCGGTGACAATAATAATCCCGTGCGGAAGCCCCAGCACCCGGCGAAATCGCGTCAGCATCTCCGGGTCCAGACCCAGGGCATCCAGATTATGATTCAGCGCACCTTTGTCCAGAATACGCATGACCACTTTTTCGCCGTAAATCGTCGGCAGCACCGAAACACGCACATCAATATCCGCACGCTCCTTGCCCATGCGGATACGGAATCGCCCGTCCTGGGGCAGCCGTCGTTCGGCAATATCCATTTCCGCCAGCACCTTGATGCGGGCAATCACCGCCTGCTGCATCTTGCGGCTCGGCGGGACCATATCGCACAAAATCCCGTCCACCCGCATGCGGATAATCATCGTTTTTTCCTGCGGTTCAATATGAATATCACTGGCCCGGCTCTTGATGGCATGACTGAGCATCAAATCCACAAAACGAATGACCGGTGCGTCCTGAGCGTCGGCTTCGGACATCCCTTCGCTGGAAAACTCCGCTTCCTCCTGCGACTTTTTAGACGGATCGTCGGTCTGAACCTGCAGATCGACAATGTCCTTCATCTGCTGCTGATCGACATCCACCCCATGATACACAAATTCAATGGCCTGCCGGATTTTGCGAGGCAGCGCAATCAGCGGCTTGACCTGCCGTTTGAGCTTGACGGTCACCGTATCAATGGCAACAATATTCAGCGGATCGGCCATGGCCACGCGAACCGTATCGTCCTCCTGGCTGATGGCGATCAGCTCCAGCCGCTTGGCGATATTTTCCGGAATCTTGCGCGACACATCCGAATCAATGCCTGTGTAATCATCCAGGTCAATATATTCAATCGACAGAAACTCGCCGACAGCCCGAATCACATCAACTTCGGACATCAGGTTCATACGCGTCAGCACCTCGCCCAGCCGGCCCGATTCGGCGCGCTGGCTGTCCAGAGCCTTTTGCAAATCCTCTTCACTGAGCCTGCCCTGCTGGACAAGCCAGGTCCCGAACTGAAGATGCTCACGGGACTCCGTCAGCGAAGCAATCATTTTGGTTTCAAGTGACATCGTAGCGTAATCTGTCCTTGGGTGTCCGCTATTATTTATATTCAATCACGAAATCATCCTGGTCCGCCGCCGCCGGCTGACTGGAAGATTTGGTTTTGCCCAACTGCGGCAGATATTTCTGCAGCGTCTGCTGAAGCTTTTTGCTGTCCACGGGTTTATTCAGAAATCCGTCAAAATCCTTGGCAATGCGCTGCGAATCGCTCTCATTCATCACCCCGGCCGAAAGAGCTATAATCGGACAGGATATGTTGTTTTGCCGCATGATATCCGCCGCCTGGTACCCGTCCATCCGCGGCAGCATCAAATCCATTAAAATCACATCAAACGACCGCGACGTCGTCGCCGCCACCGCCTCGACACCGTCTTCGGCAGTCACCACCGTCAACCCCAGCGTCTCCAGCAGCAGCGTCATCACCGTACGGTTGGATTCCTGGTCTTCCACCAGAAGCACCGTGCCGGTGGATGCCGCTTTTACGGCCGCCCTGGCCGGAACGTCCTGGGGCTGCACCGCTTCCGCCTCCGCCTCATCCCAGACCACCTCCGACAAATTCAGGGCCTGTTCCGCATCCGGATTGACCCCCGCCGGCAGCAGCAGCGAAAACGTCGAGCCGACTCCGGGCATGCTGGACACATCAATACGACCGCCCAGCGCCTCTACCAGCCGTCGGGTCGCCAGAAGCGACGCGGTTATCGATAACCCCATGTCCATACTCGTTAAAACATCATGATTGGCTTTTTCCGTCTGAACCACTTCATCAAACAGACTCGCAAGCCGCTCAGGAGCAATCCCGATTCCGGAATCTTCCACATCAAAACGCAGCCCTGCCTGCTCATCAAAACACTGACGGCTGACATGCACACGAATATATCCTTTGGGCGTATATTTCACCGCATTGGCACAGAGATTCAACAAACACTTGACCAGCCGCTCCCCATCCGTGAACATCCTGGCCGGCACATCCGGGTCCGCCGTAATCGAAAATTGCAGACCTTTCTGCCGAGCCGCAACGTGGATAAGCTGATACAGTTCCTGCAGCCGGCCGGCAAGCAGACAAAAGGACTTCGAAACCACCAGCTTGCCCGCCTCCAGTTTGGCCAGGTCCAATACATCATTCACCAGCACCGACAGCGCCTTGCCCGCCTGATAAATCTCGGCCACATATTCCTTGAGGCTCGGTTCAAGATCCTCCGAATACAGCAGATCACTGAACCCGATGACCGCGTTGGACAACGTGCGAATCTGATAAGCCATGTTGTCAATCAAACGGCTCTTGGCTTCCAGCGCCGCCTGGGTCACGCGATGTTCCCGCAGAAGCTGGTCACTGCTGGTGTCGGCCTTGGATTTTAGTTGATTCTGATTTTTAGGTTCCATACCACATTCCTTGACTTAACGACGGGCTCTGTCCAAAATCGACCCCGATTCCCGATTCCGAACAGAATTCCTTACAGCTTTTTCTCGTCACTATAAGACGGAGAAATAACCAAAAGACCGAACAGGTTTGCATTTTCGCCAATTATTGAAGGATTTTGCAGGCTTGACAAAGGGAGTATTTTGGCCTTGATTCCAATTATCGGACGTTCTGGGGTCAAAAGCCGGCCCGGCCGGAAACAACCCTTGACAGCCACGCCAAATCCGGCACAATATATTAATTGGTTTGATTAAACAGTAAAATAATGGCGTTATAAGATGCAGCACGAGCTTAGACAGGACCAGCCATGGCAAAATCGGTATCAGTAATTATTTGTGCAGCCGGGGCCAGCGCCCGGTTTGGCGGCGACAAGAAAAAACCCTTCGTGGAGATGGGCGGACGAGCAGCCTTCCTGCGCAGTATCGAAGCCTTTGCCAGCCGGGACGATGTCAAGCAGGTCCTGCTGTGCATTGCGCCGGAGGATGATGAACTGGTCCGCCTGAAATGGGGGCCGACCATGGGATTTTACGGCGTCAAAATCGTTCACGGGGGCAAAGAACGCTTCGAAACCGTCGCCAATGCCCTGGCCAAAGTCAATCCCGATGCCGACCTGATCGCCGTGCATGATTCCGTCCGCTGCTGTGTCACCGAAGAATGGATCAACCAGGTCTTCCACAAGGCCGCCGAAACCGGTGCCGCCATCCTGGCCTGCCCCGTTAACGGTACCCTCAAGCGGGTCCAGAACGCCCTCATCCAGCAGACCGTGGACCGCACCAACCTCTGGGAAGCCCAGACCCCGCAGGTCTTCGCCGCAGACCTGCTCAAAAAAGCCTACGCCAACCTCCCCAATCTGGACGCGTCCAAAATCACCGACGACGCCATGCTGGTCGAAAGCCTCGGCCACCCCGTCGCGATTGTCGAAACCGACTACACCAACCTGAAAATCACCCGCAAAGCCGACGTGCCGATTGCCGAAGCAATCCTCGAATCCCGCCCCAAACCCAAACCGCAGGGGCCCACCGGCCCCTACGTCGAGGCCCAGTGGTAAAACGATTGCCCCCAAAATAAAATTTGCAGGCAAGCGCTAAGCCTGCCTGCAAATCGTACCGCGAAGTCACCAAAACTGTGAACAAAAGGATCGTTTGCTTACTGCACGCAATCCGGAACCAGACCACAATCCAGCCACTGGCCGGCCAGGATCGCAAAGTCGCCAAGATTGACAATACAGTCGCCATTGAGGTCATACGTCGCAGCCGGTTTGAGTGAGTTGACGCAAACGGAACTGCCCGGATTGTCTGCCACATACATGCGAGCCGCTTCAACATCAGACAACCCATAGTTGTAAAATTTGACATCGTCCAGAATGCCATTCATCCAGCGTGCCGGAGTGTTGCCGAAATCAGAACCGCCAAGGTTAATCATCGCATCCACGGCATCACCAAGCCGGAAACTGCCGCTGTTTTTCAGAATGCCGTTGCTGTAAATTCTCGCAGTTGTGCCGTCAAAAGTCACCGTAATAAACTGCCAGTTATCCGGCGTAAGAGCCTCAGCAGAGACTGCACTATTGGGACTTTGGAAAGAAATCGTCTTGCTGGCACTGGAAGGCATGATAATCTGCCACTGTGTTGCATCAGCCAGGTTGGCACTGGAGCGTTTGGAAATAAATACCTGTTCAGTATTGGTGGTATTAGTGCCGTCCCAGTTCAGCCAGAAACTGACAGACAGCGAGCCGGAATACTCCGACGGATTCCATGTTCCGGCACTGGCCCAACTATCCGTTATGGGATTTGCATGGTCGTCTGGACGAAGGATACTAACGCCCTCGGCAAGCTTGCCCGAAACAAAGGATGGCGTACCATTGGGATCAGCATGATGACCTTCACCACTCAAATCCAGATACTGGCCATTCACATAATCATCTGCATCCAGACTCCAGTGGGCTATCACCCGTTTAATCGCCAGCCCTGCAGTATCTGAAGCAACCTCAGCATGGCTCGAATTACTAACCACACAATAATAGTAACCTTCATCAGCAAGAGTTACCCCCGTCAGGGTCAATACTTCATCATCAGTCAGATACGTGTCATCTGCCGGTGTGTTGTTCACCGCATCGACTGAAAGATACCACTTAAATGCAGGAGTCGTCAAACTTTCCACGCCCACCGTGAATTCGGCAGTACCGCCTGCCGATACGACCTGATTGCTCGGGTTGGCGTTGATGATCGGCTTTGAGAGAACCGTCGTAAAGCTCCAAACCGGCCCCAAAACATTATTTGGATCGCCGGCAGGATAGCCTCCCAGACCGTTGTCTGATACCATTTCAATCTGCCAGTAATAGGTGGTATCCGTTGCAATATCCCCGACATGGTAAGTTCCGGTACCTGCGGGAATCATTGCGTTGGGATTCAGGCAGGTCAACGTGTCAGCCTCGGTTCCCAGATACACACGATGCCCAACCACATTCGGATCCAGCCCGCCTACCCAGGACAGGGAGACATCAGCAGCGGCAACATCGACTTGACCATCGTAGGGACTAATCTCATAGACCGCACTGCTCACTTCGTAGCCAACTCCGTCAAAACGGGTTCGCTGATCATAGGAAGCTCCGTTTTTCCAGGTATCAAAACCATTAATGTAAATGCTGACGGTTT
>CAZKAI010000103.1:0-13885 GCA_964550565.1 uncultured Pirellulales bacterium
GCTGACAATTTATTCTATAGTTATATCCGAAGAATTATTACATCAATTTACTATATCCATATTTATACCAAAAGATTATCTATTTTGCCATAATTTAAATATCTATCAATCACTGCATCAATCCAACTATCACTTGTATTCTGTTTTATTGCCTGGGAAACTTCTTCCAAAGTCCAACTCTGGAATGTTTTATCATCACTCAGGCACTGCTTATACTGCCCAACGGCCTGTTGGCAGTGGATATTGTCTTGCGGAAAGAGAAATACAAAAAATCCATCCTTAAAATCATCTTTGGGGGAACATAACAAGCTGCCTGCCAACAGATGATCTCTCCATATCTGCTCAAGGGGAGATTGCTGAAGAGCATTCAAACATTCTTCTTTAAAACAGCTCATTTTTGAAGCAACTTCAAAATACCTCTTTTTAATCTCCGCAGGCTTGTTTAGGAGATTTTCATGGTATTTCACTTCAATTCCAATAAATCCCTTTTCATTCCTACGATTCAGGTATTCGACATACACATCAAACGCAGAACTATCCCCGGTGTACGCTGTATCGCCTCTGCCGGGAGAATGCTCAAATTCAATACATAGGACTTTATACACTCGCTGCGGACACAATTGCTTAAAGACATTGGTGGCAAGCTCTAAATCCTGCTGCAACTCGGCGAATAAATTAAAACATAAGGGCTGACTCGAAAGAAGATTATTGAAGATTCTTGGCTTGCCATATAATTTACCCACATTTGAGGGATTCATGACTTCTTTTTTTACAACGTCTTTGATGGTATCGGATAGATAGTTGCTCAGGGTTTCTTTGGCCCAGGGCATGGGTAGAAGGTTGCCCAATGGCCTGCCTCTAAACAGTCCCGGATCATAGCCTTTTTCTGCTCTCCATAAGGATTGGAGGAGACGGGCTTTTCTTTGAAAATCGCTGATATCGACCTTCTCAAAAGCAAGATAGGATATTGCAAGCTGGTCAAGAGCACTATTCAGCATTAAAGCTATCCTGTTTTAAACAATTATTCAGACCAGTACCAGACGGTGACGATGCCATCGGAATGGTCGTCTGAGTGAGAGATACCGATAAGACGGTCTTTGCCGATTTGGGAGGCAAACTCGGCCGCTCGGGCAAATAAGGATTGCCAAGTGGAAAACAATCCGCGAAAGACTTCAAATTTGACCTGCATAATGAACTCCTTTTCTATTTAAGGGATTTCATGAGTTTACTATAACTTGTATTATAATAGTGTTTCTGCTTAATTACTATTTAATCCATATTCGCGTGTCAATAAGACATTTTTCCAATAGCACTCTCTATTTATGATATAGTCATTACTGGAATTTAAGTCACAGACCTCAAGAATAGAGTATTGAAAATTATCCACATAAATCTTACTTTTTTTGCTTAATAGCAGACGAAGCTCCTTGTTTCCGCCGTGCCCAGTTTTTGCGTAGGCCATCCACCGCTGCCAGATTCCATCGCCTCCATAGGCACTACCCACATAGGACCTGCCAGTTTTGGTATCAGTGATAAGATACACCCCTGACACGTTGCAAAGGGCCGAACGCCATGAAGGATTAGATTCACGAATAATTGTTCCTAAATTCCGATAAGACAATAGAACAGAATTATAACCTGGAAAATCACCAATCGTCATTATTTGATTCCGCAGTTCTGAAAGAAACAATCGATCCTCATGCGATGGCCCTTTTAAATATGAGGCCCGGAATTTCTTGTCGAACTGGATAATTGCCTTGCCAGTCAAATGTTCCAACCCTTTGACTTCCACTGTCGAATACATGAAATGACGACGCCCTTTCCTAAGATAAGGCTTCACTCCTTTAACAGCATATACACCGGCAAAAAGCCAGCAATTATTTTCGAGATGGATGAGCGACAACACATGTTTACATTGGAAGTTTTTCTGTGTTTGCTGTTCCTGCCATTTTTTAAATGTCCCCGCGAAATACGCATCTAATGGCGGATGGTCCTTGCCCGTAGCACAATGTATTTTATAGTCAAAGAGTTTAATACCTGCCATCGAAATCAGATCTATCAGTTTTATCATTCTATGTGATCCTTAAATTGAATAACACATTCATGGACAATTGTATCTTTCTGACAATTTTCCTTTCAGCAGACTCCAATTGTTTAAATAACAGGTAAGATTTCTTTCCGAAACATTAATCTAATCCTTCACGAACAATGATCTATTTCCTAATAAATGATATTTTGAAGTTATCTCTATCTTCTTTTCAAAATCAGAATAATTCTCATAAAGGCAGAATGTTGGAGAGTCTTGCTTATCACGAAACAGTTTACGAAATCGACTAATATAATCTTGGTTTAAGCCCTTTTTCTTTTCTCCTATAACGCTTGGATTTATAAGATTGACCTTCTTTAAAGAGGCCTTTCGAGCCTGACCTATCAACCACGACGCATAAAAGTCTGTCGGTGGTAAACTATATCCCCAGATAATAAGTTCTTCTGCCTCACTTAACTCCTTGGCAGCTACATTCCAAATGCGACGGATGGCTGGATATTGCCTGTAACTTTTATTTAAAACCGGCGGAATAATTAGATATCTCAATTGCTCATGACAATCGGAACAAAAATATTGTTCGCCAAGAGCAAGAATTGGAAATACTTTGAGATAAGCTCTGCATTGTTCATTGGAACAATAGTACCAATCAATGGAACCATGCATTTTTAAATAAAAACCTTTTTTAGGACGCCATTCTTTATAGGGAAGTCCTATTGTGGTATAGGGCTCATTAAAAGACTGAAAAGCAGAGAATCCAAAAATAAGATTACGATAATAACCATGCGAGTCATTATCATGTATATAATAATAAGGCCTAGTAAGAATATCTTTTCGGTTGAATATATCATCTAATAAAAGGTCCCAATTAAAATTAATAATCGTATCATCTTCTATATTAATTGTGGCTTTCAGGGTGTTATATTCACCCTCTTCGGGTTTTACTTGATCACCTAAACCAATCAAAACTTTCTGAATTAGGTCAAGAAACTGTTCACGAATATTAAACAACTTTGGAGACGAATTTCTTTCGATCTCAATTTCAAGATATGTTAGAATGGCTTCAATGTCTACATTATCCTCTTTTTTAAGAACATCTTTGCCAGTCGAATCTTTTATATAATCAACAACAGTCGTATATTCCCCGGCAAGATTAATCGCTAATTCGTTATTTTTGGCAACCTTAAAAAAGGAATTGATGGTCGGAAATAAACCTTTGCTATGGCTAATCGAACTACCTGCTCCAAGTATAAAGACTCGTTTCATATATTCTCCTTCATTCCGCTATTTAAGGTATTACTTTTTTGGCGTTGCCATTTTCTTGTATAACCGAAACACTCCATATCCCAAAGCACATCCTGCTAATGGAGCAATGGCGACTATACCTATCCCAGCGGCCATGCCTCCACCGATAATACTCCCAACGGTTGCTAAACCGGATGTCATAGCAGCAGCACCAGCCGTCCCAGCAGCCGCTCCTGCAGCAACTCCAGAAGCAGCCGCAGTTGCTCCAGCAACACCTCCTGCCACAGTGGAAACAGCGGCACCAAAACCTGATATTCTATTAGCATTCGCCATTTTCGTTCTCCTTGTTTGATTTCGGTCGTAGCCCGCTTAATAAAGTTTTTGAGGGGAAACAGGGAAAATACAAAAAGGTATTTTTATATTATCATTTAGCTCTGGCTTTAATATTTTATGCAGCATCGCAACATCAGAAGCGTAATGTTTTTGTTCTTGCATTTTATTTAACAGAGTTTCGAATCCCACCTCAATATCACATTGGCATATTTCTACGTTAGGTTGTGGTGCAATACAGGCCATTGCACCTGCTTCATTGCAAATCCATTCTGCTAAATCGTTGGTCCCTAAATAACACACACCAAAAAGACACAACTTATCGTCAACCTTGCCTTCCAATGCAGCTTTTAGTTCATGGTATCTTAAATAACCATCATCATAAAGGAATGGCAAATTATC
This sequence comes from uncultured Pirellulales bacterium, assembly GCA_964550565.1. Lineage (GTDB taxonomy): Bacteria > Planctomycetota > Phycisphaerae > Sedimentisphaerales > Anaerohalosphaeraceae > Anaeroglomus. Next base: position 4,022 of record CAZKAI010000103.1, read on the forward strand.
AGATTTGCCACCGTGCGCAATAAGAACAAGAACATTAAATGAATCCTTCTTCTGATGAATCACTTTTGTCAAAGTCTTAAAATTAGGTACATCATGATTGCCTACGACTTTTACGTCACGTTTGAGCCCATATACTAATCCATCCGCAGTGTCTTTGCCGACTTGGTCCTCTGTTGAATGCAGAATGAGGACTTTCACATCTTCGCCTGCGGGCTTAAACACTAAATCAACGTTACACATAATATTTCTCCTTTTTATTGAATAATAGTTATACCCTTATAATTCTATGGCATTATGAAAAATCCTTCTTTTTTTTAAAAAAATATTTTATCCGGCCAAGAGGTGATGGATGGTGGAGGCGGCTAGTTGCTGGGCTTGGGTGCGGGCGGATTCGATCTGCTCCTGTAATTGGTCGCACAGGGCCATCAGTTTGTCCACCTTGGCTACAATGCGTTTTTGTTCAGATTCTGGAGGTAAAGCAATTAAAATCGAGTTCATTTTTGCTTGGTTCATTTTAGGCTGTGCAGTTCCTGTCACATAAGGCTTTAAATCAATAGCATTAATATGTAATTCTATAAATCTAAGCACGTCATAGTTAAGGCCATCGAGGACATGGGCATGGTTATTTACCCAATACTTGCCCTTGGCTATAAATGCGATTGGAGTTGATCGGTTGATTAGATTAGCACCATCTTCACCAATAAGTAGAAGCGGTTTGTCGAAAAGGTAATCGTCAATATGGTCTATTATGCCGGAAGCACCATAATAGTCATAATCTCCCTTTCGATCCTCCCTTTGAGTTTTGGACAAGGGAATGCGTTCGCTATCTCTGCATATAGTAATGTCACTGAATCTCGTCCACTGCCAGCCATGGGGTAATTCAAACGGAATTTCGTCGTCAGTAATTTGCGGCAGAGGATTTTCTTTTTTAAGTTTGCCTTCTTTGATTAGTTTGGCTTTTTCGGCCTGGATTTTTTCGAGGAGCTTTTCTGCCGGTTCATCTTTGGGGTCCTGGGGAACTAACTTGCCCTGGACGGCTAATTGCAGGATCGCCTGGCGGAGTTTTTCGACGGCTTCGCTGTCGTTGTACAGGAGACTGAAATTGTCGCAGATGAGTTTCCAGTTTTTTGCAAACTCCTTTTCACTTTGGGCGGTCAATAGATGATGAATCGCCGAGTCGTTTAACTGCCGATGGGTATCTTGGCACTGCTGCAACTGTTGCTCTAACGTATCACATAAGGCCATCAACTGGTCCACCTTGGCCACAATCCGCTTCTGTTCGGCAAGAGGTGGCATGGGGATTGTGAAGTACTGAAGTTTATTTTTGCTCAATCCCTCACGTGACATGCCAACTTGAACATTCATAATAAGATTGTAAATGTATGGAGATATTATACATTTATGCAGGTAATGCCGTATTTGGTCATCTACAGGTCTGATTATTGATACATGTTGACTTACATTGCCATCTTCAAAATTATCGGGTACTAAACAGGACCGAGCAATTGATGCACCTGTAATATTTAGTAGAATATCACCAGCAGATATCGCAGTACCAGACATTTTCATATGGACATTTGGAGTGATATAAGCCACATCGTCGAGACGTAAACCATCGTTGTAAACATTTTGAGAACGTAAAAACTTTATTCCATCATCCACATAAACAGATTTACCCCCTCGGGGAGTACTTCCTGACCCAATTTTTTTCGTTATGCCCCCAAGTCTTGCCCATTGCCACCCTTTGGGAAGGCCGAAAGGGACTTCTTCATCTTTGATAGAGGGTAAGGGATTTTCTTTTTTGAGTTTGCCTTCCTTAATAAGTTTGTTTTTTTCTCTCTCTATTTTTTCCAACAACACTGACGCCGGTTCATCATTTGGGTTCTGCGGCACGAGCTTGCCTTGGACGGCCAATTGTAGAATCAATTCACGCAGTTTGGCGATGCCTTCCGATGAAGTGGCCAAAGTGGTGAAGTTTTCGGCAAAAAGTTTAACGGCTGCGTTCATTGGCCGCCTCCGAGGGAAGCCATCAATTCGGCCTTTAACTGCTGCTGAGTCTTTTCCAGTTCGGCGGCGACCTTTTGATATTTGGCCAGCAGTTTGGACGGGGCAATATGGGTCGGGTCCTGAATATTGGGATTCTTAATGTCGAGATTGTAGTTATTGTCGATAATCTGCTGGACGGGTACCTTCCAGGCAAAATCATTTTCTACACGATTCTCCCACCATGCCTTTTCAGGTTCAAATTCTTCAATCCGCATGGGTCTGCCCTTATTGTACGATTTGGCTCCTTGGGGGTACGGGTGTTCATAGTACCAGACCTCCTTGGTCGGACTGCCCTTGGCGAAAAACAGAAGATTGGTCTTGATGCCGGTATAGGGATTAAATACTCCATTGGGCAGGCGGACAATGGTATGCAGGTTGCACTCGGTCAGGAGTTTTTCCTTGATGCGGGTTTTGATGCCCTCGCCAAACAGGGTTCCATCCGGCAGAACAATAGCCGCCCTGCCGCCCGGTTTAAGAATATGCATAATCAGCACCAGGAACAGGTCTGCGGTTTCACGGGTACGAAAATTGGTCGGAAAATTGTTCTCGATACCGTCTTCTTCCATGCCGCCAAACGGTGGATTGGTGACAACCACATCCACGCGATCTGCAGGACCAATATCCCGCAGCGGACGCGACAGGGTATTGTCGTGGCGGATATTAATGGGATTTTCGATGCCGTGCAGGAGCATATTGGTCGTACACAGCAGATGCGGCAGCGGTTTTTTCTCGACACCGCGGAGGGATTCCTGAAGTTTCTTTTCCTGGGCGGGTGTTTTGACATAGTTGCTGCGGACATGTTCAATTGTACAGGTTAAAAAGCCGCCTGTGCCGCAGGCCGGATCCAAAACGATTTCACCAAGTCTCGGGTCGGTCATATCAACCATGAACTGCGTAACTGCACGCGGGGTATAATACTCCCCCGCATTGCCAGCACTTTGCAGGTCTTTGAGGATTTTTTCATAAATATCGCCAAAGAGATGGCGGTCCTGGGCCTTGTTAAAGTCAATGGTTTCATTGATTTTGTTGATGACTTGCCGCAGGAGGGTGCCGGACTTCATGTAGTTGTAAGAATCTTCGAAGACTGAACGAATCAGAAATCCGCGAGGATTTTTCTGGGGATCGGCGGGTAGTTCCTTAAGGGTCTTAAACAGGTCGTTATTGACAAATTCCAGCAATTCATCACCTGTGATGCCTTCGGTATCGCCAGCCCAACTACTCCAGCGGAGGCGTTTTGGGATAGGAGACTTATAATTATCGCGGGTTTGTTCGTATTCAAGTTCCTGGTCGTCGAAGATTTTCAGAAATAGCAGCCAGCCCATCTGGCTGATTCGCTGGGCATCGCCATCGACGCCGACATCTTTTCGCATGATGTCCTGAATACTCTTAATTGCGGCACTTAATGACATATATAGTATGAATCCTTTCAGTTATGCAGCAACGTATAATTGCTTTTCCAGTTCTTTGACGGCCTGCTGATAGGCTTCTTTGCCGCCAAAGCATTGAATAATCTCGACCGGGGTGCCAAAGCCATTGATTGGCTGGACACGCAGGATGTCGATATTTTCGATATGTTCGATGCCTTCATCGGCATATTTATCCAGTAAAGCGTTGAGAACGGCACGGGCCTTTTCGCCGTATTTGGTGAAGTAATTGCGTTTTTTGACATTTTCGGCACGTTCTCGGCGGGTCAGCGGCGGCCTGTCAAAAGCGACATGGCAAACCAGATCAAACGGGTCGTAATCTTTGCCGACTTCCTGGGCCAGTTCGGCCAGAAATACACCGTGTTCGGTGAGTTCGTCCAGAATCGCCTTTTTCTGCTCGGCGCCAGTCCAGGTATTCAGAAACTCATCCAATGATTCATATTGGCCAAGGATATTACGCCGGGAGTAGTCCCTGAGCGATTCAGTAATAAGTTTACCGTCCTGGCCGATATACTGGACCCGTTCGGCAATCACCTGGACGGGAACATCGCTGACGTAGTATTTGACTCGTCTGGGTCCTTCCGGCCCGGGCGGTGGTCCATCAGGACCGGGCGGAGGCATCGGGTCATCGGGGCCGTCGTTGGGGCCGGGATTGGTTTGGTCATCCTCTGGGGGAACTGGCGTTTCATCTGGACGGGGTTGGTAAATCTGGACTGGAGCCCCGTCAAAGTCGGGATCGGCAAACAATTCCGTCGCCTTGCGGAAATCCATGATGGTGAAAAAGAATTTCTCATATTCTGGCTTAATGCGTGTGCCGCGGCCAATAATCTGTTTGAAACGGGTCATGGACTTGATGGTCTGGTCCAGAACGATGAGCTTGCAGGTCTGGGCATCGACGCCCGTATTGAGCAATTGTGAGGTCGTGGCGATAACGGGAAATCGTTGTTCCGGGTCAATAAAATTATCCAGTTCAGCCTTGCCATAGGCATCATCGCCAGTAATCTTGACGACGTATTTACTGTTGTCTTTGGCAATATCTCCATTGGCATTGACCAGGGCCTGGCGCATCCGTTCCGCGTGGTCGATATCCTCGCAGAAGATAATGCTTTTATCATATCGATTGGTGCCCTTTAGAAACTCCGTAACCTTGTGGGCAACCAGTTCGGTACGCTGATCCAAAACAAGATTGCGGTCAAAATCCTTTTGGTTATAAATTCGGTCTTCAATCACCTGCCCGCGGTCATCCATTTTGCCGTCAGGCGGACGCCAGCCAGTGAGGTCTTTATCGATATCAATTCGAACAACCTTATAAGGGGCCAGAAAACCATCCTCAATACCCTGTTTGAGCGAATAGGTATAGATGGGTTCGCCAAAATAAGCAATGTTGGAGACATCTTCGGTTTCTCTTGGAGTTGCGGTCATGCCGATATGAGTAGCGGAGGTGAAATAATCCAGAATTTCGTGCCATGCCGAATCTTCAGCAGCACTGCCGCGATGGCACTCATCAACGACAATCAGGTCGAAAAAGTCTGGCGAGAACTGTTTGTAGATATTCTTTTCTTCTTCGGTGCCACTAATGGCCTGATACAGGCATAAGTAGATTTCAAAGGCTTTGTTGACCTGACGGTTTTTGATTTTGGTCATGGCCGAGCCAAACGGCTTGAAGTCGTTGATACGGGTTTGATCGACAAGGATGTTACGGTCAGCCAGGAAGAGGATTCGCTTTTTGGCGCGGGCTTTCCAGAGCCGCCAGATAATCTGAAATGCGACATACGTTTTGCCAGTACCGGTGGCCATGACAAGCAGGATACGATTTTGGCCCTTACTGATAGCATCTAGGGTACGATTGATTGCATTGACCTGATAATAGCGAGGCTTTTTGCCGCTGGCGTCGGTATAATAATCGTGAGTGACAATAGGCAGTTGGGCATCCTGGATCCCCTTGTAGATGCTGTATCGTCGCCAGAGTTCATGTGGCGATGGGAAGGCATTTAATGGGATTTCGGTTTCAATTTGGGGAGACTGGCCAGTCGTATCATGCTGAAGAAAGGCGTCCCCATTGGAGGAAAAAGCCAGGGGGACATCCAGCATGGCTGCATATTCAAGGGCCTGCTGCATTCCATGGCCGACAGTATGGGTGTTATCCTTGGCTTCGATAACGGCGATGGGGATGTTGGGCTTGTAATACAAAACATAATCAACACGTTTGGGAGTGCCCCGGGTGACGGAATTACCACGGACATTGATGCGGCCATCGGTCAGGGAAACTTCTTCCAGAAACTGGGTTAGGGTATCCCATCCGGCAGCTTCCAAAGCCGGTGTAATGAATTTGGTGCAAATATCGCGTTCTGATAAATCCTTTTTCGATACCATAATCGAAATAAGTTCCTTCATAAAACAAATGTTTACGAGGGATTCTGGAAACTCCGACTCCCGTAGGGGATATTGTACGACTATGAATAGGGGTTTGCAATCGGAATTTGGGGTAAAAATACGTGAAATGTTAAAATAGGCAATAATCACTGGGCGACTCATACCCATTGGGTCGGGAAGCCACCAAAGAAGCCGTGCAGGGCTGGCTTTGACATGTTGATTGTCTGCGGTTTTGCTTAAACCCACACATGTCGGAGGAGGCCAAACGGTACGGCAAGTTGACCATCCTGCCAACGCGGATGAATGCCGATTTGATGATGGGTGATGAATTTTTGAAGAAAACTGGCGCAGGCAATCTGTTTATGGTCTTTGGCGAGCCGGATGTCGAGGTCAAAAGGCTCAAGGACGGCAAATTGTAGGTCCAGATTAATTGCCTGGATATTTATGGACTGACGATATTAGCCTTTAATTCCATCCAATGGTTCATAAAAATGGAAAGGTCGACTAATCCAACTTCGCCAGATTTATCAAAATCCGTACCTTCGCAAAAAGCGTTACTTACATCGCAATTATTGTTTAACCACCACATTGATAACCGTTCATATTCTTGCAAATTAACTCCATAATCCCCAACTGTGTCATACTCTGACTCTTGCTGCCAGATTAACCGAGGATATGAAAGCCCATCTCGTATTTTCCACATGGGGGCAGGCTCCCCTTCTTGCCCCAGGTCAAACACCCATCCTGCTTCTGCAAATGTTTCAGTAGACTGCATTTCTAAATGAGTTTTACCAATACCTCCATCACTCTCTGCCTGCCCACTGGCTTGATTATCCCAGAATGACATCGTGGTAAATGCACTGTTGGCAAGGCCTACTAGACCACCAATCGAGTAATTGCCAACAACTCGACCACCAGAATAACAGTCGATAATCTCGGAATCAAAGGCATTACATCCAACCAATCCTCCCACAATCATATCCCCTCTAACATCAGATACTGAATAAGAATTGTCAATGGTTGAACTGTAATTACTGCCAACTAAACCTCCAATAAAAGAATAGCCTTGGAGAGTACCCATTGAAAAACTCTCTGCTAAAGAGCTTTTTTCTTCGTTACTGCCAATCACGCCTCCAATAGTATCTCCCATTATCTGCCCCTGGAAGTAACAGCGACTGACCAATCCTGTATAATTATAACCGACAATACCGCCAATATATGAATCCCCAGCCAGATTCATCTGTGAACCGCAGTTCAATATAGTTCCTTCCCAATTGTATCCCACAATACCGCCAACACTATCTCTGGCATTAATCAAACCTGTCACAAAGCAGCCGCTTATATCACACCCTTCATTATACCCCACGATACCGCCAACATATGAACTTTGGGGGGTATTAATCGTTATATTCTTCAGGATCAGGTTTTTAATCTGTCCGCCACCACTTAGATAGCCGAACGCGCCAACACACTCTTGAGGCTGATCACTGGCATAGGTGTAATTCGATATGGTTTTGCCATTTCCATTAAATACACCGGTAAATGGCACATTGTTTGGATCTTCCCACCCAGAATAAACGCCTATCGGAAATAGACTCAGACCCTTATAATTCGAAAAGTCAATATTTGCCATTAAAATAAAATGTTTGTCCCAATCTATAGGCATATTCATCAGATAGTTTAAATCAAAAGCATTCCCAATAATGTAAGGATCGGCCTCGGTTCCACTGCCAGACCAATGGTGCCCACTGAAAAACGAAGGATAATCTCCATCTGGCATCCACCAATCTGGTATATCGCCATCGGAATAGGTGAAATCCCAGCCCGCTAAGATAAATGTCGAAATTGTCTTCATCTCAATTGTAGTTATTCCAATACCACCATCACTGATTATTAGTCCACTACTCTGTATATCCCAAAAGCATGAGGTTATTGATTGATCAAAGACATTTGCTCCTACCAAACCGCCAGTACTATCGTTACCACTTACGGCACCACTGGAATAGCAGGTAGTGATTGTACCATTGCTTCCATTATTTCCCACTAATCCACCAATAAAATTATTTGTTCCATTAACACTGCCTGTAGCATAGCAGATTTTTATAAAGCCGTGATTAGCCCCCACTAAACCGCCAACATAGTCTCGTCCGCCAACTGAACTGGTTGTACGGCAGGAGATAAGTGTACAAGCACTATTGACCCCGACCAGCCCCCCTACAAATCGAGTTCCAGTAACTGAACCAGCCGTATAACAGGAAGTGATAGATACAACTCCTTCAAGTTCACCTACAATTCCTCCAACACATCCAACATCTTCTCCTACCCCACTAATTGATCCAATTACATAGCAGGATGTTAAGCTGCCACCGGCATTATTTCTTCCCATAAGCCCGCCCACGCGATCGCGACCTATTATATTGACATTCACTACACCCAAATTGCAAATTTGGCCGCCTGAGTCAACATTACCAAACAAGCCTATGTAATCTTTTGTCAGCGCGATTATAGCCAGATTAGATATAACATGCCCATTACCATCGAAAATACCCGTAAAGGATGTACCCTCGTGATTGGTATCGGTATTATCTATATCTGGAGCGATAGGAGCTTGGGTAAAAGTCAGTTCGGATAAGTCAATGTTAGCTGTTAGAATAAAAGACTTGTCCCAATCGGCTGGAGTTGTTGATAATTGCTGGAAATCGCCAATATTAGCAATTTGATATGGATCCATTTCAGTTCCACTTCCCCCACTGTATTTCACAGGTCCCGTGATAGAGACAATACGGAATCCGACATCATATACTTCGTCTGTTATCGGAACATCAATTCGTATATACGATGCTGGGGAATCAGAGATTCCTGGGTCGAAATATGAACCACCACGTCGAATTGCATCAGAAATATTTTTAAAGGTTTCAGTCAATTCCCAAACATTGCCCATCATATCGAAAGTACCATTTTCTTCCTGTTTTCCTGTACCCGCATCCCATGGGTGGTCAAGCACCTGCCAATAATTATAATTTGTGTCCACACCCGGAATGGGGGCAATACTGGTTCCATTTGCATATATCGAATAACCTGTGGCATCGGCTTTGTAATAAGCAGCCTTATACCATTCATCTTCAGTCGGTAAGCAATAAATTGTTCCATAGGTTGCCAATGCTGCATTACGGTTAATGCCGATAAAATCACCTGGATTGGCATTATTGCCACTAAAGACATAGACCCCCTTGCTTTTGTCGCCTGAGGTAAGATAATTACAGAATTGTGCTGCTTCAAACCAACTCACACAATTGGTCGGCTGGGCAGAGGCAATATGAACAGCATTTTGGTCATATGCAATGCTCGGATTTCCAATTGGAGCACCAACAGCGACTGTAAAAGCATTCCATTGATCATTTGTAATCTCATATTTGCCAATATAATAATTATAACAGACTGTACCAAATCCTGTGGAATCAGCCTCATTATAAGCATCATCGATTGTGACGAATTCAATAGTAAATTGGTTTTCTCCCCCCCCAAAATTTACTGAACATTCACCATAATCAGGACCCAAGGATACTGTCATATCAATTAATGTTCCAATATCTGCATGAGTTCCAGCAGGAGGCCACTGACTGATTATATTCCCAGCTTGAACAGAATTATTATAAGCGGTTGTAATAATACCAACATTGAATCCTGTAGAATTTATAACAGCTTCAGCTTCTATTTGTGTCATTCCTACTACTTCGGGAGTCATTACATATACTGGAAATTTTATTCTAGGATAATCGTCTTCAGGCATCCACCAGTCGGCCCGGTCACCATCGGAATAGCTAAAATCCCAGCCTGCTTCAAGATAAGTTGAGATGGTTTTCATTTGGATAGTTGTCTTCCCTGTGCCCATGGCGCTGGCTGTGGTGCCGGATGTCTCTGTATTCCAGATGTTTCCGCTATCTTCATATCCGCCACCGATGGTCACGTCTCCGCAGATTCCGCCATACGAAAATGCTGCCGTCAGCTTGCCGGTGGCATA
>CAZKAI010000104.1:0-13696 GCA_964550565.1 uncultured Pirellulales bacterium
CAGTTTGACGACCCAAATACTCTGGTTCCACTTTATATTCGCAGACCCGAAGCTGAAGAAAACTGGGAAAAACTCCAACAAACCCGGCAAACCAAATAAAGAGTGTCCTGCCTTATTTCACACATGGAGCTATAATTTTTGAGCTTTTTTTGTTGATAAAACAATATTCGGATGGTATGTTTTGTGGTCTTTTCGGCAGGGATATCTCTGTCGGCAGGCGGAATACGCCTGGGTGAGTAGCTCAGCAGGTAGAGCAACGCACTTTTAATGCGTAGGTCTTGGGTTCGAATCCCAACTCACCCAGTCAACACAAAGCCTTGTAAGTTAAACACTTACAAGGCTTATTTTTTAGTATTTTTCAGACCAAAACAATCCTTGTGACTTTAATTTGTAACCCAAATATATTTATCCGTCAGGGCCATTTACGCCGAACGAATCAAGGACTTACCGATGAAGCGGCAAAGCAGTTTGGAGACAGCTAAAATGCCCAAACACGGCGGAGCAAATTCTGGCAATGGCTGGATTGGGCCTGCCGGTATGCCCAAAAACTGTCTCCATTGAAATAAAACACGCCATTAAAATAAGTGTCGTTGGGTGATCTGGGGGAAAAAACCGTTTTTGCGGAGTAGTTCCAGATAATCATCCCTGGTAATCCGTTCAAAATCGGAAAGTTTGGCCTGCAATTCGGTATTCCAGTAGTCGTCATAATCCAGGGCTCGAAGGTCCAGGTTGTCACACAAAAGGGGGCCGCAGGATGAGACAATACAACCTCGCTCATCCGTTTCGATGGCGAACAGATCGCCGGATATTTTATGGCGGTAAATGGATTTCATGGATTCAGACGGCAGAATTTGGTTATTCGTTTTTGGTTCATAGTCAATGAATAGATAAGTACATCATTCGGACCAGTACCAGACGGTGACGATGCCATCAGAATGGTCGTCTGAATGGGAGATGCCGATCAGGCGTTCTTTGCCGATTCGGGTGGCGAACTCGGCCGCCTGGGCAAATAAGGTTTGCCAGGTGGAAAACACGCCGCGAAAGACTTCAAATTTGACCTGCATCATCTATTCCTTTCGGATTCAGTGGTTAGTTATTGGTTATTCGTGATTGGCATCAGGTGCGTTTTCCTATTTTCCCAAGGAGAGAAAACTTATTTTATGGCTTCTTTGATGGCCAGAGCCAGTTTTTCCGGCTCATCCGTCCCAATGCGAATCTTTTTGCTATTATTAAATGTGATTTCAACCGCATCCATACCTGCAACGTTATACAGCCAGCCTTCAATGTACCATCGAACCCCATACCCCCACCACCAGCCGTTTCGGACTTGCCGGCAATCGGTGATTTTTGTCAGTGAGTATGTTTTCCAGAACACTCCCGGACCAAATCGAATTTGAATGGACAGATCGTCAATCGTCACAGTCAGGCCGGACATCATTAAAATAAGAAATCCCCCCAAAATGGGGAGCATAACGAAAGCAATCTTCTCGGCATCCAGAACTTGTCTATTTATGGCAGAGACAAGCATAAATAAATAAATGAGTGGAAACACAATCACAGCAACGTAAAACCAGAAGCCGCCCTTTTGTGTATGCTGATATCTTACTGGCATTTGTAAGTCCTTTCCAGTTGAATCGCTTAAAAACAGATTTATACCCTTAATGCCTCGGCAATTCTATTAAAAAAGACTGTTGCGGGGGCAGGAATGTTCCAGCGTACTGCCATTTTTTCAGAATTTGCCTTAAAAAAGCTCCTTTCGTTTTTAGGGTTTAATGTTTAGCCATTCGGTGTTGGTCAGCCGCCGGCGGGTGCATACCCCCCCCCGTGTAAAATCCAACATAAACCGTCTTGGCATTGTCACGTTGCGGGCAAGAACGTCCTTTTCTGTCCGGTTTCCGCCCCCGTCTCCCCAAGCAAAAATGGTGGCCGCCATAACGCAGGGCTGCTGGTCGTCAGAAAAACCACCGTTCAATCGAGAACGTGCCGTGTTTCGTTTGCCCACAGAATAATACCCGTTGTATAAAAAAAGAGAGGGTCCGCATTTTTAGATGCAGACCCCGCAGTGGTCTCCCCTCAGAGACTTTTCATCATACTCCCATAGAATCAGTTTCACCGTCTCCTCTTATGCAGCAGCGACAACCCTCCCAGAATCATCATCGACAAGGTTGCCGGCTCGGGAATAAGCATGAGCTGCCCGCGAATCTCACCTCCGATAAATGAACTGTTATGGATGTTCAAATAATGGAGACCTTCCTTCAAATCGGCAACCTGAGAAGGGGTAATGGCAAAAACCTGCTCAGGTATGGCGCCGCTGGTCCCGGATATCCCGGCAAGCGTAAAAATCGGGCTTGCGTTAAAACCAGGCGCTGCCGGTCCGTGAATATGAGCCGCCGTTGCAGAAGCAGCCAGCCCGGACCAGGAAAAATTGACCGTAATCTGATTTTCATCGTCATTCAGAAGCACAGTGCCATATCCCGTGGCCAGTGAAGCATTTGCAGGGACTTCTTGTACGCCTTCGAGGTTGGCTTCAAAAAGCAGGGATGCCTGGGTATTGGCAGGCATCAGGATTAGAAATCCTACTCCAGCAATCGTGAGCAACAGAATTCTCAACATAATCACCTCCTGCGGCCAAGCCGCACATGCAAAAATTTATTTCCGATTATCTTCACGGATTTCATTTTAAATTCTCATCTCATTCATTAAATTGACCCGAGATCCATTTTCGATTTGGATGAAACTATAAACCCCATTGAAACTCTGTGATATAAGGAAAATGCTTAGTTTGCCCGCAAAAAATCCTTAGACAACCTGCGAATGATGACAAAATTCAGAATGTACAACTCCAACAATACTCGATCTTCAATAACTCAAAAGAAATTCCGGCTGCAAACCAGACAATAAAAGCCTTGTAAGTCTTTAACTTACAAGGCTTATTCTGCGGCGTTTTACAGGCCAAAACACACCACGTCGGACTGCCAAATGCGTATCGACTGGCTTAATATGCCAAATCCGCATTCACGGTGATGATCTGTCCAGCAGACGGCATACTGACTTCCACCAGCACGCTATCCTGTGATGCCCTGCCGGAAAACCGCAGCAGGTAATTGCCCGGCAAAACATCCATGATCGCATACCATCCCAGCCCATCCGTATAGACACGGGTCCCGGGTGAACCTTCAATTTCCACCGTTCCATGATCGACTGGAATACCCAGATCGGTCAGGCTGCCTTCGAAAATACCGGCCAACGGCATGGTCTTCCAGGTGTGGTCCGGCGGATCGACCCAGTCGGTAAAGACCTGCGTCTTGATTTCCCGATAGAAATCCGCCCGTGTCTGACCATAATCATTGCCGCTGACTTCGCTGTACCAGTCATAAATATTCAATCCTGCCGCGCCGGCGTCCCGAGCCCACAGCAATTGATCCACTGCATCCTGTACCGTATCCTGCATATAGGCTCCGGTAGCCAGAATGCTGCCGCGTTTATCATCATTATCCAGCGAAAGATTAGACCAGCCTTTGTAACGCGGCCAGTCGTTAGAGACATACCCCATCAGCATATTATAATCCAGAATGCCCGCCCGCAGCCATCCCACCCAGTCCTGAAACACCAGAGCATAGGCACTGGAAAGCCTGAAATCATCCCATGCCCACCCCCAGCCAACGGAATCGACGGTCAGCACCACATCCGGATTCATCATCAGGGATTTGACATAGATTTTTTTGACCTCCTGGGTCACGCAGTCACGCCGCCAGTCGGACCAGTCAGGATCGGATGCAGATGGCGTCCCTGTCTTGCCGTAAAAAGCATTAAAGCGGCTGATGCTGACCGGATTATATCCCCAGGACCCCGTATCTTCAGGATATCGTATATAATCGAGATTGATCCCGTCAATATCATATTTGCTCAGGCAATCGAGAATGACCGCCAGATTGTGTTCCACCGCTCCGGGATGTCCCGGATCCAGGAAGCGTTTGGTTGAGCCGGCGGCCGATTCTTTCCCTTCGGAATTGAGCATGACATATTCGGGATGCCGGCGTAATACATGCTGCGGATCAAGATTGGTGCTCGTGGCGATCCGATGAGCGACAAACCAGGCGTGCACCTCAACGTAGTGTTTGCCCCCGGTGGTATCATGGGCGATATCAATCAGATAACCCAGCGGATCAAATGACGGCCCGCCGGATATATTGGTCGCCCGGGGTTCAAGTGACGAGTTATAGTAGGCATCCCCGACCTTTCGAATTTCGACAACGACTGTGTTTATATTGCTGTTGCGGCAGGTCTGGATGAGCTCATCGCACTGAGAAGCGTTCAGAATACCCGTACCCCACGAATCCACCCAGATACAGCGGTATTCTCCGGGCGGTCCTGAAAGCCATTCATACGACAGGATCACCAGGTCCTTGAGATTTACCCCATCGATCCCGTTCAGATCCGCCGGCGGAGGCTGCATCTGGGGCATCTGGAAAAGCAGGGCCGCTTCCTCTTCGGTCAGGGCCCCCTTGATGATGCGCACTTCGTCGATCATGCCGCACCACTGATAAGCACTCGACAGATACTTGCTCACGCCTACATACATTTGTCCATCACAGGCCTGCAGAGGATTGGGCAGCGGATTGACATCATAAGCAACTTTTTGCCCATCCACATACAAATGACGCCGAAGCCCGTCCCACACCACACCGACATGATGCCACAGGCCATCTGTGACCGAAACCGTCGATTTGAGCACCGAAGAGCCGTCGGTCAGCCGTGAAATCAGATATCCGCCCGTCGTATCGATCTGGAGCCATTCTCTGCCAATCCCGGATCCATCCGCCTGGCCGCAGATAACCTGGCGGTTTCCTCCCCCCGCTATCCAGGCAAACACACTCATCGGCCCGTCGGCGGGATTGATGACAAAATCCGATCGGCCATAATCATCGACACCATCCAGAACCAGGCATGATCCGACAGGCCCCTGCGTCTGAATCTGGGCGCCGTTGAGAAGACTCAGGTCATGATAATTACCGCTGATATCCGGCGTCTCGGCATCATAGTACTCTTCCATGCGCCAATACGCCCGGGTAGTGCCGCTGATAAAAGACCCCTGCAGCCATTGATCCAGAAAGATTTCCAGGTCCGCCAGATCCACCCGGCAATCTCCGGTCAAATCCGCCGCCGAACAGCGCGCCGAATATGAGGGTTCCGATCCCCCGATAAGAAGGGCCGCAATGAAACATATCAATCCTGCCGGGGTTCTTTTCCCCATGACTCACCCTTTCGAAAACGTCATTGAATCCAGAAAAAAATCGGGATAAGGAAAGACACCTCCTTATCCCGACACATGCCTCTGTATCCGGTTCAGAAAGAATCCCCCCTCATGACCGCAAATCCATGCGGAAGATTACCGACGCCGTCGAAGCAGCAAACCGCCCACACCCAAAAGCAGCATCGTTGTCGGTTCCGGAACCGCCGCTTCCCACATGACGCCCTGAGCCCGCATGGAAACATAGGTGCTCGAAGTCGGAGTCATTGTCACGGTATAGGCAGCACCCTGTACGAGCGAAACCTGGCTCAGCAGCATCCACTTGTTACCGCCTGGATTGGCGGCATCTCCGTTCTGGTTAAAGCTCAGGCTGATATCGCCGGCGGCCGACGTCAGGGTCACGTTCGTAATCCCGCCGCTGACATTATTTGTGCTCGGCCAGGTGATATACACATTGTACAATCCTGAGCCGCCTCCGACAAGTCCCGTCGCAAGATTGCCATTGCCCAGATCGGTTCCGGCGGCAACCGAGAAATTGTCCGCATCGGTACCGGGCGTATAAGAAAATATATAGCTGTCCGCGGCGGCATTGCCTCCGAAAGCACTCTTGGTCCCGATGCATCCGATTGCGGGGCTTACTGTTGTAGAATAACTGGGGGCTCCGCCCGGATAACTGAAGTTCGCGTAACCCCGGCCATCTGAATAAGTCTCCACAATAAACGATGCCTGCACGCCGGCCGTCACTGCGACAAGCACCAGCAGCATACTGATTTTAAACACTCGACCTTTCATTTCCAGTCCTCCACTAAATTTTAGGATTATCTAATGTCATTCGATTTAACGCAAATCGACACAATTCTCATAGTAAGGCTGCGTGCATTCAAGCCACGCTGCCGCAAACTCGGCCAGGTCGGCCAGATCCACAAAGCAGTTCTTGTCAAAGTCCATCACGTGAAATCCCCAGGCTCCGCACTCATTATCCGTGACGCTGACCGCCACGTTGTCAACCGTCAGCCCATCGTACCCGCCATCGAGGCTGGACACCGTATGCGTAACAGAAGACAGGTGGTCGCCTTCGAAAACAGCATCGTCCACGGCAATAACCGTCACGGTTTTTTCAATCGCCCAGTCGGCGGCAGTAAAGACCAGATTGGCGGTTTGCCCTGCTCCGAATCCGGTATCGACATACGTCTGGCCATCGGTGGCGATGGTGATGGTCACAGGATCGGTCGGCTGAATCGACAGCCGCAGTGTGTAACTGTCCTGCGTGGGGCCCTGTTCGCTGACTTTGGTGGTTCCTTCGGTTTCAACAAGCCGCACACCCGCCACTTCGTTATCGGTGATATTCACCTGAAGGAATCCTGCGAATCCATTATTCCAGTTGCTGTTGGGATCGTTGCTATTGGGGTCTGCAAACGCAGTCGTATGCAGAATCGACTGAGCATGATCGCCTTCAACAAGAAGGTCATCCAGCGCCGAAACCGTCACCACCTGTGCAGTGTCCCAGTTGGCCGGGGTAAATGTCAATCGAGCAGTATTTATTTGCCCGTTGAGATAAAGCTGATTGGGATCCATGACCTGGGCGATAACAACAACATCATAAGCAGGCTGCTCATTGAGTACCACGGTATAGGTATCGATATCACCGTCTTCACTGACATTTGTGGACCCGTCGGTTTCAACAAGGGTTGCCAATTGCGGAGCGGCTTCCACCAGTTCCCACATCACGCCCTGAGCCCGCATGGAGACATAAGATCCCGGCACGTCAGGCACAAGGGTCACGGTGCTGGTCGTCCCCAGCGAAAGCGAAACCTGGCCCAGCAGCTTCCACTTATTGCCGCCCGGGTTGGTGCCATAGACATCCCCATCATCCTGGGGAAAGCCCACTTTGACACTGCCGTCATCGTCTACCAGCGTCGCCGTCACATTTCCAGGCAAAGGCACAACATTGTTTGTGGACGGCCAGGTGATGTACACGTTGTACGTTCCCGGAAGACCACCCGTCAGGCCCGATGCGAGCTGATTGTTGCCCAGATTGGTCCCGGCGGCAATTGAGAAATTGTCTGGATTGGTACCGAGTGTGTAAGAAAAAATATAGGTGTCCGGGTCCACCGTACCTCCAAAGGCACTCTTGGTCCCGATGCACCCGACTGCGCGGCTTACTGTGGCTGTATAGCTGGGTGTTCCATTGGAGCTGAAGTTGGCATAGCCCCGCCCGTCTGAAAAGGTTTCCACAATAAATACGGCCTGTACAGTCGCCTGACTCGCGAGGCAGACAATGACCGCCAGAATCAATACTTTACCCATTCTCATGCGTGTTCCTCCTAAAAATGATGACTAATCATTTATTTCCATAGCTTTAAACGCTATAGTACAATCGCAGATTCTATGGCTGAAGGCGTTAAGAAAAAGGATAGATCACGATGAGACAGAAAAGGGGAAAATATGGGTGAACGGCGACCCCTCCACCCCCGATTTCACTAAAAATAAATCCAGTTTTCTCACAACGCCCTCCTGAAATAGTTGTTGCCGAAAAAACAGATGCAGAATTATTAATGATAATCGAGCTCTTAATATAACACTTTTACAGGGCTTTGTCAATATAGAAAACTTTTTGCCCGGTTTTCTCATAATAAACTGCCGCTATGACCCGCGCATGAAAAAACGATAGTGTTATATAAATAAAGCACTTACAAACAAAAACAATGGTTATGTTCGAACACATCACCAAATGAATGCAGGATTAACCCCGATTTCTGCTCAAACCAGCAAGTTTTTATCCACAAAAAACCCATTCCGAAACTATGCGCTATACGAAAAAAGCCCGCCTGATGCATCAATAAGGCTTTGCCGTATCTCGGGCTCCTCGTTTGGGAAAAGACAGCAGAAAACTCCTGCGATATTCCTTCCCGCTGATAATTTCCGTATCCCAGGGATTGGACAGGTCAACATGTCCATCCACAAACACCGTATTGCCCTTGCCCTTATTCGGCGCGGCGGTCGAGGTTTCATGGTATGTGGCGATGGTATCTCCCGGAAACTGGGAATCGGCGGGATGCCGCGCCATAAAACAGGTATCATTCAAAATCCAGATGGCGGCAAGTGGAGCCTTGGGTGCCGGCTCAGTAATCTTCCATATCGTCTCTTCGACAAAAACCAGCACGCTGGCAGGACCGTATATCTCCGATTCTTTTTTCACACCATACGTGCTGTATCCAAGAAAATGATTCTGGCTGTATGAATACACGGGATTGAATGGAACGGTACATGCCGTATGACCGGAGAATCTGGCATAATTCCAAAAGGTTGGACACAGGCTCGATTTCATGGTTTCAATGTAAGGCCATAAAGCGCCTGCATAGGCCGGATTGACGGCAGGATCAATAAGTCGATTATGCCATTGACATTCCAGCGGCTGCACCGCAGGAATTCCAGTGCCAGGATAACCGTTGACAATATATCCATAGGAGAGCGGGTAGTTCGAATCATTTTCTCCCAGATACAGCTTCATGGCTACAAGCTGACCTTTCAGATTTGCTTTGCATTGAATGGTTTTGGCCTTTTCTTTTGATCGTTTCAGTGCCGGGACAATGATGGAAAGAAGCAGCGCAATGATCGCAATAACAACCAGCAGCTCAATTAAGGTAAACCCTTTTTTCTTTTTTATTTGAATTGCCATGATTAAATTATCCTTTCTGTCTTAATTCTGTCAACAGCCATAATTTAACATGATGTTATCCGGATGAATCGGTTTTCTGCTGATGCCGTCAGGCAGGTGTATTCCCGCCAGAGGACAACGACAATTCTACCAGAAGTCCTGTCGTAAATGCAAGAATAATCATATTCCCGATATTTTTTCCATAAATTGTATAAAAAACAGAATTTCCGCCTCCTGAACGCTCAAATTTCCAGCTCATGCATGTCGTGTTCACTTCGGCAGCCTGCCCGGCAGGCCATCTCAGGATGTTTTACTTCCCCAAATACACCCGCACTGGTTTTTGTCCATTCCAAATCTCCTCAAGAACCGTCTTGCCGCGATTGGAAACCGTTATTTTTGTCTTTTTATCCGGTGTTTTCTGAACAGTAATATCGAAATCTCCGCCGAAGGCCCGAATATGCCGCAGGCTCATCTGTGTCCAGCCGGCAGGCAAGCGAGGCGTACATTCAAATGTATCAAGCCCGGCCGGGCGAATGCCGAACAAACCCTCGGTGACAATCCGACAATAGAGAGCACTTTCCGCCGCCAGATGCCGCTGCCCCCCCTCCGGATACGCCTCCACCGGATAGGGAACATGCTCACCCAGCAAACGGCGCTTGCTGTAGGCGTGCATCTTTTCGAGAGCCAGGTCCGTCCGTCCCGCACAAAAAACACCCCGCAGCGCATACAATGTCGAACGGTCCCAGAAGGTCTTGTCGCCGGATTGCGTCGCCAGTCCATCCGGCGTCCACAACTGCGGGCTGAACAGGGCCTCGATAGTCCCATCCTTCCGCTCATCCATTCCCATTACAAACGGAACACAAATCCAGGACCGCAGCTTGTCATTGCCCTGGTAATATTGCCAGGTTTGGTAGCCTTCGACCGTGGCACTGAAATAGGCAGCAATCGAGGCTCGCAGGGCTTTGGCACGGGCTGCATACTCCTGAAGCTGTTTGGAATCCACTCCGAGTGCCGCCCCCAGCTTCGCCGCTGACTGCAGAGCATCATAATTCAGCGTCGCCGTGCACAGATTGGCCTTGCCGGCCGGAAATCGATTTTCCAATTCATCGCAATCCGAGGCGATCACGCCTTCGGGCGTCGTCTTGCGTTTGCAATACTCCAGACACCACGCTATCAGCGGCCACAGTTCACGGGCCGTCTGCTTATCGCCCAGCGCCAACGCATAGCGAGCCGCCCCATAGGCAATCATCGCCGCATCGCCCCGGTCGCCGGCCCCGTTCCAGATATCCGTCCCCTCCGCAATAATCGACGAGGGAATCGGTTTGTACGCATCGTTCATAAACCGGGCAAAATGACGATAGGCATTCAGCGCCGCTTCATTGGCGGACATTTCGCCCTGAAACGGTGCAAACGGCCCCTGATATTCAGCGTTATCATTGGCCCAGATGGCCGCATAGTACCGCTCGCCGCCGGGAGCGAACATCAGGCCGCCGCGCGTCTGAAAAACACTGTCTGCGGCGCGGATTTTTGCCAGCTCAAAAGTGCGATTGATGATTTCGTCCGGACATTCAAAGATCAGATTCTGCTGAACCGTCGCAATCAGTGCAAGCCGGTCTTTCAATTCCTTCCCGGCATTCAGCAGGCCGGGCTTGTCGTCGGCCTTGCGTCCCCGAAATCCCAGCGCCAGGGTATAGTCCTGCCCGGCCTCCAGCGTGACCTTCGGTTCATACTGCGCCGTCACATCAAGAATATATTCTCCATATACGCCCTTTTGGGGATCGGTTCGATGTTCATAGCCGGGAGCCTGAATCGACAGGGTCACGGCCTTATCCGTGATATTTTTGATGACCACCTGCTCGACGGCCGTGGCCTCTGACATGCTGGGAAACAGCGTCCGGCGGATTTCCAGCCCGGACTTTGTCTTTCCCAGAGTCTGGAAAACGCCGTCAAATCGACATTCCTCAATCGTCTCCGGCAGCACAGATCCCGAGCCGTCCTGAATCGCAAATGACAGCGCGCTACCGAAATCGTGAATCAGGCTGGCATGGGTATCATTGGGAATCGTCCTGAGCATCGGCCAGACCAGTTTGCGTTTCAGCGTCAAGTGTCGATTGGCGTCAATATCATAGTACAGCACCAGCGAAACCTGCTGCCCGCTCATTTCTACAAAATCATGGTGCGGCAGGCGAGCATCATCATTGACACGCCAGCAGATGTCGCGGTTTTGCCCAAGCTGCCAGCGGCTCGGAGGAGGCAGCGGCGCTACAATCGCAGGCGGCGTCCCGTCGCACAGGAAAAACGCATCGACAAGATCAATATGGTCGCTGTTATTGCCGTCCTCGCCGTCATCGATAAGCACTTCGATATAATCAATTCCGGACAGGTCGATCGCAAAGGCCTGCGGCTTCTGATCGGCCTTTAACAGCTCACTTTTCCACAGCACCTTGCCGTCGCCGCGGATCGTACAGCCCGCCGAAGACGGATGCGCGGACACTTCATCATCCACGCCAACCAGACCTTCAAATCGCCGACAGCCCCGGACATCCACCGTAAATGCAGTATTGGCATGAACTCCAAGCCCGTGAGCGTAAACACGTCCATCAATCCACAGCGGTTTGCCTTCCACGGACCGATCTTTCTGGGGCTTGCCCCACTGCTGCTGAACCCACTGGCAATCCAGTTCGGAAAGCCAGACCCGCTGCGACTCAGCAGCCGCCCGACAGGATAACATACTCATCAAAACCGCGATACAACACCACATCAATCCTGACTTCATAGCATTACCACCTCTTTTATCACACTCTATCTCAGTTATATTCAACGGGTCTAAAATACGAAAAATCAGCCTACTGCACCACCGGAAACTCCGTAATCCGCAACGTTGAGCAGCCGTAGGGAATCAGGGTGATGTCCTCGGCCGGCTTGCCCCGCAGATGCGACTGCGGCAGGCTGTGCGGCAGCGGCCCGGCCATCTCATTGTATAACTGCCACTCCGGCACAATCTTGCCCCGGGTTTTCAGCTCTATCGGAGCATTTTCCAGATTCCACGGGTAGCCGCTCACTTTATCCTTCTTCTGAACCACAAAGCCCTTTGCGGGATTATTCACCACTCCATCGAGCAGGCCGTAATTCCATGGGCTTTTCGGATAGACTTCATAATATTCCCCGAAATGATCCCGCCCCTCAACGAATTTCCAGTCTTCCTCGATTTTCAGCACATATACCAGCGGCCCCCGCTCCACCGCGACGGAGTTTTCCACCCACCGGCTGGTCCTTACTTCCATCGGCAATTCCAGCTCGACAGTATCTTCATTCTTCCATTCCCGGCTGATTTTGGCAATCTGTCCAGCGGTAACTGTCCCCCAGACTTCCTTATTTATCAGTACCTCCGCCTCCCTGCACCATGCGGGCACTCGCAGATGCAGCGGAAATGTCACTTTGTCTTTCGTATATACCGTAAACCGGATGTTCTCTTCAAACGGATAATCCGTCTGTTCGACAATCCGAACCGGGACACCCTTGGCGGCCACCCTGGCATTGACTTCGCACGCCCCATAGACCAGCGCCGCCAGTCCGCCATCGGCTGTGCCGTACCATAAATTCTGCACCAGCTTCGGCCAGCCCTGATGCATATTGCAGGTACAGCATGGATACCCCGTCAGCAGCCCGAAGCACGAATCCGTCCCGCCATGCCCCTCATCCTCATAAAAATTCCGCTTGCCTCGGGACACCTTGACCTGATTGGCCGTTTGAAAATACTGGCGATATTTAAAATCGTCCGTAGCCTGTGTCGGCAGCGCGTTAAAGGCAATCTTTTCCAGATGGTCGGCCAGTTGCGTATCCCCGGTAATCGTCAGCATGCTTTCCAGCGAAAACATCATTTCCACAACCGAACAGAACTCAATGCCCTGCGTCGGGTTATTGCCGTGCATCGGTTCATCGCCGCCATACATCCCCTGCGGCTGGCCGTGAAACAGCCGGATATCCCGCAAAGCATTCCGGGCCGCGGTCAGATATTGTTCCTCGGGATGCTGCTGATAATAAATCACCGGCGTCTTGAGTCCCTGTGCCAGATTCACACAATGAAAGCTCTGCAACTGCCCCACGTGCATCCGGGCAATCAGCTCCCGGTTGAACGGGTACCGGTTGCCGATGGTATTGGGATAAATATGGGCCAGGTTATCCTGCGGATTGTCATAAGGATTCAGGAAAATCTCCGTATAAGGAAAGGTCTGCTGATAAATCAACTCCGCCAGCTCCAGCAGAAACGCATCGCCGGTCTTATTGTACAGCCAGTACACCACCATCAGATTATCCGCCCCGCGCCGGTTGGCCCAGAATGACCAGTGATCCAGATGGTACTCCGGCAGCTGTTTGAGCTGATACCGGAAATATTTCGTCAGGACCGCAATCACCCGCTCATCCTGTGTCGCCTCGTAATACTGCTGCAGAATCTTGAGCATCACCATTCGCGGCCACCAGTCCTCACGCGGTTCCTTCTGAATGCCCGGCTCATCTTTGGGCCGTTCCTTGAACCGCTCGGGGCCAAGATACCCGTCGTCCCGCTGATGGGTCAGCGTCCACTCGACCCACGGCTTGACTTTTTCAATCAGGGCCGGGTCGTTCAGGATATACGCCAGCGGCAAGAGACCATCAATCCAATACAACCCACGTTCCCAACTGTCGCCATCGCCGCCCAGCCAGCCGTTCCGCGGCCCGACGACCTGGCTATACCGGGTATCCAGATCTCCCGTCAGCCCCGTCTGCATCCGGCCCAACTGCTCCCG
>CAZKAI010000105.1:0-13670 GCA_964550565.1 uncultured Pirellulales bacterium
CCGGCTTGAGGACATCGAAGGCACGGATTGGCGGCGCGGCACAGGAAAGCCCCCGGAGCTGGCCGCCGGGGCCGCGGGTGACTTGAGCGGCATCCCATGCGGAGGCGTTGAAGCCCGGTGTGTCCCAGCCGGGCTGTTCGAGGCGGGCATCGTAATCTTCGCCGCCATATATACAGGAAAAGGTTACGGGGCCGGGATGGGTACGCCAGGTGCCATCGGTAGCGATGGTCTGAATGGAACCGTCGGTATAATCCAGCCGGATATGGGCAATTGCTTTTTGCGGGCCAAAAGAGCCGTCGAATTTGATATAGCGTCCGCCAAGAACATTATACATGCCGTTGCCAAGGAAAAGGCCTGCAGCGTTGGGGCCTTCCTTGAGCAGGCCGGTGATGTCATAAGTGTCGTAGAGGCAGGTTTTTTTGTAATTGGACCAGCCGGGGGAAAGCAGGTCGTCGCTGATTTTCTGGCCGTTTAGCGTCATCTGGTAATGGCCCAGTCCGCAGACGAACACAACCGCCCGTGTCAGGCCCGGCTTGACGGTAAATTCGCGGCGGAGCAATGTCGTGGCATAGGCCTTGCCGGATTTTTGTTCCAGGTCGAGCCCGCCTTTGCCGTCGGTGAGGCTGTCTTTGCCCCAGCCAAATTGCTCGACGGTGTCTTTGGCGGTGACTGCGGCGCCTACGGCTGCATTGCTGCCCCTGGACAGGACTTCGATTTGATTGAGGGCCAGACAATATCTGGTTGTGTATTTGCCGAGCTTAGCGGCTGTCAAACGTACATACCGGCCAGTCGTATTGCGAGCATCCAATTCGACAGGTTTAATGCCGGGATTGGGGTAATCGTCGGCGGTGTGATCGGCAATCAATATCGGCTGCTTAAATTCCGGCTCGCCTGCAGTCTCCACCTTGAAACGAATCGGGAAGCCGAAGCCGTTTTTATCGGCATGACGCATCGGCAGCAGGCGGATGGTGTCTATCGGCATAGCCTGGCCAAGGTTCACCTGCACCCATTTGGTGTCGTCTTCCCGATCAGCCTCGGCGGCGTGGTAGCCGCGTGCGGAGCGTCTTTCCGCACCGGCGGCCATGATCCATTCGGCCTTCCAATCTTCGGATTTGAGCAGTCCCATCGCCCAGGTTGCGGGCTGGCTCCAGGGGGAAGGCTGGCCGGCGTTGTCCCAGATACGGACTTTCCAGAAGACCTGTTGGCCCGAGGCAAGCGGTTTGCCAGCATAGACCACGGAGGCGCTTTGGTCGGATTCAACTTTTCCGCTGTCCCAGAGGTCAGGCTGGTCTTTGGCAAGAACGTCTGCGGAGGATGCGGCCATGACCTGATATGCAGTCTGGTTGAGACCGCGAAAAGCCGGACTGGCAGGCTTGAGAATCCATCTCAGCCGAGGCTGGGGACTATCGACACCCAGCGGGGTGTCGCGGAATTCACAGCGGAGGGATGTCACACTGACGGGGTTTGCGGCCAGTGCTGGGCCATGAAACGCCGCGGTCAGAACCAAAAGAATCAAAATCACATGAACAGCGCTTTCATGCCTTCCTGAAATCCATTTGCCTTGTCTCATCGTATGGCTCCTGTGAAAAACAGTTTTTCACAATGTACCATATCTTCAAAGACGCGTCTATAGTGACAAACAGATTAAAAAGTCAGCAGAACGTCCTAACCGAACCTGATTCCATTTGAACTGCCTGCTGTTTTCATGATCTTCTGCGGCGAAACAGCAATCCTCCCAATGCCAGGATGACCATGGCAGCCGGCTCGGGCACAGCGACTCTGAAATACTGAGATCCCGCAAACTGGTTCAGGTCAATGCCTGACAGAGAGCCTGTAAATCCACCCGCACCATCACCCCCAAGATTTCCGGTGCCGGCGGGCAGGCCGCCGAGGAACTGGTTGGACAGGTAGTCGTGATTGCTGCCGTTGACCATGGCACTAATCTTGAAGACAGTATTGGGATTGCCGATCGCCGACAGCGGAATTGCCAGCTCAATGCCCGTGGCCACTGCAAGTGCGGCGGCCTGATTAGCGGCCCCGGTTCCGCCGAGAATCCCTGCGGCATTGCTGTTGTTAAAAGCAACCCCGATACCGTTAGCCAGCGCAGAGGCGTTTGACCCGGTGGTGGTACCGCCGAAAACATCCGTGGCAGCCAGGAAATTGCCAAGTCCCCCGCCAACCACGGCATAGTCGACATCGAAGCGGTTACCGCCAAAGTTACCGTTTCGCAGTGAGAGCATGTAATCGGCTTCGAAGCCGCTATCGAAAGTCATACCTGCATGTTTGCCGGCCCAATTGTCGTTCTCAGGATTGGTACCGCCATTGTTTGCGTTATTCTGTATAACGTTCTGTCCGCCGGCATGTGAATCGATGAAAATGTTGAGCCTGTTAAAATTGCTTTCGAGGTTTCCGGTCAGCATCAGATAGAGTATGCCGCCTTCCACTGTCGCATAGGCGGCGTCAAGCTCGCTATCGTTATCGCCAAACTGAGTCTCAACGGTCTGAACCGCCACCGCCGAGCCATACGAAACATCACGCGTACCATCCAAAACAGGAGCAGACAACGCAGTTGCACTCAGGTACAAGCCAAATCCGGCCAGTAGCAGTACGACCAAATGAGGGATCCTCACAGCAAATCGATTCATTCTTCTCATCTTAATCTCCCTTCCACGGATTTCATCCATATCTATTTGTCCAGATGGCAACCCGGACAACACTAACTCCTTATACCAGGCGACAATTTCCATTGTTCCATACATTAATTACTGTTTTGTCGTAATATCGTAAAAATAGGAAATATATGGATTATGACGCCGGTAAATATAACCATCTGGACATCTTCTGCACGATTTGACAAAGTTGATATTGTTTACCATTTTTTGGCTTGTTTCGTCAAGGTCAAGGTACAAACTGGAGTCATTTTTATTGGATAAAGTGAACTCATGCTGCCTGGGGAAAACTGCCGATATACCATCGAACCACCGTGTTATGACAATCTACAGAGAAGTGAATAGTAATAAAATTAATCGAAATTTGTAATTCGGAGTATTCCTGTAATGAAACCTGGCAACTTTGTTCTGGCGGTGGCAATTTTTTGTTTATCAGGTATCGCAACTGCCGCTATTGATTCCCAAAAAACTGTCGATCTTTCGGCCTTACAATGGGTTACGCCAAATCCGCCCGCCAGCGACGAATTGAATTCGTGTGTAAAGGTGGTGGAGTTCTGGGCAACATGGTGCTGGCCGTGCAGAATTCAGATATCCCATTTCAAATCGCTGGCCAAAAAGTATGAAGACCGCAATGTGATTTTTATCGGGCTTTCCAAGGACCGTTCGGAAAATACCGTCAGCGAATTTGTCGCAAAAAAAGAGATTAATTATCATGTCGGTATGGACAGCGGCATTGGCGACAGTTGGGGGGTGGTCAGTATTCCGACGGCCTTTGTCATCAGCCATGACGGCAAATTTCTGTGGTGCGGCAATCCCCGCGATGCAAAATGTGAAGCGGCGATAAAACAGGCGGTTGCCGCCGCGCCTAAACCACTGCTGACGGGAGTGGACATGGGGCGGTTTTCTCATTTGCGAATCAAACTTTGCGGGGGGAAACATTTCGCTGAAGCCTATACCGCACTGGAAAACGAGGCCAAACGCTGCGGGTGCACCGAGAAGCTGTGTGCCTGCAAGGTGCTTGCCAGCGTCAACACGAAGCTGTGCGAAAAAATCACTGCCGCACAGGCGATACGCCACACGAATCCCAAGACGGCGCTGACCCGATACAAAGACATCGTGGACAACTTCGGCGGCATCAGTCTGACCCGCGAGTGTGAATTGATCTATGCCCAGCTTCAACAGGAGCATGGCGGTCAGATGCCTGCGGTTGCGAAGGCCAACTAAAACAGGCAGCGACAGATTTTCCTGCCCTGCATCAGAACGCCCTAATTTCCTCTTCGGGTACCCCAAATAGCCATCTGGATTCGATCAAAATCGGCATTATCGAGTGCTGCTTGTGCAGCATTTATCGCTCCGCCTTTTTTAAAGTAATTGTACTCCACATACTGAATCGTATGCTCATCCTCCCATTTCCAGTATTCGGCATGGTTGTCGGCAAACGAAAAAATCCCCCCTTTGCTGTGCTGTATGGGCGGCAAATCCCACCATTGCTGCCGATCCGGATAAATAGTCCAGCCTTCAGACGTCTCCCGGCCTTCATCGATAAAAACGATTTGCTTACCCGTATTAGTCAGCTCTGATATTTTTTTAAACGGCATACCCCCTTTGACACTGCCATCGCTGTCTTTTAGATAGTATCCATTCATGGAATCGACAATCGCATACGAGCGAATCCGCTTTGCCGATTCAGGCTCCGTACTGGGGCGGGCATAGACTTCGTGGTTGGTGCAGCGATAAATTTTAAGCGTATCATTGTAAGGATAAAACGTCCCTAACTGAATTGCCCCCTCCAGGGCATTTCTGTTGTCCACCGATCCTCGCCAAATGCCTGTCCAGGTTGGCCTGGGGTGGATGGTGGTGAAAGACCAGCTATATCGTGGAGGATTGGAAGACACTTCAGCCACGTCGGCGGTCTTTGCCTCGGCCAGTTCTCCGCTGTTTTCGGAGGCATACGTATTCCAGGCCGTCGTCAGCATCCGGATGCTCGACATACAGAACAGCCGCTTGGATACTTCCCTGGCCGCTTTCAGCGACGGCATTACGATAGCCAGCAGCAGCGCAATGATTGCAATGACAACCAGCAGTTCGATCAGTGTAAAACCATGCAACTTCGTTCCGGATTGTTTCATCGGACTCTCCTATATTCAATTGACAGTCTTCATGACAACCGGGCCGAACAGGCCTGATTCCTCAATATCTCCATAGCTGTTATTGATAAGGTTGGCGACGCGAACGCGGATTTCGTTGGTTCCGGGACGGAGGGCGCTGCTGATGTCATAAACATACGGTCCCCAGAGCCTGACTCCAACCGGCTTGCCATTAACCCAGACTTCGGCTGCGTGACAGACTCTGCCCAAATCCAGGAACATCGGCTTGTCCACGTTATCCACATGGATAGTTTTGGTATAGTCCATCAGGCCACTGAATTTTTCTGTGGTCCAGGCCTTCCAGTCTTCGAGAGTCTTTTCGACACCCTTTGCAAATTCGGCGGGCGGTGTCGAGGGGTATTCCATCGTCGGCTGGATTTTAGCATCAAAGGTGACTTTCCACGGACCGGTAACAGTAAGAACCTCTTTCGTTTCCGGTTCTGCCGGAACGACTTTAGCGGGCTGCGCGGGGTCCAACACCAGCCAGTAGGCTTCCAGCGGTTTGAAATGAAGTGTCAGCCTGCTGCCGTCGGCAACATCCTTTGAAGTAATCGGCCGGATCTGGCCGTCTTCGCAATCCCATATTGAGGCGGCGCCTTTTACGCCGTGAATCAGGACTTCGCAATTCTGCTGCTGTTCGGTATTATTGACCAGCCAGAAGAAGTCTTTGCCATTGATACGCCGTCTGTGCTGAAGCATCGTAAACTGACCGGAAGTAAATTTGACTGGACTTTCCAGTCCTGCTGCTCCCCTGGCGATTGAGGACTTTAATCCATCCGGACATGCCGAAAAGACCGGCAGTGTTTTCAATGTATCCATCAATTGTTTTATGGCCGGATCGTTCATGCCGTTTTCTGCCGATGCGGCGGGCAGTTCACCCAGTGTATACACCCGGCCTCCGGTCTTAGCAAACTCAACGATTTTCTCTGCGGTCTCCAGCGTCAGGATATCCAGCGGCGGAAGAACCAGCGTCCGGAATGAAAACTCACCCCTGACCAGTGTTCCGTTTTTCACCTCCATCTGCTTGAGATAATACCGATCGCCAATCAGAAATTCGATGCGTGCATTAGTCAGTTCATCAATTGCCGCCGCATAGACTTTATCAATCGTATTGATTCGTTTGCCGCCCGGGTTATTTTCCGGCATGGACCACATTTCTGCATCCAGAACTGCGGCCTCTGCATTCATCCACGCGGATTCCATGGGATTATACAGGAGCACATCGGGGACGGCACACCCCATGGAGTTGATGTAGCTGGCACGACGGGTAAAATCCGTCCAGCGGTCCAGATAAGGATACATCGGATTGTCCGAATACCAGTCCGGCGGCCAGGGATTGCCCGTGAGTTTGCGGGCCGTGAATACACCGTGAGGGATGACATGACTCATGCCCCAGGCGGTGACGGCATTAATGGCCTGTTTCAGAAAAACCGGGTTGAAAGTCCCCCACGGCTTGCCCTCAAAAGCACCGGCGCCCATCAGTTCGGTGGCCGCACGCACATTGCCGAATTCCGCCACCGATTCGATTTCCTTGAAATCATGCACGCGAAGCGGTTTTCTTCCCAGACAGTCCTGCCCGGGCATGGTTAAGGCCCGCAGGATTTTCATGTGGTCGCCGACAGCGTTAATTTGCGGAGGAAGGCCTTCTTCCCAGACGTGGGCCGTGGTGTACATGCCGCGTTTTTCGTGCCAATCGGTGACTTTACGGAAGTTGCCGGCATACAGGTCCGACACGAGGTCAAACCATTGCCATCGCACCCGTGCGTAATGCCCTTCGGCATCCTTATTCACCATCAGCGGCATGACCAGACGGATATCTTGTCCATACCGTTTTTTGAATTGCTGATCCAGTGCATCAGACCACGCCAGCCCCCTGCCGTAATCGCCTTCATTGTCAATAAAGTCGCCGGGAATGGATTTACCCATTTTGTCGCCCATACGCCGGGCATAAGGTTCCAGTGCAATCTCAACAAAGGCATCGCCGAGACGATCATCAATCGTATTGACCGCCCCGCCATCAATACCGGATTCGTGATATTTGTTGAAGACATAGATTTGCCACATCCCACCCCGCGGCGCCTTCCATGTAAAAGCCTGATCCGAACCGATAATCTGTACTGTCTTGCCCAGAATCGTTGCGGGCTGCTCAAAGTTACCTATGGAATTCCACGGGGCAGCGCCGGCCTGGGCAATCTCTTTGGCAGATACCCATGCGGATGCATCATACCCGGGACGCTCGAAACCCTCGGACGGGGAAAGTGAGGTCTGCCATGTCTTGTCGGAACGAATTTCCAGTGCTGCTCCGTCATTGCATTCGGCAGCCAATCCCGCAATCAGTCCAAACGGTCCATCGACGTTTTTGGCCTCGACAGCCAGCACATTTTTGCCTTTCACAAGCACCTTGCTCAGATCAAAAGAAGAGGCGTTCATCCAGACGGTACTTTCGCCGATCCGTTTTCCATTGACATACAGAACAAAGGCGTTATCGGCAGTCATGATCATTTTTGCCGAAGTGACTGTTCTATCTTCCGGGAGTTCAAAAACCTTGCGGAACCAGCAGGTGTGGGTATTGGGCTGGGCATCCGGATGCCAAATCCATGTGCCATACAGAGGCTCGCGAGGCAGCTTTTTCCCGTCGGGGCTGTCCACCTGTGCGGCAATAGCAAAGAATGAGGCCGGCACCTGGACTTGCGTTCCCCCTGCGGCCTTGATAATCTGCCAGTTCAGGGATTCCGCTTTCAGTTCCGGATGCTGCTTAAGCACTCGCCCATGAGCCTGAAAGCTGGGCCACCAGTATTCATCGCAATAGCCCAGATAGTTATTCTTTTTCTCCGCTTCTTTCAACGCACTGCCAAAGGCATTAAACCATGGATCGCCCAGCCATTGCTCATCCAGATTGGGGGTACCCACCATCGATTGGCGGGCATGGGCATAGCCGGGGCTGAATCCCTCGGAACACATGACCCGCGACATCTCCGCCATTTTGTCGGCATTGAGCGGTTCATCCCAGAACCAGAAGATAAACGGAGCATAAATCATATCGGGATCCTTGAAATCCTGCGTCAGGACATCCCATGAGACCGATTTACGCTGCCCCCAGTTGGGAGGATTCTTGGTGGAATTGGCCACCGCAGCATATAAAGAGGTTGATAAAAGCAGACCCGCTAACCATCCTGACATTATCATTCGCTTCATCGTTTTATACCCCAATCTTTGTTTTCGTCAGATTCTGTCTAATCCATGTGAAACATTTCACGCAGAGAAATCGCCACCGGTGTATGGTCCGGATTGTATTCCATAATATCGGACATATAATCCCACCATTTCCGGACAACCGGATCTTTCGGCAGGTTACTGGCTGTATGGCCGGGGGCCAGTTTCTGAAAAGCAAACAGGGTGTTCGTCTCTTCGTCCAGATAAATGCTGTAATCCGAAATGCCAGCGTTTTTCAACACCTGGCTCAGCTCCGGCCAGATTTCATCGTGCCGTCGTTTATACTCGGCCGCAAAGCCGGGTTTGAGCT
The DNA here is from genome assembly GCA_964550565.1 of uncultured Pirellulales bacterium. Classification (GTDB taxonomy): domain Bacteria; phylum Planctomycetota; class Phycisphaerae; order Sedimentisphaerales; family Anaerohalosphaeraceae; genus Anaeroglomus. The sequence goes on from CAZKAI010000105.1 coordinate 8,340, forward strand.
TCATTTTGAATGCATTACGATACAGCAGGTTCCCCTGATTTCCCCCATGTTTTGAATCTTTATCCACAGTCTCTTTTTTCATTGTTTGCCTCACTAAAAAATTGCACGATAGTCGGTCGTTTTGTGTTTTCTTCAATATTGCCCGAATTCATGGGCGGCATCGATCATCACCTGAATCGTTTCCGGCGTGACATCCGCTTGCAGGATATGGGCCGGGGCCAGCAGATAACCTCCATTGGAACCAAGGACCTCACACCGATATCGAATCTCTTTTCGAATCGCTTCTTTATCCCCTTTGGGCAGTAATTCCTGCTGATCAATCCCGCCGAAAAAGGAAATAGAATCTCCATATCTGGCCTTTAATTCTTTTGGATCTGAGCCGGGGACATTCGGCTGAACCGGATTATAGACCTGAATGCCCATTTCAATAAAATCATCCAGAAGCGGCGCAACCGCCCCGTCCGAATGCATAATAAAAATCACATCGGAATTGACTTTTTTAACCTGTTCAAACATCCTTATATATCGATGTTTAAATGTTTTACGCCACATCTCAGGAGAAATCAACGTGGAGGTCTGCGACCCCAAATCCTCTCCGAACCACAAGGCGTCCACCCCCATTCGAGTCAGATTCAAGGCAATCTGAGTAGTCCAATACTCGACTTTATCATAGAGCGCCGTCAGCCAATCCTCCTGCATCGCCATGGCCATCAGATGGGTTTCCAGGCCGGTAAGCTGCCAGGCCAGCTCAAACAGACTCAGTTCACAGTCGCCGATCACAAAATAATCAGTACCATATCGTTGAATGTCCTGAATCGCTTTGTCAAACCGGCCCGGAGCATTGGGGTCCGGAAATCGATAGTTCTCAATGTCACGCACGGATGAAGCCGTTTTTAATGGAGGCTCCACCACTTCGACATAGAGCTGCGTCGGCTTCATCTTCATACCGAATTCGTTGATTGTGATATCGTCCTGCACGGGGATGGGCACAAAATCCGCAGCCATCGTGCCGCCGACCACCACGCAGTCACTGCCCAGACGGGTTCGAATCGCATTGGCGGATATACGATAGGATAAATCTTCGTAATAGGACCAACTGTAACCGCGATTAATTTGAAATTGCTTTGAATAATACTCAATCAGGGATTTGCATAAATCGAATTGAATGGGGATGCGGTCGGGACGACCTTTTCGGGACAGTGCCAGCCTGACTCTTTCTTTGGATTTCACAATACGGTCCTTTTGGATTTTGATCCGGAACACTACTGTATTTCAACAGGTTAAAGCATAACGCAACAGGAGTGTAGATAAAAACCATTTTAGGAAATTTATTCACCATTTTAAGAAATCATCTTGCCGACCGCAGGGGCCTGATTTAGAATGCAAAAGTCCGATGAAACCTGTTTTACGGCGGATCAATGAAGAAAACACCTAAAGTCATTTTGCTGATAGAAACAACCCACGCCTATGGGCGCCGGCTGATTCGAGGCATTGCACAATACTCCCGGCATCACGGCCCCTGGAGTTTTTACCGGGAAGCACCCTTTTACGGGAAACAGGGGCGATCCAGGATACGCATGTCTGAATTGAAAAAAATCAACGCCGACGGGATCATTGTACGAGAACCGGAACGGATTGAAGAGTTCCTGTCCCTTAAAATCCCCATCATTGTCTCCCCGACTCTGGTCCATCCGAAAATCCCGACGATTCTGACCAGTGCGGATCAAATCGGCGTCCTCGCTGCCGAGCATCTGCTGGAACGCGGATTTAAACACTTTGCTTACTGCGGCTTTGAAACGCTTGCCTGGTCGGCCCATCGCCACAGCAGTTTCATGGAACACATTCTAAATGCAGGATTTCAGGCAGATCATTTCTTCTGTTCCGTGAAGCATATCAGCAGCCCCTCGGAAAAACAGCGGAAGCGGTTAAGCGACTGGTTGATATCCCTGCCCAAACCCACTGGCATTATGGCCTGCAATGATGATATGGGACGGTCGATACTTGAAGCCTGCAAATCGGCACAAATTCCGGTGCCCGAGCAGATTGCCGTGGTGGGCGTGGATGACGACCCGTTAATCTGCGAATTGACCGATCCGCCGCTGTCCAGCGTGGCCCTGCACTCGGAAAAGGCCGGGTACGAGGCAGCAGAGTTGCTGGACCGCCTGATGCAGGGCGAGAAAATGAAGGGACAAATCATCCCTCACGCCCCTTCCCATGTTGTACCGCGTCAATCGACCGACACCCTGGCTGTTGAAGACCCGGATGTAGCCAGGGCGCTGGTGTTTATACGCAGCCATTTCAAAGAATCCCTCTCCGTAGAGGACGTGTCCAGCGAAGTCGCAGTATCCAGCCGAAATCTTTACACGAAATTCATGGCCGCACTGGGACATTCCGTGCACAAAGAAATCCAGAAGGTACGGATTGGGCATATTTGCACCCTGCTTGCTGAAACCGACCTTTCGATCCAGCAGATTACGATGGATATGGAATTCACCGGCATCGAGCACATTGCCCGATATTTTTATAAAGAAAAAGGCATGAGCCTGCGGGAATTCCGGAAAAATTTCGGCAGATATAATGCACTGGGGGATACCCAGCTTATAACATCCAAATCTGAAAAGCCGGGATCATAACTGCTTTTCATTCACATATTTTTATGGCTAATAAACCAGTTGTTCCTGCTGAATTTTTTTGCTGAATAGTGAATAAGCCCATATCTGATATCCGAGGACAAGGGGGATAAACAGCAATACCACGCCCAGCATGATTTTTAAAGTCAATGCACTCGAAGCAGCATGATGACAGGTAATACTATTTGCGACGGGATCGATTGTGGACGGCAGCATGTTCGGATACAGCCCGACGATACAGAAAAACGTAGTTGCAATGATGAACCCCGCCGATGCAAACCACGCTTTCCAAGGAGAGTTTTGGGCCAGATAAACTCGACAAACCACCAGCAGCGCCACTGCAGTCAGGGGAATCACAAACAAGAATGGACTTTCAAAGTAGTTTGCATAGAGTTTGGTTTCCAGATAGCTGTAGGCCAGAAAGATAACCATGATAATCAATACAGCCATCCACAATCCCTGTGCAGTTCGCCTGGATTGAGCCTGCAGGGGGCCATCGGTTCGGATTCCCAGCCAGAGTGCTCCATGCAGGAGAAAGAGTGTGATAAAAAAGACGCCGCCGCAGATCCCATAAGGAGTTAAAAGCCCCACAAGACTCCCCTTAAAGATTCCACTTTCTATCGGCAGGCCGCGGAAGATATTGGCAAAAGCCACGCCAATCAGCAGTGCAATCAATCCGCTGCCGACAAACTGGCAACCGTCACAGCATTTTTTCCAACGTACGGATTCGACCTTGTTGCGGTATTCAAAGGAGATGCCGCGAATAATCAGGGCAACCAGCAGCAGAGTCAGAGCACTATAGAACGAACTGAACATCACCGCATACGTTTTCGGAAACGCGGCAAAGGTCACCCCGCCGGCGGTAATCAGCCAGACCTCATTTCCATCCCAAAACGGTCCGATCGCATTGTACAGCATACGTTTGCTGGTCTCGTCTTTGCCCAGAAACGGCAGCAGCATACTGACACCGAGATCGAAGCCGTCGGTCATAAAATAGATCGCCCAGAGTAAACCCCATAGATAAAACCATACTATTTCGAGAGCCATATCATCAGTCTCCTATTGTTCAATGAGTACCGGACCTTTGCGGCAGTGATTCATAATAAGCCAGACAACAATCCCCGTGATGACTGTCAGCAAAAGGGTTAACACTGCCAGCGAAAAAACCACTTGCGATGTCTGCAGGCCCTCGGTGACACCGTCGGCGGTTTTCATAACATGATATACCAGCCACGGCTGACGGCCCACCTCAGTCATAATCCAGCCCGCATTGCAGGCAATATAGGGCAGGGGAATAAACCACACCAGCAGCCGCAGATACCAGAGCGGGGAAGAAAGATTCTTCCATCGCAGCCAGCCGAAAGCAATCAGGGCAATCATCGCAAATCCAATGGCTACCATCAGGCGGAAGTTCACAAAGGTCATGGCTACCGGAGGCCGCATATCGGCGGGGATATCCTTCAAACCGATGACTTCGTGACCGGCATCCTTAAACGCCAGCAGGCTCAAGCCGCCGGGGATTGTCAGAAATTCAAATGCGTTGTCCTCCTTTTGCTCATCCGGCCAGGCCAATAGATTCATCGGAGCATTACCGGTCGTATCCCAGTGGGATTCCATCGCCGCCAGTTTGGCCGGCTGAACCCGGGCAATCTCGCTGCCGAGCATATCCCCTCCAAACAACATGCCAAGAAGGCCAATACTGCCGATGACCAGGGCAATCCTGAACGAGGTGGAAAAGAAGCTCGCCTGATTTTTTTTGAGCAGATGCCAGGCGCTGATGCCCATGACAAAGAAAGCTCCGACCAGCATGGATGCGCTGACAGTGTGAATAATGGAATAGACCGCCGCGGGATTAATCAAAATCGCCATTAAATCCGTAAGTTCAGCACGCCCGTTACGAATTTCAAAGCCCACCGGATTTTGCATCCAGGCGTTGGCTGTCAATATCCAGAAGGCCGAACCACAGGTCGCAATGGACACCAGCCACATGACAATGGCGTGTGCTCGGGCGGACAGCTTGTTCCAGCCGAAGATCCATACGCCGATCATGGTCGATTCCAGGAAAAAAAAGCCGGTCGCTTCAACAGCCAGCAGCGAGCCGAAGATATCCCCGACATATTCAGAATATCGGGCCCAGTTCATCCCGAATTGGAATTCCAGCACAATCCCGGTTACGATGCCGGCCGTAAAATTAATCAGAAACAGTTTACCCCAGAATTTGGCCATCTGCTGATACCTCGTTTCGCCGGTACGGGCATACCATGTTTCCATGATTGCAATCATAATGGCAAGACCAATGGTCAACGGCACAAACAGGAAATGAATAAACGGTGTGATCGCAAATTGCAGGCGCGACAAGAACAGAGGGTCCATATAGTTCTCCGAGCAATCTCGAGTTCTTTTTCAAATTCATTTTATGGATGTCATACCAGATTAATGGAGAAAGGTCAAATGAATATACAAATTGGGATATGTTTCATGCTATAGAGAAAGTCCACCTTAAGCATTTAATTGTCGATATAATACCATCAGCATTACCAGCATTCTGAGGCGGGATCGCGATTGCACTGGAGCCAGTCGGAGGCCAGTTGGACCATATCCAGAAGTGTAATTTGGCCGTCACCGTTGAGGTCGGCAGCCTCAGACTGGGTATTCCACGCCCCGGCAATAATGGCAAAATCTTCTAAATCCACCCGGCAGT
>CAZKAI010000106.1:0-13584 GCA_964550565.1 uncultured Pirellulales bacterium
TGCCGCCATACTGATTACTAATGTGGCGAAATGAAACTTATTGATTTTTCGTTTGGGATGTTGTGCCAAACTCTCTTTTTGTATTGGTTCTCGAGGCATTTCCTCCCGGACAACAATAATCGACTGAGCATCTTTTTCACACGCAGCCAGAGAATCCCAGAATTCCTTCAGCAAAACACTGTCATTGGACGCCTCATCCGAAATGATTTCTTTGCTTCTCTCCTGAAAATTGCTTATCGCCATCATCAGTTGATTATAATGGCGTGCTGCCCGACTGTCTGATAATATGAGGGAGTTTAATCTCTCAAACTCATCATCGTTGATGGTTTGATCAACCAGTTTCATGGTATAGACCGCTATATCTAATAGTGTTTTGTCTTCCATCGCCTATCCTATGAAGCCAGCCGTAGTTTTATGCATTTTAAAAGTACGTTATGAATTCGTGCAATAACTCGATACAAATGACTTGTGGTCAAATTAACATGTTCAGCAATCTTTCGGACAGAATCCCCTTGGATGTATCGCATCTCAAGCAGTTTACGCTCGTGGTCCTTTAATTTCTTAAAACAGCCGCGTAAGGCTTCGACCTGATCATCTTTTGACTCGAAAACATCAGACTGATCAATAAGATTTTCCAGTGCTTCGATATCGAAAGTCAACCCTTTTCGTTTCTGTTTCTGGTAGTATTGCATCACCAAATTTCTGGCAATACAGATTCCCCATGCAGCAAAATTTGTTCCTTCCTGGAATTTATCAAAATGCTCCCACATTCGCAGGGTTGTTTCCTGCATGATATCATCCGATATCGAATGGTTAGGAACCATCGCGTAAATAAAACCGTATATCCGTCTTTGGTTTGTCGCCAATAGGCAAATATAAGACTTATATTCCGGATTATCTCGACTTACATCCATAACAGCTATTGATCCTTTCTTTACTATTTGGTTATCACCGACAAAAGAAATAAAGTGCATAAAAAATTTTATATTTCCTTTTAAAATCGCTTTTTTGATGCTCTTATATGGTTTCCAATAGGATGACAGGTATACAATGAAGGGGTTTAAATTCCTGTTTTAGTAATCCTTATTAGCCGATAATTTTTATCGTGTTACTTTTTGATTCTTTTTAAGCAAATTAAGAAACTTGCGGTATGTGACCTGCTTAATTTGTTTAACAATGAAGCTGGATTTAGTCGTTATAAATCAATACGTATTAATAATTATGTATCCAATACCCATAGATTTGGGCCCTTATGAGGCCTACTATCCGTCATTTAACAAAAGTTGATCCCGAAATACTTATATTCTTTACATAGCAATATCAAATTCACTTAGTTGCATGGGATACTTTCCATATTTTCGCACCAGATGGACAATATAATCATATGTCAGCCCGCTGACATTGCTTGCCACGGAATGGTCAGACTGGAAAATATACCCCCCGCCCTTGGCCGCATTCAGTTTGCGGAGGACTTCCTTGCGAATCGCCTCTTTGTCACCCGTTTCCCATATCTGGATGTTACTGTTTCCGCAGATGCCGAATACCTGGCCATATTTTCGCCGCAATTCAACCGCGTCCAGATCAGCCTTTGCCTCCAGCGGATTCATGGCATCAATTCCGATCTCGATGAAATCCCTGAAGATTTTATTGATATTGCCGCAGCCGTGATAAATGACCATCAATCCTTTCGAATGGGCATAATCTGAAATCGCCTTTACCCACGGTTTGAAGTATTCACGCCAGTAATCAGGAGAGAAGAACATATTGTTGCGATAGGCAACATCGCCCCAGATGACAAAACCGTCGAGCAACCCCTTGGCTGCATCGATCTGCGCTTTGGCGCAGTCCAGATAAAACTGTCCGATGCGATTGATTTGCTGGCCCATTCTATCGGGATACATGCCAATCCATAGCATGTTGTTTTCCGGACCGACCAGGCGGGTTAGACACTCGTTAACTTCAGCAATACTGCCGAAGACCGGAAAATCCGGATACAGGGATTTCACGGTTTTGGTCCATGCTGGTGAATTTCTTTCGAAGCCGTCTCCGACCCCGGCGATCTGATTGTCACCCGCTTCGCAGTAGCGACGTTTATCGTATGCGTCATCAAACTCAAACGCTTCAAGCTTGTCTATCGAGTCCGTATCGAAGCCGATAAATTCCGGCATCGGGGCGTCGAATTTCTTACGCATTGTCGCACGATAGCCAGTCTTGACGACGACCTCCTCATGGTCTTCTTTCAGCGTTTCAAACGACTGAATTTTCGGGTCCATATTGGGTACTGTCACAATCCAGTCCAAATCATAGTAGTAATACGGATTCGCATCATCCGGCAGGCCAAGCTCCTCTCTCCAGCGTTTGATAAAACCGCCCCAGAAGAAATCACTGATTGGCACACGATCCGGTTCCCGATGAATAAGGGTTGTCCGCATCCGCTCTAATTTCTTCAAGGTATTCTCTTTCCGACCCAGGATTCCTGTTTGTTTTCCTACGGTATCAAACATACCCATAACTCTGTCTCCCGTTAATTATATCGCGTGTTTAAATCCATGGTAAATCTCTGCTGCAAGACTGCCTGCTCACCCAAGTGGTTACCGTAGGTCAGAGACAACACTGAGACAATAAGCACCAGCAATCCAAATACAATCACGATGCGCGTACGAGTTGAGCAATCTTTCCATTCGCAAAGCAGGATGCCGGTTAGATTGCTGAACAATACCAGCATTATCATATGAATCGCCCAACTTGTAAATTCATACTGGCCCATGCGTACATGGCCAAGATTGTAGAAAAAGAACTGGCCGTACCAGAGGGTGCCGGTCAACATCGCGAAGACATAATTACGCAACAGGCCGGATTGTTCGGGACCGTCTTTGAGCCGGACAAATTCACCGAATGAACGATTTCTGGTCATCAGAAATATACAATACACCGTCGAGGTTACAAAGGCTCCGGTGTTGGCGGTCAGGTAAATCACATTGCCTTTCCAGTGTCCGGCGCCGTAAGACTCCGCGATTCTGGCGACTGGTTCGGCCACTGTAAGAGCAAATCCATACACAGCCGACAACACGCCGGCAATCAGCGATAGCCCCAATCCTTTAAGCAAATTAAACTCGCCGGCTCCAAAAGCTTGAGCGGCCAGGTCGCGTTCTTTGAGCCGGCCGGCAAGGCCGCAGACTGCAATACCTATCGCGCCGATCGCCACGCCGGACAGGACCCAACCGGAGCCCGTTTTTGAAAGGATGGTACCGAACTGGCCGCGTACCAGCGGCGGCACGAGTGTACCCAGTACTGCTGAAAGTCCAACCGCAATGGCATACGTCAGCGAGAAGCCAATATATCGAATCGACAGATTAAAGGTAATCCCGCCAATACCATAGGCCATGCTGAATAAAAATAACCAGACCATAGCCGTTGGACATTCCCGGATTGCATCAGACAGGACATTCGGCAAATCCGGGATTGTCAGCAGTGCCCCGATGATCGGCCATAGCAGCCAGCACCAGGAGGCCTGCACCATCCAGAATATTTCCCACGACCAGCGGCTTACAAGTTTCTGCGGAGCATAACAGTTGGCTGCCAACATCGCACCGACACCATGAAATCCTGTTCCCAGCAACGGATTAGGAAGAATACTGATCATTCACTATCTCTCTAAAAGTTGTCTGATATTTAACATGTTACTATTTGGTGCAAATCTGGACGTCTTTGAAACGACTTTGAGGGGACACTTTCAGGCTCTCCACTTTCCCGTTCTTTACGGTTCCCTCAATAATGGTTTTATAGGGAGCATGAAGTTTAAAATCGACATCCCACTCTTTCGGCCAGGCGGGTAAAAGATATATCTTCTCGCCCATCGTCTGCATCAGCATCTCCTGCAAACCGATCATGCCGCTGCCGCCCCAGTTGTGGTCCGGGACCCAGTCGTGACCCGGGCCCCAGAAGGTCGGGTAACGGCGAGGGCTGTCATCCAGCTTTTTCAGATTATACTCCGCGGCTTCTTTGGTCATACCCATCCGGGCAAAAAAGATGCCGTCCTGATGCCAGCTTTGCACCATGCCCTTTGCGATTGTCCTGTCATACTGCCAGGTATTACGGAACATCTGCATCAGGTTGTTTTCTTTGCCCTGCAAATCAAACCGGTTAAACGGAAACAATGGATAAAATTGCGGACACTCTACATTTTTGATCGACAGATACGATTCCGCGGGCTTCATCACGGGATAGCCGTCAATCTCACCGAATGGATAATCAGGAATTGTACTTAAAACCGTCCGGTAGTACGCCTTATCCCGCAGTCCAAGCAGACTGTCATTCAGTTGAAGTATCCCTTCCAGACAAGCACGCAATCCCGAAACAATATCCACCGGATTGGTCGCCCCTCGATAGGTCTCACAGGACGTCGAAGGATAAATCACAAGCTTGCCTTTAGAATTCAATTCCTTTCCTGAACGAATTTTTTCACGCATACGATAGTGTTCATCAAAAAAGAGTACAGAGTTTTCGATAAACGGCATGTACGGGCTGATATCCATCCCGGTGAAACGATGATATTCCATGATCATATAGGCATGTTCGAGCTGAGACTCCCAGTGATAGGAAATGCTTGGATTGGCCATCACACCGGCTTCGACGAGGTCATTATACCCCCTGTCTGCGTTGGCACGCGGGTCACCAAATGGAACTTCCGTGCCTCTTTTTCGACCTCCGTTTTCCCATCCCCATCCGTTACCTATGGCAATCCCGGGCACGCCGATATATTCTGAGTAAACAGCTCCGTCGTGACCAAAATGCTTTTTGACACGGGCGCGGGCACCCCCCAGGGCCTTTCGATACAGTTCAAACTGCGGCAGGATAGCATCAAAATCACCCGATTTAAGCATCGGCCAGTACACAAGCCGCTGGTTTTGAGCCGTGAAAACCCCGCCCCCCCAATCACGCCAGTCAGGACTGAAACTATTTCCGTCAATCAAAACGGTATCGACGGTGAGATTGCCGCCATTAAACTTCGTGGGATATTCACCAGAGGCGTTACAGCCCAACTGATAGCGGAAAAGATTGTAGTTGCGTGCCGCACGCCAGGCCTTGCTGGATGGATCAGGCCGATCAGGGTTAATGCAAATCCAGCTGCGATCCCAAAACGCAGCCCACCAGGCCTGGGTATCGGTCCGTGAGGCTTCAAGATTACCGGCGGATGCGTTGACTTGTGTCTGTAAATCCGACTGCCACCGGGCCACCGTATCGGTCTGGTCGATATGGGTGATAATACGAAGATGATGTTTTTGTGACAATTTTTGTGATTTCAAATGCCATGCTTTATAGGGCGAGACCTGATACTGTCCGGTGGTTTCGCCAGCAGAAATAAAATTTTCTCCAACCAGCATCCCACCAAAAGTACGTCCGTCAATATCGTCACTGATTTCATCCGCAGACGTTTTTAATCCCTGCTGTGCCAGCAGAATCCCGGGGACCTGGTCATTATTTGGATTACGATGATAGAATAACACACTTTGATCAGCAAACTGAATGATGTCCCTGCTTAAAGTAATCATCCCGGGATACTGATCAAACATAAAACAGGATCGTCGGCGGCGATTATTTTTCGCCAGATTCTCATCTTCCAATCGCCAGTTTTCATACGCCGCATCAACGCTGACATCACGGTTGGCATCCATCTCCACATGAATAATCGGACGCGCCGTCTCGCACCAGATCTTCAGCGTCGCCATCAGCGGCTGACCTTCGATCGTTGTGCCACCCTGGATTTCAACAAATCCCTGCCGCAGTTTCAATTCCTGTCGAAAACTCGCCTTTGTATTCAAGCTCATCTCCCTGGCGGTCTTGATGATATCCTCATTTCCTGCAAACAACGCGATTTCAGCCAGCTGGAAATCCGGATCCCCGTCGTTATCAAAATTAATCCGATAAATAGGATAGGTCTTGGGGGCGGCGATGGTAAAACGTCGCGTCTGATTGCGCCCAGAGAATTCTTCATCTTGACGCTGATCCAGAATCATCCAGGTCTTGCCGTCGTTGGAACCGGATAACGTCCAGTTTTTCGGATCGCGTCCGGGGCAGTCTTCTGCTGAAGTCAGCGCATAACTGTCAGCTCGGAAACCGGTCGAGTCGAAATCCAGCAGTATCCAGGCCTGCTTTGAACCCAATACGAACCATTTCGTTTTTGGATTGCCATCAATGACTTGCGACGCCGGATGCATGTGTTCACCGCTGACACTCAGTCGGGGACGCTGCACAAAGGGATTTGGATCCAGACGGAGACGGATGCGCCCCAGCTTCAGGTATTCGTTGTTTTCGGCAATACTGCCGCTGCGCTGCATGTAAAACATGACATCCTTGTTTTCAACCCAGACATTCAGACCGATATCATGTCCGCCGCACGGCATCGATTCCGCCGAATCCCTGCTCGGTGTATCCCAGACAACGTTATATGCGTCCAGTGGATGTGCGGCGGATTCTGCAGCCTGCACGACAGCGAACATAGTCAGCAACAGACCACAACAGACTGCCCATAATTCGGCATGCTTATTTGAATTCATAGGCGTCCTTTCTTGATTCAGATTGATGGTCTTGTTTGGACTCACCCATTTTCTCTATCGCCAGGCTTGTGCCGTTAAAACGGAATCCGACAAATTCACCGCCTGATTTTTTTTAAACCTCCGGAGCCGGCTTAATCCAGGTGAAACACCTCTTCCATCGATGCCCACCATTCACCTTCAGCACAGTCAGTCAGTGGTTCGTGACAGAGTTTACAGACATCCCACCATTTCTGAGTGGTTTCGTCGGCGGCCATTTTATTCATGTCCGTATTAAAATCCTGCCCCGTATATTCAAAATAACTGAATAAGTAGTACTTGCCATCAGATAGTTTTCGCAGGTAAATCGAATAGTTTCGGATATTGCATTCTTTGATCATACTGAGAACGCCGGGCCAGACATCGGCGTGCAGTTTTACATATTCAGCCTTTTTTTCTTCTTTGACTTGAATAACACTTCCGTAACGTTTCATTTCAATCTCCGAAATAAGTTGGGGGAGTTCGACAGATCGATGCACCGTTTTCGATAGTTGCATTCAACCTATTATCAGCATGAATTTTAAGCAGGCTTGACAAAACAGTCTATGTCCTTTATAGTATATTTTATGTCTGATCCTGCACTAATACGAATTAATGTCGGGGCTTATAGCCAGCCCTTTTCCGGCGTGGGGATTGAGTATTATCCCCTGGGAACTGAATTTGACCATACAGGTTTACTGATTCATGAAGTGGGTTTTCTGCCCAGGAACAAAACCTGGAATTTTCCGAGTGTTTTTAGTCCTTTCTGGCGTCTTTATTACAATTCAAAGCCAGGGCACTGCGTTAGTTTTGGCGATAAATTCCATGAGATCACCCCAGAGCACATCATGTTGATCCCGGACCATCAGTTCTTTCATTGCCTTGGAGCAAACCCGGTCCCAAACTTCTGGATGTCATTTAGCCTGAACCTCTCAGTTAGCCCTATGCAGGCCGTTCCCATTCTCTTGAGGCCGACCAAAACAGAATTATTCCTGATTCGGGACATTCAAAAACTGATTGTCAAGAATACCAGGTATGAGCCTACGGATGCCATCTATCGCAATAGTCTTGCTTTGTTAAATGTGGTCATGGCCCACTCGAATATACAGTGGATGAAAGAACGCCCCGCTGTACTGAATGAGATATTACGGTATATAGAGAAGAATGCCAGCCAAAAACTGACAAATTCTCATCTGGCTGACATAGCTTGCATGAGTATCGAAGGGCTTTCAAAAATGTTCAGAAAACACCTCGGAACTTCACCTGCAGCCTATGTAACCGAAATCCGCATCAAACAGGCATCTCATTTATTGTTGCACAGCACGGAGACAATCGAACGAGTCGCCGCATTAACAGGCTTTCCAAATCGCAATTACTTCAGCCGTATCTTCAAGCAAATCACGAACGAATCTCCCGCAAGATTTCGGCTGCTGCAGAAATATCACTCTAAATGAAACATATTTTTCGGTGCAATTCGCTGTGATTATAAACAACTAAATGAATTAGAGAGATACACATCATTTTACATAAAAAGTGCATATTGCACTCGGAAAAGCAGAGCATGAACGCTTCCTGGCCGGATTGAAAAGGTCCAGGTCAACACATTACGGAAGAGCATGATTGGATTTCAAATGCCCCTGCTTTATCCCATTTTATTGTCTGCGACTTTCCGTCTGAAATGTTTCCATTTGCCCATTGACGCGCACAGCCACCTTCCTTGGCTGGTCCGAATGAATCTTGTACCCGGTCACCTTGCCGTCCTTCCATGCGATATCCACGGTCATCCTCCCGCGTGCCCGCAATCCCTTGACTTCCCCTTCTTTCCACCCCGAAGGCAGCGCCGGCAGCAGGTCAATCAGCCATTGACCGTTTTTGTCCCTCACGTGACTCTGCAGCAGCATTTCCGCGACACCCGCCGTATAGCCGAAATTGGCCTCGATCTGGAAAGGCGGACCAGATCCGAACAGGTTTGGCAGCGTCCCACTTTTTCGGCTTTTGGCCGGCACGTACTCGAGTACCGAACGCAGCAGCTTGCCAACCCGATTCCCATCATGCAGCCTTGCCCAGAAGCACACCTTCCACGCCCGGCTCCAGCCTACACTCCCGTCACTGCGCGAATTCAGCGTGACCCGGATTGCCTTGGCAAAATCCGGCGTTGTCAGGGGGCTGATCTGCCGCCCCGGGTGCAGTGCGAACAGATGCGAAAAATGACGGTAATCCTGCTTGGGATCGTCCACGTCCTCCATCCATTCCTGGAGCTGCCCCCATCGCCCGATCTTTGGCCCCAGAAGCCGCCCCCGCCGCTCAATAATGCGATCACGCAGTTGCATGTCCTCGCCCAGAGCCTGGGACGCTTCGATAAAATTGGTAAACAGGTCCCAGATAATCTGCTGATCATAACTGACACCTGGATGGGGGGTGCGGTCGCCTTCTTTGATGTAAATACTCCCGTCCGGTCGACGAACCGGCCCATGCTCCGGCGACCATCCGTCCGGAGTGACCAGCGTGCCGTTGCGCCCCTCGACCAATCGTGCATCCCACATTCGCGTCAGTTCCCGCAGCATTGGATAGGCCCGTTTCCGCAGAAATTCCTTGTCCTCGCCGAAAGCCCAGGCCTCCCAGAAATGCTGCGAAAGCCATGCACTGCCTGGCAGGTGAACTGCCCAGCCGCTATTGCCGCCCAAGGGATTATTTGTACTGTAAATCAGCCAGCCCAGCTCTGTCCGCAGCTTGGGATCCGGGTTATACTGATACGTTATGGCCAGATTCTCCAGCCAGTCAAACAGCGGCTCGGCACACTCAGCCAGGTTCGCCGTCTCCGCCGGCCAGTAACACATCTCCACGTTGATATTTGTCGTATACCCCGAGTACCACGCCGGCTTCACTTCGTAATTCCACAGCCCCTGCAGGTTTGCCGGCAGCCCCCCCGGTCGGGAGCAGCTGATCAGCAGGTAACGGCCGTATTGAAATAGCAACGCCTCCAGGGTCGGATCGTCGGCTCCCTGGCCGTACTCGATCAGCCGGCATTCCGTAGGCAGCGCCGAGTTCGCCGTTTCCTCCAGCCGAAGGCTTACCCGCCCGAACATCTCCTGGTAGTCCGCAAGGTGCCGTTGGCGCAGTTGCGCAAAGGATAGTTTCGATGCCTGCTGGATCGCAGAATCGACCTTAGGCCCCGGCAGCGATCCCCGGTAATGTTTCACCGGGTCTTGTACATAATCAGTGGCCGCCGCCAGCAGAAGCGTCACCGCGTCTGCCCCCGTCACCGATATCTGACCGTTGACCATTTCCACCTTTCCGCCCTCCGCCAGCACCCGCAGTGCCGCGTGGTAGGCCATGTCATTCCAGCTTAAATCACGTTCATCCGCCTTTTGGGGTCGTGACAGTTTACCCGCAAAATCAAGCCGTCCTTCCGACGCTTTTGTCTTCGCCGCCGCCAGCAGACCCCGCTCAGTATCCTGCAGAGCCGCCCGGAACGAAACACTTCCCGGTTTATCCGCACTGAGCCGGATAACAATCACCCGGTCTGGGAACGAAGCGAACACCTCACGCACAAAGCGGACCTCGTTGACGCGGTAAGTTGTCGCTGCAATCCCCGTCACCAAATCAAGCTCGCGCCGGTAATCGGCCGCATCTCTGTGATCCGCCGAAAACGTCAGCCGCACATCCCCAAACGGCTGATAGGCACCCATCGCACCGTCGCGGGTGTTTTCATTGGTCCGCGTCGGATCCAGCCAACCCTGGCTTCGGTTGGTGCCGGTCCACAGCGTCTGCTCGTTGAACTGGAGGCGTTCTTCGACAAGCCCCCCGAACACCATCGCCCCCATCCGCCCGTTTCCCACCGGCAGAGCTTCGTTCCAATGCTCCGCAGGCTTATCATACCATAACTCTGTTGACGTATCTGCGGTTACCGCTGACATCATCGCGGGAATTGCCAGCACTGTCCATAGAACCGATTTTGCATTCATCGTATTTTATCCTTAAAATAAATCCTATTCATCCGTCTTGAAGGGCGATGCCGGCAGGTCCTCCGCGTTATACAAACTGATCGTCGGGTCGTCGTTCCACCCGTAACGAACCGCGGTCGGTTTTTCAATCGAAGGGCTGGACACTATAACGCAGTCGTTGTCAATGTTTGCCTGGCCCCAGACAAACTTCCCATCAGCGCCCGCAATCGCAAAGCCCTCCAGTTTGCCGTCGCGTGATCGAAGCCCACCGCCGTTATGAATAAAATGCAGCCGTACGGAATTACCTTCAATCAGCATATAATCATAGATCGGACCCGAGTAGACAATATCTTCACCATACACCCTGCTCCGAGCTGCCAGCGCCAGCCGCCGTCCCACTTCCTGCTTATTCTTCGGATGGACATTCTTGGCGTCCCCGATATCGACCGCCGTTGCCATCGCGGTATTCGGGATCAACAGGTTCCGAAGCTGCCGGTATCGCACCTCGGTCGTGCTGCCGCCCTTGCACGGTTCCTCGCTCGGACTGCCGTAGTTGGCAAGCTGCACGTAGAAAAACGGAAACTCGCCCTGCCCCCACGCCTGCCGCCAGTTGCGAATCACCGTCTCCATAATTACATCATAGACGCTGTGCGTTGGCCCGTTCGATTCACCCTGGTACCAGATCGCTCCCCGGATCGCGTACGGCACCAGCGGCGCGATCATCCCGTTATAGAGCACGCAGGGGTTGTGCTGGTCTGTATGAGGATCGCGCGGCTCACCGGGCTTGCGCGGGGCCTTTTTACCTTCCGCCTTGGCCTTCTCCGATTCCTGCTGCCACTTGACCAGGCTTGCCTCATAGTCCGCCCTGATCTTTCCGCGGTCATACGCTTCGCATTTTTTGGCATAGTTTTCCAGCAGGAATCGCAGTTCCGGCCGGGCATTCAGCGCCTCCCGACTGGTCCACGCCTCTGCGGTGCTTGCTCCATAGGATGAAACGACCAGTCCGACCGGCACGTCAAGCTTCTGATACAGGTCGCGTGCGAAAAAGTAAGACACGGCTGAAAAATGCCCCACCGTCTCCGGGCTGCAGATTTCCCACTGTCCTTCCACATCCTCCTGTACTTCATCCCGGGTCACAAACGGCACATCAAACATACGGATCAGCGGGTATTTTGCCGCGGCCACTTCCTGTTCCTCATTAATCACCCCGCACCAATAGCGGTCCTCTTTGGCCACAGTCATATCCATGTTCGATTGACCCGAACAGAGCCACACCTCGCCAATATATACATCCTTGAATTCGATCTCCTTCTCTCCGGCCGCAACCGTCATCGTATACGGTCCGCCAGCTTTCAAAGACTCCAGGTTCACCATCCACTTGCCGTCCGCCCCGACCTTAGCCGTCTTCTCCTGCCCTGCCAGCTTCACTGTCACCTGTTCACCGGTTCCCGTCCTCCCCCAGACTGGGATCGGACGCTGCTGCTGCAGAACCATGTGATCCCCAAATACGCCCGCAATGGACAAATCCGCCCTCACAAAACCAGCACATAAAACGATACTTAATACAAATAATGACGCTGTTTTCTGAAACATACTGTCGCTCTCCATGAACAAATAATATTCGATCGAATCATTTCCCATAGACATCTGCCGGGCATTTCTTGTCCGACTTAATTAGGTTCCCCGAGTTTTTAATCTCGTTAAGTTTGTAATAATTATCTGCTGTGGAATCGGCAGAATATCCAGAAATCATTAGAAGCACAAGAAACTCAGGTCCAAACCGATGGCGTTGCGTTCTATATCTTTGACATTCCGGAAATATTTTTGTAAGGTTTATTATTTAATCTAATACACACAAAAAATCCACATATCTTGATTCAATATACCATGTACTCATGCGTATAGACTTTGAACTATCATATATCGTCATTACCTATATACATTCATAACATTAAAAACGCCAGTCCCGCACACAACCCAGGAATCAGATTTAATTATGTAAAAAGAGTCCCACGAAGATATCCTTTTATAATAGCCAGGGTAAATCGATTACCTTGCCATATATTCAATATCAATTCCCATTTGTAAATGACATATTGGAGTCATTTTTTTCTTTTTTTACTAATTGACAGATATGCTAACATACTTTCTCCTGCAATCTCTTTGAAAGTAAGGTAAATCCAACTGGCCGTGGCAAATCAACGCACACAAATCAGTTACGGTTTATTTGTGTGGGTCCAAACCAGCACAGCATCAATAGATTGTTTCCCCGGCTGACTCCTCTACTTTACACCGCTGGAGAAGATCAAATAGTTGATAAAGCCTGTTTTATATGCTCCATTGAAATTCCGGGCACCACGCAGAATAAATCTTAACGGTGGTAGTATTTAATCTTCTGATATATCCGACTCAAAACGTATTCTATGCTTTCTGGTTGTTCCAAAGCCTCATGAGAAACTGTATATGAGACAGCAACAGTACCGCCCTCACATAAGAAATAGTAAGATTTTATATTTTAATGAGTTATGGTGATATATGCAGTATTGCAGATAAGCTTGCCGGTATCGTCTCAGTTGTTTTCCCGCATTCCTTTGGTAAAAATGGTGATTTTTTTGTAAAAAGTGGCGTTGAAGCCATAACGATAAAAACAGTACGATATAACTTATGATGGCTTTTTGACGAACTAACGGGCGAAACTTAAATAATGATTTAGCGCGTATATTGAACGGAAACCAAATATATTATCATGAAAAATATTTTTGAAAAGAAGCATTATCACCCCGTTAGAAGCTAAATAATAACAATTGGTTACATAAATTGTTCTTTGAAATATTGTCTAGACTCTCGCGACCGAACAGTTGAGCAAATGCCATGCAATAAAACTGGGCAAGACAAGAAAACCTACGAATACAATGATCGTCCCTGTATCGACTGACGCAGGACTTGAACCGCCGACTTGGAAAGTAATCCATAATGTACGAGAATACAATTCTATAAGTAATCCGATTTAAGGCCGACTTTTTAAAGGAGTGTTAGAATGAAACAGAATAAGGGTTTTACACTGATTG
>CAZKAI010000107.1:0-5552 GCA_964550565.1 uncultured Pirellulales bacterium
GGCCCTGTAATATTTGTCCTTGAATTCAAAATCGGCGAAGACTCATTTCATTCTTATGCCAAAGATCAAGTCTGGGACTATGCCTTAGATTTGAAAAACTTCCACGAAACAAGTCACAATCAATTCATTGCTCCCATACTTATAGCCACCGAAGTAAAAAATGCAACTCCGATTATTGCAGTTACGCCACAGAATGATAAAGTGTTACTTCCGATTATGACCAATGCACAATTGCTGGGCGATGTAATCAATAAGACCTTGTGTTTTGCTGAGGGTATTAGTATCGATCATTCCGAATGGGAGCAAGGCCGATATTGTCCTACACCAACTATAATTGAAGCTGCAATGGCACTGTATAAAGGCCATTCTGTTGACGAAATTTCGCGTAGTGATGCCAGCGCAATCAATCTGAGCCAAACTTCCGATGCTATTTCTGACATCATCCGTCATTCAAAGGAAAAATCGTGTAAATCCATCTGCTTTGTGACAGGCGTTCCTGGTGCAGGCAAAACATTGGTTGGGCTAAATATTGCAAATAAGCATATCGATAAATCTGACAACCTTTATAGTGTTTTTCTTTCTGGAAACGGGCCACTTGTTGCTATTCTTCGTGAAGCGTTAACTCGTGATAAGGTTTTGCATGAAAAGAAGCTCTGCAAGAAAATAAAAAAAGGAGAAGCTCTGAGCAGTGTCAAATCATTCATTCAGAATGTTCACAATTTTCGAGATGAATGCCTGAGGGATGAACAATTGCCCCCCATTGAACACGTTGTATTATTTGATGAGGCGCAACGTGCTTGGACTGCTAAACAGACCGCCGGTTTCATGCAAAGAAAGAAACGCGTTTCCAATTTTAGTAAGTCGGAGCCTGAATTTTTGATCTCTTGCCTTGACCGTCATTCAGATTGGGCAGTTATTGTATGCCTTGTGGGTGGTGGCCAAGAAATTAATACAGGCGAAGCAGGAATCAGTGAGTGGGTAGAATCGTTAATTCGGTCGTTCCCGGATTGGCATCTTTTCATTTCCCCTCGGCTTAATGATAGCGAGTACGGCTCGGGTTCTGTGTTAAAAAAAATCGAATCACGTTCAAATACTGTATTTAAAGAGGAGTTGCATCTTGCTGTATCAATGCGATCTTTTCGAGCAGAGAATGTTTCTTTATTAGTCAAACAACTATTGGATTGTAATATTGATGAAGCACGTGTAGTGTTGAAAGAAGTGCAAGAGAAATATCCAATTGTAATTACCCGTGACCTTAACAAAGCCAAACAGTGGCTCAAAAGACAAGCCCGAGGTTCAGAACGCTACGGTATTGTCGTATCTTCACAGGCCGAACGTTTAAAACCCCATGCGATAGATGTAAAGTCGCCCATGGACCCGATTCATTGGTTTCTAAATGGTAAAGAAGACGTTCGATCATCCTATTATCTTGAAGATGTTGCCACGGAATTTGACATACAGGGATTGGAGCTTGACTGGATATGTGTGACATGGGATGCGGATTTCCGGTATTCTCCGAAAGGCTGGGAACATTGGTCTTTTTGTGGAGACCGCTGGAACCGTATCCGGAAAGAAGAACGACAATTTTATCTCAAGAATGCATATCGTGTTCTGCTGACCCGTGCCCGTCAGGGAATGGTTATCGTGGTGCCATCGGGAGATTCTGAAGATCCCACACGTTCACCTGACTTTTACGATCCAACATTTGAGTATTTAAAAGATATTGGGTTTACCGTAATTGAGTAGCCCACAGCAGGCCAAACGCCTCTCCAACAAAACTCGCGGCAAACGCAATCTGGCCGAATTAAGAAAAACCGGATGGAATATCCTGATAATCTGGGAATGCTGGCTCGAAACCCCGGCCAAAATCCAAACCCGCCTTCAATCCTTTTTAATCCCGCCCCCATAACCTCCCGCTGCTTCTTCAACCCCCCAAATTTCCTACTTGTATCCTTACATCCTTGTATTCTTATATTCCCGTCCCCTGCATACCTATATACTTATATACCTACATACCTATTTTACATTCTCCAATTTACAATTTAAAATATTTATGGTTTTGTTAGCAACTTTTCCTCTCCATCCGACATATATATAGGGCCTGCTCAGAAAAGACAGGCAGAAGTGAAAAGAGGCTAAAAGGGAGCTATAATAGGTGGTATAGTGGCATACAGGAGGAGCAATCATGAATAAACGAAACGAACCCAATTCCACCTTCTTGAATCCGTGTATCCTTGCATCCTTACATTCTTGTTCACCAAACAAACCCAATTTTACCATTTTCCATGTACTTTTGCCCTTTGCCCTTTACCTTTTTCCTTTTTTACGAAACGAACCCAATTTTAAAACTCCCCATCTGTGTAATCTGCGAAATATGTGGTTCCGCTTTTTGCAAAACAAACCCAATTTCCCCAATTTTGACCTGAAAATGCGGATCTCCGCAAAAAACAAATCCAATTCTATTTCTCAATTCTCAATTCTAAACTCTCAATTCCGCAGCCCCCGGCTGCGAAACGAACCCATTTATCCTGTTAATCCTGTTAATCCTGTCAAAAAACGAAACGAAGCCAATTCGCTAAAAGCTCGGGCCGGATTAGACTATCATCAGCAGGATAATTGAGGCGACAATGCCGGCGGCGGCGATGAGGAGGCCGCGGCGGAAGTGCGACGTCTTTTTATTGTACATCCAGAATGAGGAGATTGCCAAAAAGATAAAGAGCAGGCTGAACGAGGTGACAAACCAGTGGGCCGGACTGTTGCCGGAGATGGTGTGGAGGCTGACAAACTTGTCCAGGGGGAAGGGGTAATCCAGGAATGTCCATGTTGCCGCGCCGGTGGCGGTGTTGTAGGTGCCGTTCTGGAAATAGACGATATCACCTTCGGTCTTGGTCACTCTGACATTTCGGATATCAAACGCCTCGGACATCGCTTCGCCCAACTCGGCCGCAGGCAGGTTCGGCGACAGCTTTGCTTGGGTGGTCTTGTCGAACTGCATGAAGTCGGAGTTTCGGTAAACCAGCAATATCCCGCTTAAGGAATAGATGAGCACCAGCCCGATGGCAAAGAAGCCGATGTCGCGGTGCAGTGCCCGCATGTAGTAGTGTATCGATTTCCTGACTTTTGCATTTTCCTGCATGGGCGATCTCTCCAGTTTTGGGGGCTGTAGTTACATATTGCATATCGCATCAGTGGGATTCATCATACGGCGGCAGATGGGAATGTCAAGCGGAGAATAGGGCAGGCACAGCGGCCTGCCCCGGGGGAAAGGGCGACCAGCGGGTCTGCCCCTACTAACCGAAATCTAACACTTCGCACACACAATCTTAATTGACCGCTCTTAATGTTGGCTGCGACAGAAGCGTTCGCATAAGTGGTTTATGCGATTTTAGACAACCTATTTTTTGGAGGTACCTATGTTTGCAGGCAACAAAGCAAGGATGGCGGTATTGTTATGTTTGTTCACGGGAGCGGCAGCGGTGCGCGCCGACGAAGTAGCTGACCTTCGGCAGCAATTGCAGGAGCAGTATAAGGCGATTACGCAGATGCAGGCCAAGCTGGTCGAGCTGGAACAAAATCAGGCGGCCCAGGGCGAAAAGATGGCCACAATGAAAAAGGAGATGACCATCCCCGAGACGCTCAAGTGGGTCGAGAAGATCAAGTTCTACGGCGACTTCCGGTACCGCTATGAGAACATCTCGCAGGAGACCAATGGCGCCGGCGATGATGGCGTCAACCGCAACCGCATTCGCGTTCGGCTCGGCATGACGGCTCAGATTAACGACGAGATGAACTTCGATATGCGGATTGCCACGGGCAAGAACACAGACCCGACCTCGACGAACCAGAATCTGGGCGATAGCTGGACGTATAAGGGCATCTGGCTGGATCGGGCGTATCTGACCTGGCAGCCCAAGTCCGTGGAAGGGCTGGCTGTGGAACTGGGTAAGTTCGGGACGCCGTTCATGCAGGTGGGCAAGAATCAACTCCTGTGGGATGGGGACCTGAATATGGAAGGTGTTGCGGCACTGTATAACCTGAAGCTGAGCGACAGCCTGACGGCGTTTGCCAACGCGGGGGCGTTCTATGTCCGGCTGGACGACAACGACACCGATGAGCTGAGCATGTTCGGGGCACAGGGCGGCTTGACGGCCAAGCTGGATGATACCAATAAGCTGACTGGCGGTATCGGGTATTATGATTTCGGCAATATTGTGGGGGAAACGGCGCTGGGCAATGGATTTAAAGGCAACAGCAATGCGGCCAGCGCGTACCTGTATGACTACGACATCTTTGAGGCCTTTGGCGAATACGGCACCAAGATTGGCGAGCTGCCGGCCAGTGTGTATGGCGATTATGCGATGAATACGGCTTCGGGCGTGAAAGAGGATACCGGCTGGCTGGTGGGGATGTCGCTGGGTAAGTGCAAGGATCCGGGAAGCTGGGAATTCAGCTATGATTACCGTGATCTGGAGCGGGATTGTACGATTGGGACGTTTAACGATTCGGACTTTGTCGGCGGCGGCACCAACGGCAAGGGGCATCGGTTTGGGGTGACGTATCAGTTGGCTAAGAATACCCAGGCCGGGGTGAGCTACTTTATGAACGAAAAGGCCAATTCTGCGGGTAAGGTTGAGGATGATTATAATCGCCTTCAGGTGGATGTGATGGTGAAGTTTTAATCAATCATTAATGCAACGCTAACACAACGCTAACATTACGTTAGTAAAAGACAATAGGATTAATAAAAGGAAAGGACGTTAAGTATGAGAGCATTACGAAACAAGCTGGTGATGGCGGGATTGTGTGCGGTGGCGGTTTGCGGGCTGGTGTCGGTGGTTGGGGCGGCCGAAGAGGCCAAACAGACACTGCAATTAGACGGCTCGACGACGGTGGGGCCGATTGGGGATGCGTTTGCCGAGGCGTTTATGAAGTCGCAGGGGTGTTCGATTACGGTCAAGAAGACCGGTTCCGGCGATGGCGTGGCGGCGCTGATTGACGCGCGGTGCGATATTGCGATGTCCAGCCGGTTTCTCAAGCCCGAAGAATTCAAGAAGGCTGTTGAGAACGGAGTGTACCCGGTGGCACATACGGTGGCGATGGACGGCGTTTGCGTGGTGCTGCATCCGTCGAATCCGATTAACGAGCTGACGACGGCGCAGATAGCCGATATTTATATGGGCAAGATTACCAACTGGAAGGAACTGGGCGGGCCGGATATGGCGATTGTGGCCATCAGCCGGGATACGTCCAGCGGCACTTACGAAGTGTTCCATGAAAAGGTCATGAACAAGAAAGATATGGCGGCCAGTGTCGAATATGTCAACGCCAACCCGCAGGCGCATGCCCGCGTGAAGACGACGGCCGGGGCGATTGGGTATGTCGGGCTGGGTTTTCTGGACAGGAATGTCAAGGCCATCAAGGTCGATGGCGTGGCCCCGACCAAGCGGACGATTGCCCAGGGGACGTTCCCGGTAAGCCGGCCGCTGTTTCTGTTCACCAACGGCTATCCGAAGCTGGGCTCGCTGATTCATGCATTCTGCATCTTCTATCTG
>CAZKAI010000107.1:5652-7483 GCA_964550565.1 uncultured Pirellulales bacterium
CATCTGGGACGGACGATTCTGTTTTTGATCACGACGACATCGGTGGCGGCGGTCTTTTTGATTTTTTACTTTGTGATTCGCGAGGCGCTGCCGTTTTTTACGACCGGCGGCGGGGCGGCAATACTGGCGAGGGTGAGGGAGTTTTTTACAGACCCGGGGTGGTATCCGTCGGCGACAGAGCCGCGATACGGGGCATTGGCGCTGATTGTGGGGTCGCTGTATGTGACGGCGGGGGCGCTGGTGGTGGCGGTGCCGGTGGGGCTGCTGGCGGGGGTGTTTTTGTCGGATATCGCGCCGTTTAATCTGCGGCAGATATGCAAGCCGGTCATTGAGATTCTGGCGGCGATTCCATCGGTGGCATACGGATTTTTTGCGGTGATGGTGCTGGCGCCGTGGCTGCAGACGCATCTGGGATTTTCCAGCGGGACCAATGCGCTGAATGCGTCGCTGATCTTGGCGGTGATGGCACTGCCGACGATTATCAGCGTGTCGGAAGATGCGATGACGGCGGTGGGGCGTGAGATTCGCGAGGCGTCCTATGGACTGGGTGCAACGCGGGCGGAAACGATTCTCAACGTGGTGATCCCGGCCGGGCACAGCGGGATTCTGGCGGCGGTGATATTGGGGATGATGCGGGCGATTGGCGAGACGATGGTGGTGTGGATGGCGTCGGGGAATGCCAGCCGGATACCGTCGCCGTGGTGGGATTTATCGCAGTCGATTCGCACCATGACGGCGACGATTGCCGGGGATATGGGTGAGACACCCAAGGATTCAGAACATTATTATGCACTATTTACCGTGGGGCTGACGCTATTACTGTTTACGTTCAGCCTGAATCTGCTGAGTGAGTATCTGCTAGGCAAGGCCCGGGCCGGACGGGGGCGACGATGAGAACATGGCTGCGGCAAATCCAGGATAAGGGCTTCACGACAGCATCGGCGGGGGCGGTGGTGCTGATTGCGGCGGCGCTGCTGGTGGTGCTGGTTCCGATGTTCGGACGGGGCATCACGGCGGTGGTCTTTACCGAGACGGTGGAGTTTCGCCGATTGCAGAAAGACCTGCATGGGCGGGGTGATAATGAGCATCTGGCCAAGGCGCTGGCCGATGCGGCGGCGGCGCGCGAGCCGATTTATACGATGCTGCGGGAGTTCAGCGAGGGCATTGATACCGAGCCGCTGGTCGATCAGGCACGGGATGTCTATCAGAAATACGGCGAATATCTGAATTACCATAATACGCCGAAGGAGCAATATTCAGACTATCGCAAGCAGGCCAAGGACGTTCGGGACGGTCTGGTGGATGCGCTGGAAAGCGATGACCGGCAGACGGTGCTGGAAGGCCTCGATGCGGTGCTGAAGGAAAAAGACAACCCGGCGTTTGCGGACTCGCCGGCGATGGAATTATTTGCGATGGCCCAGCGGTATAAGAAGATTGCCGAGACGGTGGACTTGTCGCATCGGGCCGAGTACCTGACGAGCCTGCAGGAAGTGACGGCGGCAATTCGGCAGCTTCTGGGGCCGCTGCCGGGCGAGCCGACGCCGCCATTGTGGATGGATCAGTACGGGGCGACGCGTCTGGATATGGCGCTGAAGGCCAAGCAGGCGCTGCTGTATGATGAGCAATGGATTTCGGATGGGCCGGGCAAGCCGATGGTTAAAAAAATTGTTGCCCGCAAGGAACAGTTTGCCGGCACGCCGATGGAGCCGCTGTTTGATCGGGTGGAGGCGGATTGGGACAAACTGCTGCAGCCGCGGCTGCGGATTTACTGGCAGTACTTTTTTGACGACTGGGTGAACAGTCATTATTTCGGGGGTGTTGGGCCGGAGAT
>CAZKAI010000107.1:7583-13221 GCA_964550565.1 uncultured Pirellulales bacterium
TTTCGGACGCTGGTGCTGGTGACACTGCCTGCGGCTGGGCCGGGAATCCTGACGGGGATTATCCTGAGTCTGAGCCGAGCGGCCGGCGAAACGGCGCCGATTTTGTTTACCGGCGTGGTGGCGATGGGGCCGATACCAAATTTCGGGTCGCCGTCGCAGTGGCTGGAAAATCCGGGCAGTCTCTTCGGCTGGCTGTTTCAGCCGACGCGGGCGTTGTCCTACGGCAGTTATGATATCGCAGTGGGCGACCGCATTTCGATGCTGGCGCCGCATCAGCAGTTCGGCATGGCAATGACGTTGATTCTGCTGACTGTAGCCCTGAATGTGGCGGCGATAATTATTCGTTCCCGGCTAAGCAGGAAACTGCGAGGCTCCTGAGCGAGACTGCCATATACAAGAATATCAAAAATTAAAAAGTAAAAATAAAAAATATGGATTCGCCTGCGGCGAGGCTGAATGACTCAAGTACGCAGGGTTGAGTTACTGTGGAGCCGGGGTGAAACGGAAATTTACAGTGAAAATGTTATCGTTATAAAGCATGAATATGAATACAATCGATGTTATAGAACAGAACGAGAGGTCTTTGATGGAAACGCCTGATACCGTTCCACTGAAAAAGACAGATGCCGGCCATGCGGCTCGTCCGCAGCAGTTTGCCAAGGCGGCGGTCGAGGAGTCATCCGAGGCTGTGATTTCGGCGCGCCAGTTCAGCTTTTTTTACGGAGCCAAGTGCGGTGTGGATCGGGTGTCGATGGATATTCGCAGCGGGTCGGTGACGGCGATCATCGGCCCCAGCGGCTGCGGCAAGAGCACCTTTCTTCGCAGCATCAACCGGATGAACGACCTGATTCCCGGCAGTCGGGCCGAGGGGGTATTGGCAGTCAACGGCCATAACGTGTATGATAAACGCACTAACTTAGTCAATCTTCGCCAGCAGGTCGGGATGGTCTTTCAGAAGCCCAATCCGTTTGCCAAGAGCATCTTTGACAATATCTGCTACGGGCCGCGTCTGCAGGGGATTCGCAGCCGGGGCAGGCTGGCCGAGATTGTCGAGAAATGCCTCCGGGATGCGGCCCTGTGGGACGAGGTAAAAGATGATCTGCATAAGTCGGCGCTGGCCCTGTCGGGCGGACAGCAGCAGCGGCTCTGCATCGCCCGAACCCTGGCGACCAAGCCCAACGTGGTGCTGATGGATGAGCCGTGTTCGGCGCTGGATCCGATTGCCACCGCCCGCATCGAGGACCTGATTGCCCAACTGAAAGGGGCTTATACGATTGTGATTGTAACGCACAACATGCAGCAGGCGGCGCGGGTCAGCGATGAGACGGCGTTTTTCTGCCTGGGCAAGCTGATTGAATATGACAAGACCGAGAAACTGTTTACCAATCCGGGCAAGAAAGAAACTGAAGATTATATCACCGGGCGATTTGGATAATCGACGATACAGGAGATACCTACATGACCGTACACATGGCCAATGAAATCCAGAAGCTCAAGAGCAAGCTGCTTTTTCTCTGTTCGCTGGTCGAGCAGAGTCTCTGGAAAGCCGTCAAGTCGCTGCGTCAGCGCGATGGGGCGCTGGCCAAAGAAGTCATTGACGATGATGTGCTGATTGACCAGAACGAAGTGGATGTGGAGGAGGAGTGTCTCAAGATTCTGGCCCTGCATCAGCCGGTGGCGATTGATCTGCGGTTTATTGTGACGGCGCTGAAAATCAATGTGGATTTGGAACGCATTGGCGATTTGTCGGTTAATATTGCCGAACGCAGCGAGTTTCTGGCCCGCAATGAGCCGGCGCCGATTCCGTTTGATTTTGAACAGATGGCGCAGATTACCCAGCAGATGCTGCGTGACAGCCTCGATGCGCTGGTGAATATGAATTGCACGCTGGCTCAGAAGGTGCTCAAAGACGATGACAAGGTCGATGCGATCAACCGCCAGATGTATGATCAGGTCAAGTTGGCCATTCAGGAGCATCCGGAGTTTATCGAGAGCCTGATTCATCTGCTCAGTGTGTCGCGGCATCTGGAGCGGATTGCCGACCATGCGGTCAATATCGCCGAAGAGGTGATTTACATGGCCGAAGGGCGCATCATTCGTCACAAGACGGAAGATTATCAGTAATCAGGAATATAGGAATACAAGAATGCAGGAATACAGGGGGAGGAAGACCAGGGCAGAGAATGGGTCTTATTCGACGACCTTGCATCCTATCTGGCTGCATTTGTCTTTGATATAATCCAGAAATATCGGCAGGTCGGTCGGCATGTGAACCCGGCTGCAGCCGCCGTCCGGACAGACGAGTTTGAGAATCTGGTCCCGTTCAAATTCCTGGGGTCTGACATAGAGGTCCATATCGAACCCATATTTTTTGAAAGATGCCAGTGTCGGGACAGGATAGGGCTGCGGCTGTGGTTGTTCGCACATGGAAGGTACCAGCAGCGGTGTGATTTGTCCGTCGTCCAGGCCGATGTCCATGTTTCGCACTTTCATTGTGACAAAGATGTTGCCTTCAAACCAGATGCCTCGCATGGATTCCGCGGCGGCGCGAGCTTCTGAGGCAGACACTATGCCGAGATGTTCCATTTGGGCTTTGATTCCTGCTGTCATTGTCGTTTCATAATTCTGCGGATTGTTCTGGATTGCTGCGGCAGCCAGGCGGATGCCCAGCAGATTGGAATAATTGTCTTCCCATGAAAAGGCCGACGAAAATTCCGGCAGGAAGGCCATGGACTTATATCCAAAAAACGTCAAGACTTCGTGCCATGTCACCATGGTAAATGTCAGATACTGCCCCATTTCGAGGGCGACTTCTTCTGCGATTTGTTCCTGCTGCTGATCGGACAGGTCTTCCCAATTTCTGGGGTATGTTAATTGAATATAATAGCGTGACGGTTCGACATTGAGCTTGAAGGAAAACCGACGGTCGTTTTTGAGCAGGCATTTCAGGGTTCGTTTGTACAGATAGCGTGTGTAATCGGCGGCGATTCGCAGGTGAGCGATGTCGATATGTCCGCCGCGGCAGGTATAGACGATGCCGTTTTTCTCGAACAGGCCGCCGTAATATTTGTGATCGCCGAGGGAGTTGAGGTCCAGGAAATTGGTCCCGGGGGTGGAGGTTGCATAGCTTCCCAGCCGCGGCCTTGGCTCATCATTAATCGAGCAGCCGGTCACCACCAGCAGCACCAGCGTTGCCCATGTCCATACACGTTCTTTTTTGCTTGCAGGCATAGGATTTCCACCACAAAAGGAGAAGACCTCGTATTACATATCGGTATTATCCTAATTTATGGTTAGAAATTCTCAATTAATGTGCCAAAAGAAGCCGGGATATATCCCGAGGCAAGGTTTATTGTCTGATGCCGGTTCCCAGCAGCCATTGGGTTGAGAGGATATTCCAGTCGGCTAAATCGATGCTGCCGGACTGGTTTAAGTCGGCGCCGTCACAATAGGCGTTGTCCTGTGTGCAATTGCTGTACAGCCATCGCTCGGCGCAGACCATCAGGTCTTCGAGCGTAATACCTTCGGGACAGGTCAAATCGGCGGCCGGCAGCGGCTGCCAGTTGAACTGAGGATAGCTGGAGCCGTCGCATCGCAGCCGCCAGTAGTCGTTGGTTCCATTGTTCGACTCGCCGATAAAATCCCACCCGGCATTGCCAAAGGTGGAAGACTGCTGCATGTCGGAGGTGGTATTGCCGGTGATGCCGCCGGCTGAGCCGCCGCCGACGGGGTTGGCCATCCCGCTGGTCTGCGTGTCCCAGAAGCAGGCGGTCGCTGTCGAGTCAAGGCTGTTCCAGCCGATCAGGCCGCCGACCTGGATGCCGGTCTGGCCGACAGGGCCGGTGCTGTAGCAGTGGGTCAGAATGCCTTTATTGTTGTATCCGGTCAGGCCGCCTATGAAACTGCTCGTGCCGGCGACGGAACTGATGGCATAACAGTTCCGGATGGTTCCCGAATAATTGGCTCCCGCCAATCCCCCGATTGCATTTGTTCCGCTGACAGAGCCGGCGGCAAAACACGTTTCAACCAGGCCGGATTTATTTCTGCCGACCAGACCGCCGATATGACCGGTTCCACTGACTGAGCCGGAAGCGGAGCAGGCCGTGATTAGTCCCGAATCATTCAATCCTGTTAGTATGCCGACGTTATAGGCCCCGCTGACAAGTCCTGCTGCGTGACAGGCGGTGATGGTGCCTCCCATATTGGACGCTGCGACGCTGCCGACAGAATTTGCGCCGATGATGTTGACGTTGTCGATGCTCAGATTGTGAATCCGGCTGCCGATGCCGATGACGCCGAACAGACCGACATTGCTTTGTGAGGTGGCGTTAATGGTCAGGCTGGAAATGCGATATCCGTTTCCGTCAAAGGTGCCGGTGAATATGGCGAAGGCGCTGCCGATGATATTGTATCGCGACCCTGCGTAGGCGGCCATGTCGATGTCGGCCATCAATTTAAAGTGTTTGGCAAAGTCGGCGGGATTGAGGCCAATGGTGTTCAGTTGTTCAGCGGTCCAGATCTGGTAGGGGTCATCCGGGGTTCCTCTGCCGCCGCCGTAGGTGAGTTCCCAGGGCAGTCGGGGGTAGTTATCGACGGGCATCCACCAGTCGGCCAGGTCGCCGTCGGCGGAGGTGAAATCCCAGCCGGCGTCGGTATAGGTGGTTTGGGCTTTCATCTGGGCGGTGGTTTTGCCGATTCCGCCGGCACTGATGGACTGGCCGCTGGTCTGGATATCCCAGAAACAGGATTCGATGGTACCGCTGCTGAATCCGGCCAGGCCGCCGACGCTGCTGATGCCGCTGACCAGGGCTGTGGCATAGCAGGCGGTGATGGTGCCGGCGGTCAGGTGTCCGACCAGTCCGCCGACATCTCTGGAGCCGGCGACGGAGCCGGCGGCATAACCGGTGGTGATGGAACCGGAATCATGTAATCCAACCAGCCCGCCGACGTTTTCTGTGCCGGTGATGGAGCCGGTGACATAGCAGGCGATCAGGGTTCCGGAGGCCAGGTGCCCAACCAGCCCTCCGACATGCTTACCGCCGGATGCGATGGTGACATTTTCCAGGCCGAGGTCCCGGATGACGGCGTTTTCAATCCAGCCGAACAGGCCAACCTTGTCGACGGCTGCAGCGGTGGTAATGGTCAGGCCGCTGATAATGTGTTTATTGCCGTCAAAGGTGCCGGTGAACGGGGTCGTGGAATTGCCGATGATATTATACTGTGTGCCGGTATAGGCGGACATGTCCATGTTTTCCATCAGCCTAAAATGGCTGGCCCAGTCATCCGGAGTCGCGCCGATCGTATTCATGTGTTCCGGGGTTCGGATTTGATAGGGATTGGCGACGGTTCCGTTGCCTCCGCCATAGAAGATTTCCCAGGGCAAATGGGGGAAATGGTTGTTGGGCAGCCACCAGTCGACCGGGTCACCGTCGGTTGGATTGAAATCCCAGCCGGCGCTGACAAAGGTTGCCAGAGACTTCATCTGCAGACTCGTCTTGCCTGTGCCCATTATACTGAATGAGGTTCCGGATGTTTCGGTGTTCCAGATGTTGCCGGTATCTTCGTATCCGCCGCCGCTGGTTGCGTCTCCGCAGATTCCGCCATACGAAAATGCTGCCGTCAGCTTGCCGGTGGCATA
>CAZKAI010000108.1:0-123 GCA_964550565.1 uncultured Pirellulales bacterium
GAATCGACGCAGGTGTTGCCGTCACAGAATTAATCACAGGCGGGATATTTACCACGGGCGTATCATCCACGGTCACATCCACGGTGCTGCTGACGGTGGCCGAGCCATCCGACACTTCCACAG
>CAZKAI010000108.1:223-5282 GCA_964550565.1 uncultured Pirellulales bacterium
GAATCGACGCAGGTGTTGCCGTCACAGAATTAATCACAGGCGGGATATTTACCACCGGGGTATCATTGACGGTCACATCTACCGTACTGCTGACGGTGGCCGAGCCATCCGAAACCTCCACAGTCAGGGTAACGACCTGGGTGGTCGCAACATCAGCCGGAGTGTAAATCGGATTGGCAATCGCCGGGTCACTGACACTGCCCGCACCAACTGGAACGATCCAGTTATAGCTGAGCGGCGAAGGACCGTTATCGGGATCACTGGCATCCACCAGCAGTTGGCTGGTCTGCGTATCCAGAATTGATGCGAGTGTCGCCGTCACTGAGTTGATAACCGGCGAAATATTGCCCACAGGGGTATTGTTCACAGTCACATCCACGGTACTGCTGACGGTGGCCGAGCCATCCGACACTTCCACGGTCAGGGTAAATATCTGAGTCGTTGCAACATCCGCCGGAGTGTAAACCGGATTGGCTATCGCCGGGTCACTGACGCTGCCCGCCCCAACCGGAACAATCCAGTTGTAGCTGAGCGGTGCAGGACCGTTGTCGGCATCACTGGCATCGACAGCCAACTGGCTGGTCTGTGTATCCAGAATCGATGCCGGGGTTGCCGTCACAGAGTTGATAACCGGCAGCGTATTTTCCATTACTGTTACATCTACGGTACTGCCGACGGTGGTTGCGCCATCCGTAACCTCAACAGTCAGGGTAACGACCTGGGTGGTCGCAACATCCGCCGGAGTGTAGATCGGATTGGCTATCGCCGGGTCACTGACACTGCCCGCCCCTGCCGGAACGATCCAGTTATAAGCAAGCGGTAAAGGCAGGCCGTCCGCATCTGCGGCATCCACCAGCAATTGGCTGGTCTGCGTATCCCAAATAGCTGCCGGAGTTGCTGTTACAGCATTGATAACCGGAGCTGCTGAGCCTACATTTAATTTGACCATCATGCCGCCCCCCAGAGCCGTATTATTAACCAGCCCGAGAGCGTGGTCATACAGCGAATATATACCGACGGCTGAAGGTACTATCCGTACATCTTTGGTTTTGGCCGGCGGCAGATCGATGGCATACTGATCGCCCGGGAAATTATAGGCAAATCCGTCTTCAGCCAGTACTTCTCCGCGTAAATACTGCAGACAAGGCACATGACTTTTAATTCCGGCATTGACAAGCCGCAGCAGGATTCGATCATTAATCTGTCCGACAGGCAAAGGCGCCTGAGCCGGTGTATAACTCTGGCCATTAATCAGGAAATACTTCGGTTCATAATTAATTGTACTGGTCATTGTTTTGCCGGGCCCAAAGTCATTTGCCAGAACGGCATCATGCACCGCAGGATCAATCTCGCTGAATACAAGCATCACATCGTTATCATATTCAATGTCCATATATGCCTGTTTAACCGGCAGGTCAGCAAAGTCTTTCTTGAGACCTCCATACAAACCCATTTGAACCTGCAGTGCCGGATGGCTTCCGCTTTGGTACAGATAGGTACCCGGCCGGAGGTTTGTCCATTCATATACCACCGGATCGACATTATCTGAAGAGGTTTCATGGGTAAAGGACTGGATCCGCTGTCTGCCCCGATCATCCGTAAAGGATACAGGGGCTGCGGAGGCAACCTGCCCGGGGATCATCAGCGAAACCGGCTCCGGCAGATTGTTTTCCAGTGTAATAATCAGATGGGTCTCAGTCGGATCAATCGTCAGCAACGGGCCTGGAACGGTCACTGTGCCATCATGGGCGCCAAACGCTATATCCTGAGCAAATCCCCACATGTGTATTTGCCGACCATCCGGCATCGTTACGGTCGCAGTATCTGCTCGCAGAAATATTTCCGTTACCGCATGCAGGTTTGCGGACAGCAAAAGCATCAGGATCAAGAATATTAATGCGATGCCTTTGTTATGATTTGTTTTTATTTGAGTTTCCATTTCGATCTCCTGATATTGAATGGGTACATCACGGTTTTTCAGCATCCGTATCGCTGTCACATTGTGGTTTATTTAATGGCCATGGCCATCCTCAATCACTACACTGTGCGGTTCTACAACCAGCATGGTCATCATTCCGCCGGGAAAGATATCATTATTAACCATCTCTTTTTCCTTATGCGAGTGCCACATATAATAATATCCGGCAGTCATATTAAAACCGCCTTCTCCCGGAGGCAGACTGCCCATTGCGCCAAGAAACGGACTGCCGCTCCAGTGCAAACCAAAGGTCAAATCTTTCTGATCCGGCAGCAACACGGGGAAAGGCTTGCCGTGGTCCGGTCCATATTCGTGCATTTCAAGCGGATCATCCGGGGCATGGCCGTAAATGTCCCATCCCAGCTTTTCCCCTGTCCAGGTAAAGAGGGCATCATAGGTACCTCCCGGCGCTACGGTCTGTGTAAAATTAGACACCGCCAGGTCCGCTCCCTCACCGGGCGCGCTGGACAGGAGACGTCCATCCTGAGCAATAAGCAGGAAATTGTTTCCATGCGTATGGAATGGATGATAATCCCGGCTGCCGCCCAGGAATCGCAGCAAGATCCTGTCTCCCGGGTGCATGCGAGGCATACAATTATATGGTTGAGTAGGCAACAACGGCGATTCGGCATCTGCCATTGTATCCGGGGCACATCGTCCGTTGATGAACCACAATACCGGGAAGTATTGGGTCAGATCGATTTGGTCTCCTTTGCCGCACTGCATCATAAG
This sequence comes from uncultured Pirellulales bacterium, assembly GCA_964550565.1. GTDB lineage: Bacteria > Planctomycetota > Phycisphaerae > Sedimentisphaerales > Anaerohalosphaeraceae > Anaeroglomus. Next base: position 2,934 of record CAZKAI010000108.1, read on the forward strand.
ATGTATCACCGGATCCATTTCAGTCAGAAGAAACAGGTACTCATAATCATATTCGGAATCCACATGATTGTAGGCCCATTTCTTTCCGACCGGCTGGTCCGCAGGACGCACAATCAATGCGCCGATTAATCCCATTTCAATCTGAAGTTCCGGATTGGTTCCGCTGTGATAGAGATAGGTCCCGGGGTGCGAAGCCACAAAGCTGTATTGAGCAGTCCCCCCCAGCGGAGCGGCCTCTTTGGTGAGAATTCCATCCGAATCTCCAGAGGCGGTGACGGCTGTCTGTCCCGGAAAGACAATCGATACCGGCACAGACAGCATATTGGTCAGATTGATAGTTACGGTATCACCCTGATTGACCTCAAGGGTTGGTCCGACATACTGCATCATTCCGCCAGTCAGTCCATACCCCCACATCAGATACGCACCACCATCAGGTGTGGAGATAAATTCTTCTGAGGCAGCCAGATTAAACGTGGGCCCCATCACCGTGATAATCTTCGCAGATACCGTGGGTACTCCGCACAATATCATGAAAGATACCAGAATAAGTAAGGCCGAAAATAGAGTTGTTTTTATTTTTTTCATGATTGATTCTCCCTATAAAATTCCTCTGCTTCCATTTATTCCTGAGCCGCCAAACGGATTTCGGTCATGATACCGCCGTAATCCTCGGTATTATTGCTCAATTGGTTCAGTTCCGCGGCATATACAACATACGTTCCCGGCGCAATTCCATCCGTATCCAGGATTACATCATAAGACTGCCCGCCGCCCGTGGTTACAGATGTGGTCCAATAAGATGTATCCTTGCCATTCGGGCCTCGAAGCTGACGTGCTCCTGTTCCTACAACTTTCATTGGGATACCGGGTATCTTCAATGTATAGAATTCCGTAGTGGAAAGATTGGAAATACGCAGAGCAATTTTATCGCCAACCGTTGCTGTAATCAGTGAGTTGACCTTCTGTGAAGGACGTTCCATGTAACCTTCCGTACCTGCGGTATTCCATAAAACCGCAGTATTGACGGTATCCGGATAACCGCGTCCATTGATCATCGGATAGGTATCATGCATCAGAGCAAACGGCAGAGGCTGCACAGAAAAACTGGCATCATGGAAATCAGGGTCAAAGCTGGTTAGCTGGAGCGGATAATCCACATCATGATAGGTTGAGCCGTCTCCATCATTATAGAGATATCGATTCCCTGTCTGGTGAGTAAACCCGTTCAGATCCGTCCCATCCGGCATTTCATTCTGTTTGGGCAGTACATAAAGATTGCCAAGCATACCCATCTGCATGTGTTCCGTTGCTTCCACATGGCAATGCCACATATAGGTTCCGGGTTCCACCACATTGTAGAAGTAAGTCAGAGTGGCTCCCATATTAATCGAGATCGCGGCATCGGGAACCCCGTCAAATACAGGGGCGGCATTGGAAAAACCGTGCCAGTGAACCGTATGCGGATCGAACAAATCCGGCCGGACCAGCATTCCCACATTCGACAAATCCAGATAGAACTGCTGACCTTCCTTGACTACGATCGTCGGTGCGGGAAACTCAGCCCGCAGCATACCTTCTTCCATGACCAGATCATTCGGAACACCGGTAATATCCCCGAAGCCAAACATATACATCAGACGTCCATCGGCCATATTAATAAAACCATCGCCGGCCGACATACGACGACGAACTGTATCCGCAAGGAGATCGTTGGGTCTCAAGAAGTTATTATACACATAACCAGCAAGGGCTTCGCCTGCAGCCAGTGCATTAACATTGGCGGAAGCAAAGTGAATTCCGCCATAAATCCTGCTGGCTCCCGCTTCTTGAGCCGCCTGGACAAAACTGTGATAGGTACGCATATCCATCGGCATCATGTAAGAACTGACCATGAAGTCGATATTGTCAGTGCCGAAATAGTTGACAAGAATATGTGCCGCCGCCGCACTGAACAGGCTGTGTGCTGAGACATACTCCGGAAACGCAGGAGTCATAATATAAGGTACCCATGCGGCATCCTGATCCGTCAGAGGGTTTCCGTCCGTATCTGCGGCGCGAATTGCCGTAATGGGTCTCCAGAAGTTGTATTCATATTTGCAATCCCATGCAGCAATTCCGGCATCCGCCAGCGCGATGTTCAGCAGGGCAAACAATCTCGCATTCTGCCAGAGATTGGTGGACCGCTGGCCGGCCACATGCTGAGCGATTTGATTCCATCGCCCCACAGTGGTGACCGTCCCGGGCATGTCCATCCAAAACATGGCAATATCGCTTTGTTCCTGAGTTCGAACCGCACTGACACTTGCGCCAAGTGCTTTAACCTCATTCAGATCCTGGGCATATTCC
>CAZKAI010000108.1:5382-13001 GCA_964550565.1 uncultured Pirellulales bacterium
CGCACTGACACTTGCGCCAAGTGCTTTAACCTCATTCAGATCCTGGGCATATTCCGCACTGGCCAGATCCAGAGGCCCTGCAGGTCTGAATTGAGAATTGCTGCTCATTGCAAACGGAGTGACAATAGCCCAATTTGGCGACATAGCCGGGGAATAAGTCGGAGGTGTAGGCTGCCAGTCTCCCGGATCTGTGCCGGGAACATAAGGCACCATATCCCCGGAATGGTCGTCGGCACGCCACAATAGAATCTGATTTCCAACAGAGGCCCCGAAAGCAATCCCGTTGTTTTCTGCAATACCATCCGGGACATGCATAAGGCTGTCTGCCAGTGCAGTGTCAAATGCCGCCTGCTGGGCCGGGAAAAGGCTTACCAGAACAGTATAGGCGGCCCCGGCCGCAGCCGCTTCCCGTGATACGGTTTGAGGAGCCGCTGTATTGACAATATAAGGCTGACAATTCTGGTCGATGCAGTTAATACTATCATACATTGCAGCGTGAACCATGGCCAGCACACGCGATGCCTGAGTCGCGCGGTATTGCGCCGTTTGTATCGCAGCCAGTGACACGTTGTTCCACTGCAATATCACATCTTCCGAGTGCATCATATCACCCAGTACCGGAATCCCTTGCAGCACGAAAAGCATGCCTGTCAATAACAGTATTATTCGATATTTATATCCATTTTTCATTTTTCATACTCCTGTTTATCATATATGTTTTTCAAACATTGAACCGATTTACGGGCAGCAGTCAGCCCTGCCGAATTGCATCGAGAAATTCGAGAAATCCAGCAGATTGACGACGCCGTCGCTATTGAAATCGCCGGGACAAGGCACATCCATCGTGCAGAAATCCAGCCAGAAGCCGGCAAAAATCACCAAATCCTGGATATGAATACTGCAATCGGCATTCATGTCATATACACAAACACTTTCCCTGCGTTCATCAGCACCGCTATCCACCGGGACTCCACCCAGAGGCCGCCAGTCTTTATCATAATCCTGATACAAATGGGGATACTCATCCATGTATGCACCAATCCCAAGATCAATTGCGGGTGAACCCGCAGTAATGTGGTAATCACCCTGCAGATCGATTTCTTCAAATCGAACGGTAAGAAAATTACCGCCTTCATCCAGTACTCCGGCAGTTACCAGGGTGTTGTTATAACCGGAGATAAACAAGGGATTGCCGGCAAGATTATTGCCATTGTCATAATCCGCACCGGTTGAATCGGTATAGCTGGTTAACAGGCAATACTCGGGGTTCAAATACTGAACCACGGGAAGACCGATCACGGCCAAATCCCAGACAGGATCACTGCCGTTGAGAGCAGTATCACCGGCGCCGTTATTCAATGCACTATCCCAGTAATAGGAGTGGTTATTCCATACAATATTGTTGACCAGCACCGGATCGGAATAAATCTGTCCGCTGATATCCGATAGGTTCTGCGTGTGCGGAACACTGACAATTCCTGCAGGCTGCGGATTGCTGGTACTCAGATTACCCGCAGTAAATGTATCCGCTGCGGTGCCTGAACTATCGTTATTGGCAATCGTGTTGTTAATAATATAGCCGGCCGCCACATCCTGCATAAAGATTCCACCGGCTGCATTGGCAGCAACGTTGTTGACAATCATGTTGTTGAAAATTCCCAGTTGATACCAGGATGCCGCATTACCCAGGACATCCTGTCCATTCATCATCATCGCACATATCCCACCGCCGAAGCCGGAACCCGCCAGATTACCCTGGATCAGATTGTTGGCAATAATGACATTACCAGCACCATCGTCCAGTTCGCCGGGATCCTCAGGATTGACTCGGCTGCCGACATAAATACCACCGCCGTCACCGCCAATCTGACCTCCGTAAAAGACTTCGTTAAAGACAATCTTGTTTCCAATGATCCATCCATCGTCGCTCAGACCGTAATGAGCAATTCCGGCACCACTCCATTGCGTGAAATTTCCCATAATCAGGTTATCAATCACCCGATAGGATGTCGCATCACTATGGATAGTGATCCCGCCGCCGCCGGTAATCCCGCCATTTTTAAGAATCTGGTTATTGCGAATCTGAATACCGACATTGGTTGCCACACCCTGTTCCCCTTCGCCCAGCGTTATACCGCCGCCAAGGGTACCCTGGTTGCTGCGGATTTTGTTGTTACGGATGATCGAATAATCCGCATTGCCCGCGGCATAAATCCCGCCGCCGGCCGAAGCACCCGTAATCTGAAGGGAATCTATTTCAGCCGATTGGCTCGAGTTGAATCTGCCCGGATTGGCGTAGATTAAAATTCCAGGGGCTTGTGTGGCAGCAAAATCACCAAGGGGCATCAGGTCTGCGGCTGCCAGTTGGGCCACTTTATTTTCCCAGATCGTTACTTTTTCGGAGGGCACATGCATGGCATTAATCACCGTGGATTCCGCACCGCTGCCCTGCAGAGTAACCGGTTTATAGACGATGACATTTTCCCAGTATATTCCGGGTTCAATGATAATCAGCGCATCGTCATCCGCCGCATCAACTGCATCCTGAATCGGGGTATTCGGGTACAGGGCACCGCCGGAGACATGAATCACCTGACGCTGACATTCATTGATATGAAGTGTCACGCCCAATTCAGTCGTCTTTCCGGTATCCTGGCGCGTCACATGCACCGTTCCGGTGGCCACACTGGCTGGATTGATCACAACTTTCACCTCGGTGTTGCTCCAGCTATCAATCGGCACCGAAACACCACCGACAGTCACTGTGCCGCCAGAGCCGCCAAATCCGAAATCACGACCTATTAATTGCGGATTGCCCGGATCATTCGGAACATAGTCAGGATTCGGAACCAGCTTGGTCCCTACGGATTTGATAGTTACAATGCTTTCTGTGTCGCAGACGATTGGGCCGCCGTCCGGCCCTTCCACGGAATATATTACCGGCGTACCGGCAGCAGGTTCCACATCCAGCCTTCGATTGGGATAGCCAACAAAAGCCGCAATCGGAAAGACCGGGGTATCCAGATAGGTCATCGTGCCGGATTGGAAATTAAATGTAAACGGACTCTGACCGTAATCCGGATCGTAATAAGGATCCACGATCATCTGGTCTGGATTATCCGGATCCGGAATCGGGCCGGGGTGATTAATCACGAAGGTCAGCATCTGAGGTGAAAATCCCGCCGGAGCCGGCATACTGTTTGTAAAGGATGAGGGCACCATCGCATTATAGGTTCCAAACTCATCGCAATAGACCCTGGCAACTTCATTTCCAGCCCAGTCCTGGAAAGAAATCGGCAGCCAGGAAGGCGCAGATTTTTCGCCGAATATCGGACTGGTGGGGTCAAATTCCGCCGCCAGATCATTGTTAATAAATCCGATGGCCATAGCACCCTTGGGCATCTGAGTAAAGAAGTAGAAGTCCGCCGCAGTATTCTTGCCTGTCGCAACCTGAACCTGCTTGCGGTCCGCACGCGGACGCCACTGGCCTGCAAAAGACACGGGAACCAGGTCGGCCGGATCAATACCGGGCAGCGGAATGCCGTTTTCGTCGGTTTGAAAACTCATATAGGGCGGTACCAGATGCGGATCGCCCACACAAACCGGCGGCAGCAGCAGAGTACTCGGTGTCCATTCATCGCCAAAATCAACATTCTTATCTTCTTCTTTGAATAACTCATACCCGGGAGGAGTCGTTGCCTCGACAATAAAAAATTTGTTCGGCAGGCCATCCACTTCTTCACTGCCGGAGGCAATCCCGCCGGGGAAGTAGGCCCCAAAGGCATATCCGCCGTCAAAGATACCATCACGAATCTGGTTCCATGTCCCGAAATTATCGAAGCCGGGCTGTACGGGATTCCCATGAATCACCGGCAGCGGATCATGAATCGCTCCGGTGGGCTTGTTATCATCCCAACTGTCGGTTGTGGCAATCTGGATCGCATCCCCAGCATCAAAAACCCCGTCCCCATCACGGTCCACATCCACACCCGGTTCAAATAATCCCGGATCATCTCTCCAGCCGAACGGATAATTATCCACATCAGCCAGAGTCGGCCCATCGCCATTCAGGTCGTCAATCACACCGTCGCAATTCACATCAAAATAAAGATTCATCTGGACACGCGGAATACCCGGTTCCCACGGCTCTGCCGCCGCATATCGCGGGTCATCTTCAGCACGTGTCACTGCGTAATAGACAATTCCGGATATCCCGCCGTTTTGTCCGGCACCATACCCGTTCTTGCCCCAGTCAATAATATTGGTTTGCCCCAGAAACAGGTGCATGGCCTGAGTCAGAACTTCACCAACAACAGTTCGGGACAGGTTATTACCGGTATTGGGATTGATTTCGGTCTGAGGCTGAGGATTCAGCTTGTCAAACGAGGGCATATTCCATCCATCGGCTGCAGGAATCACTCCTCCCCAGTCCACCACCGAAGTCATTCCTGTGGCTTTATAGCGGGCAAAATCGATTTCCACCACAAGCCATTTAAAGAATGGAAAGACCTCTTCCAGCGCATAGTCGCCCATGTGGTCACTGAGGGTACTTTGATACACCGTACCGTTTCTAAACCGCAAATTCACGGCCTGTTGTGCAATACCAACCTCGCCGGGATCTCGGAAACCGTTATTCGCATTTGCAGGGGTACCTGCACCATTGTCAAGGAAGACACTGCCTTCCAGTTTGCCAAACCAGCGGAAACTCAGGATATTGCCCAGATTGACAGCACCCCCTCCGGCAGGTACGACCACCTGATTAAATCCGAATATGGCATCCAGATTTTCATCCCAGGTCACTAATTCGTATGTTCCGGGAGGTACATTGGAAATGGTAAATTCACTGTTCCCATTGCAGGGAGCCGCATACAGTCCAACTCTTCCGGGCAGTGTATTAAGGCCAACCCAGGCACCGTCCACCGGTTCTCCCGGCCAGAATCCCTGTAAATTGGGCGGCCGGTCAAAATGATTAAATACAACCTTGCCGGTTATGGTGCCGGAGGGGCCGGCCGGAGTAGGGATATTATTAAATTGTTTGACAAATCCATAAAATACATGATAGGAAGCCGGGCCAAATTCAACAAATACCGGCGGCTCATTCGCTTTTACCCAGGCATCTACCGTAGGAGTACCTTCGATTGTGGAAGTCTGAATCCATCCGGTCTCTCCTTCCGGGGGAACTACAACCACCCCATATTTACCCGGGGCAATATATTTAATATTTAATTCTCCATTCGCATCCGTCAGCAAAATGCCGCTGCCCATCGTTTCCACCACGGGAGCACCATCGGCATCCAGTATAAAGGACCCATCCGGATTCTGCTGATAGGTTGTTCCCAGCATATTACCAAATGCGTCCAGCATCTGCTGCCCCGCCGGATCGGAAATCACGACCTTGAAGTTGGCAAGACCCGCTTCATTCAGATCCGGGGCATTATTAATTGGACTGATATCGTGAAACACAAACACGGTTATCTGTGCCGTCGGCAGCGGCTGCGGATTGACTATCACGGTGACATCCGTCTGTCCGACTGCGACATTTTTTCCACTGATGCTGTACCCGGCATACGGAATCACGGTAATCAGATACCGCTTGTCACTGGGTACGTTGACCACCGCCGATGCAAGATCGCTTTTGCCGTTGGACACAACAGGGGCATAGCTATTGTGAATCAGCGTCCCCAGCGTATCCGTAAGCTGCAGACCCGGGACCACATGAAATGTTGTGTCCTCTTCAACCATCCAGCGAAAACCGGTCACATCATTTCCATCTCGGTCTTTCACGTGGACAGTCAAAGCCCCGGCGTCAGTATAAAAAGTGCATAACATCAGGAATGAAGCGATCAAAATACACAAATTCCTCTTCTCTAAGTTCTTTTTCATTTTCATACCTCCGGTTTCAAATAGTATCAATATTTCTCAATCACTTCCTTGTTTCTCAATACGGTTCAATTCTATAAATCGTTTCGGATGACGAAATAGGGAATACCCTTATTCTTCATGAGTCAAATACTTAGTGGCTGGTTCTTTCTTCTATTTTCAATGGCCCGGGTGAAATACATGGTGTTCAGCAGAATATACATGCCGTTGCATAAAACTGCCCCAAATGGCAGTACATCTGGGGCAGCAGGAGGAGGAGGGAAAAGTAGATGCTTATTTACTGCAACGGGCAGGAGCGATGCGACGCGACAAATGATTCTATTGTCAAACCATACGCCGTTCAATCCCGCGATGCTGTATTTTTATCATTCTGGTGTATTCCTGGAGACCTGCATGTGCCGTATCCGAAACGATTTCCTTGCGATAGACCATCACATATTTCGGAGCCGTAATACCGACTTTCACTTGATCCTGCTGAATGTCGGTAATTCTGATCTCAATGTCATTGCCGATCAGAATGCACTCATTTTCTTTTCGGGTCAGTATCAGCATAGTTCTCCTCTTTCTTATTTCTTATGAATTCCAGATATTCTGCGCACGGTTCATCGCGACGATACCGGCTCGCAGATTCGCTCCAGAATTTCTGAAAGCATGTGCTCGTCTTTCATTTTACAGGCCAAATCCCCGACGGACAGAATTCCGCATACCGCTTTGGTTTTATCAAGCACCAGCAGACGGTGGATTTGTTTGATCTCCATGAGCCTGGCGGCTTCTTCAATATCGGTCTCTTCCGAACAGCAGACCGTATTGACAGTCATCACCGTGCCCACAGACACCTGCGAAGGATCCTCTTTTTCAGCAACGATGCGGAGTACAATGTCCCGGTCCGTAATCATGCCAATCACCCTGTTATTCTTCATGACAGGCAATACGCCCACATCATGTGATTTCATTTTTCGGGCCGCGGCAACTACACTTTCATCCATATCAATCGTTTGAACAGGACAGTTCATTATGTCTCCGACTTTCATGGTAATCCTTCCTTTCTATATCATTAATCCATTATCAATCTGATACACGCCTTCGCCTCGGGTGCAGTTCAGCCCTGCATATCTCGGCCGCATTTCAGGCATCCTGTTCGGCAACCAGTCAAAATTCGTCGATTGAGGCCAAACGGAATTGCTATCGCATTTGAAATGTCATGCAATCGAGTTCATTTCCCATGCGACCGATTTGGATATCGGGAGAATGGCACTCCAGGGCGACATTGAATATGCATTCTGAGACTTTACAGGCACCAACACCCGCAAATATTTTTAAGTCGCCGCCTTTGATGTTGGATGAACAAAAGGTATCACACATCGGGTGAGCAGGTCCGTCGCCAATGGTAATCGCAAGGGTATGGCATTGATTTCCGCTGTTATAAGCACACTCTTGAGCTTCACAAACTTTGACTTTGGTCATTTTCATAACGTTCTCCTTTCATTTCAAAACAAGCATTAAAATCGAACGTCATAAAACATAGCTCATACAGGATGAATGCGAAATAGGGGAATTCCTTAAAAGTGCAGCCCTAATTACTTAATCCCCCTCGAATTTGCCCCCTGGGCAGGTAATATGGTCCTGGATGAAATTGTCCACCCAAGTCGCAGTGATAGTCCGTTTCGATGGGTTCTGTGACCATCCTTGCGGCAAAATGATATTGAAATCTAAACTACATTTCCGAGGGAGTCAGCCCC
>CAZKAI010000109.1:0-12842 GCA_964550565.1 uncultured Pirellulales bacterium
GTATTATCTCTTATGCGTAAAAGGTGTTTGTCCATTTCAGGCTGAACCAATACAATTTCCCCTGATGCTCCTCCGACTAATCCTCCCAAGCAAGAATCCCCAACAATATCACCTGTAACCGAAGCATTGACAATCTTGCCTTCTTTCATCACGGCAATTAATCCGCCAACAAAACTGCCTTTTGTAGAAATATGAACATGGTCCAGGCGAATATTTTTTATGATTGCGTCTTTTGAATAACCAAACAAACCAACAAAATCAGTGTGGGTATTTGTTGTATAGGCCAAATGGCTTACTTTGAAACCATTCCCGTCGAAAGTCCCCATATACGGGAAACTGGAATTGGTACCTATGATTTTATACTGCGTCCCCGTATAAGCAGACATGTCGATATCATTCATCAGGATAAAGCATTTATTTAGAAGTGCCGTATTGCCGCCGATGCTGTTCAACTGCTCAGCCGTCGAAATCTGATAGGGATTTGCCGCCGAACCATCGCCCGGATTGGTCGACCAGTCGTACCCCAGCGCCGGACCACTCAGACACACACCCAATAGAATCAGGATACCGTACCGCATATTTGCCTCCTTAACGTCCCATAAATATCGTCATGCTAAAGCTGATAACCAGTTTCTTTCATCGGCAAATACGCAGCAAAAAGTTCACTATTTCCATCCCCCATCACCGCCCCCCGAAAAATCCGAAGACGTGTTTCCCCATCCTCTTTTTCCACAACCGAACATCACAACATAATCATTCATCAATCCCCTTGTCTGCGACTTGCACACCTGGAATTGAATTTCTAATTTCTCAATTCTTCATTCTTAATTTCCTTAATTCCCCTTCATCCAGTTGGCTGCCAGGATTTCAAAATCCGCCATGGTAATTTGCCCATCCCTATTGGCATCACAGACAGGACGATATTCTGCCTGCCCCTCCGCCGTCAGCCATACTGTCGCCATCGCCTCCAAATCCTCCACGCCAGTTCCATCCGGACACACAAAATCACCCTGTCTTCCGGTTTCCCAGCTCAATCGCGGATAATTCATCCCATCCGTACACATCCGCCATGTGTCTGCGGTTCCATTGTCCGTCTCATTCGTAAAATCCCAACCTGCCGAGGTAAAAGTTGACTGCGTCTTCATCTCATCTGTTATTTTACCCGTTACTCCATCTGAACTGCCAAGACCCGCTCCATTGCTTTGTCCGCTGGACTGCATATCCCAGAAGCAGGCCGTGAATATCCAGGAATCGTTCCATCCGACAAAACCTCCGACCTGGTCAGTTCCGCTCACAGCTCCGGTCGAATAACAGTCCTTAAGAGTGCTGGCCCAGTTATTGTATCCCACCAGCCCCCCCACAGAAGAAGACCCGCTGACAGCTCCGGAGGCATAACTGTTTGTGATGGGGGTGTAATCATTGTATCCCACCAGACCGCCGACAGTACTCAAACCGCTGACCGTGCCGGCGGCACCACAGGACGTTAGAGTGCCGGAAAAGCTCTGACCCACTAATCCGCCGACATAAGAAACGCCGTTGACGGAAGCGTCGCTGTAAGAAGATGTAACGGTGCTGCTGTAATTTGACCCTGCCAGACCGCCAACGTTCGAGCCATTCCCGCTGACCGTGCCGGTCGTATAACAGGATGCAATCGTACCCGAATAAACCTCCCCCACCAGGCCGCCGACCGTCCATGCACCAGCGACGTTGATATTTTCAATCCCCAGATTCCGAACCAGCCCGCCGGTACCGACATGACCGAAAAGCCCCACATAACCCCGGAACGGTGCGTTAATCGTCAGATTCGCCAGGACATGACCATGACCGTCAAACGTACCGGAAAAAGAGTTATAGTAGTCCACGCCAATGATGTTATATAAACAGCCGGACATATCGATATTCGCCATGAGCTTGAAGTGGCTTGCCCAATCGCGAGAGTTCGCACCAATGGCATTCATCTGCGGTGCCGTCCAGATTTGATACGGATCCTGGGGCGATCCGCTGCCTCCGCCATAGGACTGCTCCCAAAATAACCGGGGGCAGACGTTGTATGGCATCCACCAATCAGCCGCATCGCCATCGGTATCTGAAAAATCCCATCCGGCATCGGTAAACGTCGATACCGATTGCATCTCAACCGTTGTTTTGCCCGCGGCACCGCTGGGGTCGGGGTCGCTGCTGCCGACACCATCCATCATGCCGCTGGTCTGGGTATCCCAAAAGCAGGCCGTCAGGAATTCTCCATAAAGATGGCCCACTAATCCCCCTGACTCCAACGTGCCGCTGACCGAACCGGTCGCATAGCAGGTACTAATAGAGCCATCACAGAATCCCACCAGGCCGCCAATCCATTTAGGGCCGCTGACGGTTCCCATCGCATAGCAATAACTTAGCGAACCGGGATTATAACCCACCAGCCCGCCCGCAGAGTAGTCGGCTGCCTGAACGGATGCATCAGCATAACAAAAGTCGATTGCCCCCATATTTCTTCCCGCCAGTCCGCCCACATCGAAACTTCCGTTTACCGTTCCGCTTGCATAGCAGGATAAAATCGTTCCCATATTGACAGCCGTTAATCCGCCAACAACACTGGCCCCGGAAATTGTGATAGTGTCAACGCCGAGATTCTGTATCAACGCTGAAGTTCCGATAGAACCAAACAGGCCAACATAATCCTGAGAGGGGTTTGTATAAGCCAGGTTACGGATGACATGTCCGTCGCCATCGAAAGTGCCGGCAAAGGGAGTGGCCTCATTCCCAATAATGTTATACTGCGTACCGGTATAAGCAGACATATCAATATCGGCCATCAGCTTATATATTTTCCCCCATTCGCCGGAATAGATGCCAATTGCGTTCATCTGTTGGGCTGTCCGAATTTGATACGGATCCTCAACCGTCCCGCTGCCCCCGTCAAATGGAAATTCCCAGGCCAGTTGGGGATAATGATTGACCGTCATCCACCAGTCCGCCGCATCTCCATCCGATTCGCTGAAATCCCATCCAACATCGATAAACGTGGCAAGCGTTTGCATTTCAGCGGTTGTTTTACCCGTCGTACCACTGGCAGAGCCGCTGCCGACACCCTTGTCTTGTCCGCTGGTCTGGGTATCCCAAAAGCAGCCACTGATTGACTTGCTATTATGTCCCACCAGTCCCCCGGTTTCCAATAAAAATGTTCCGGTGACAAAACCGGTCGAATAACAGTCTGTCACAGTACCGGCAGAATTATACCCTACCAGACCGCCGACATACGCCTCACTGCTGACTGAAGCGGCGGCATAACAGGTCTTGACCATACCGTCATTTTTGCCTACCAGTCCCCCGACATAAAAGGAATACAGCGTCGTACTGACCGATCCGCCCGCATAACAGCCCGTGATCGTACCGGCCCAGTTATTCAGTCCCACCAGCCCGCCGATCATATCCTTATGACCGCTGACCGAGCCGACGGCATAACAGGCGGTGATGGTACCGGAATTGTGAACTCCCACCAGACCGCCAACGTAATAGTTCCCCTCCATCGTGACATTCTCCACGCCAAGATTTCGAATCGTGGCGTTCTGCGTATATCCAAACACGCCAACGCAATTGACAGACGCAGCGGTTGTAAAGGTCAGGTTGCGGATGATATGTCGATTGCCGTCAAAGGTGCCGGTAAACGCATTGTCCCATCCTGTACCGATGATATGATACTGTGTACCGGTATAAGCGGACATATCAATATCGGCCATCAGCTTAAAGTGTTTACCCCAATCCGCTGCGTTGGCACCAATCGTATTCATCTGCTCCGACGTCCATATCTGATAGGGATCAACCGCCGTCCCGCTGCCCCCGCCGTATGAGGCCGCATGAGTGATTGAAGAAAACCAAAGAACCAGAACAACAATAACCGCCTTAAACGTGGTATTCATTGCACACCTCCTGAAAAGAACGGATTGAAAGGCAGGGAAAAATAGACATATCTGTCAGACAGGGATTCCTAAGAGCCCGCCGGGCCGATTGATTCCTTTCCAGACTTATGGCATTGGAAATCATCACCATGCTCCGATTAGAACTGTATTATAGTCCTATAATATCCCTGAGCAATCGGTATATATACCCATTCTAAACAAGAAACCTTACGGATAAAAACCTGAACAATGTGATTTGTGGATACTCCCCTCTCGTTTAAGTCTGCCAAGGTCCACAAATACCAGCACACAAGACAAGCGACGTGACCGCCCGCGCACACCAAAAAATACAACTTTTCCTGATGGTTTAACTCTCGTATTGTTTAATAGCGTCTTTGAGACGCAGGAATTGCCGCTGAAGTTCTGGATAATACAGGCCAGACAGGTCGGTTTTCCCGGCCTTGCATGCCTGTTCAATCTCAGCCGCAGTTTCGCGCAGGGCTTCACCGCCAATATTGGCCGCCGCTCCCTTGATGCTGTGAGCAACCCGTGCCAGTGCGGCAGGGTCACAGGCATCCATCGCTGCTTTGACTGCGTCAAGCTGTTTGGGTATGTCTTCCAGAAAGATGTCCAGAACGACTTTGGCTGTTTCGGCGTCACCCATCAGCCGCTCCAGAAATCCGGTACGGTCATAAACCGGGGTTTGATGAACCGCCGACTGTTGCGCCGCAGGCGCCGCCGAAACCAGTAGGGGCTTCGGGGAAGCATCTTCGCATGGCAGCCACAAAGCCAGTTTATCAGCCAGCGTCCTGGGAGTTACCGGCTTGGTGATATAATCATCCATCCCGGCCTCAAGACACCTGCCCCGGTCCCCCTGCATCGCATGGGCCGTCATGGCAATAATTGGAACTCTGCGATTCAATACCGTCGATTCAGGATGACGAATACGGCGCGTGGCTTCAAGCCCATCCATCTCGGGCATCTGGACATCCATCAGGACAAGATCATACGGAATATACTCGAGGGCCTTGATGGCTTCAGCTCCGTTGGCAGCCGCATCGGCATAAAGCCCCATCTTTTTGAGAATACCAATGGCCACCTGCTGATTGGTAATATTGTCTTCAACCAGCAGAATCCGCACCGACCGGCTCGGAGAAAAGGATTCCGCTCTGCGGGTGTTATTGGACTTTGAAAAACCTGTACTTTTAATCCCCGTAACGGCCGACATCAGTCTGTTAAACAGCTCCGATGGACGGACCGGCTTAGTCAGGCTGGCTGCAAATCCAAGTTCTGCCAGCACTTTGCTGTCTTCCTGCCGGCCCAGAGAACTCATCATCATCAGACACAATCCGTCAAATCGCCGGTCCTGACGAATCGCCCTGCCCAGCATCAGGCCGTCCATCTCGGGCATCTGCATGTCGGTTATCATGATATCAAACGGCGTTCCCGCCCGGAATGCCTCATCCAGCTCCCTCAAAGCCGAGCCGCCGCTGGGCGATTCAGCAGTCAAGGCACCCCACGAGGTCAGCCGTGCGGCAAGAATCTCACGATTGGTGGCATTATCGTCAACAATAAGAATGCGTTTATCCTGAATCTTCGTGCAGGTATTGCGAGGACGGTCCTGTTCGGACTGCAGTCCAAGCTGAACCGTAAACCAGAACCTGGAGCCTTCGCCTTCTTTGCTGGTGACGCCGATTTGTCCGCCCATTTTTTCTGCAAGCTGCTTGGAAATCGCCAGCCCCAGCCCGGTACCGCCATATTTGCGGGTCGTCGATGCATCCACCTGGGTGAACTTTTCAAACAAAGTCTCGATCTTATCGGCCGGGATACCGATTCCGGTATCACGGATCCAAAACCGAAGCACAACCTGCTCGCGGGTTCTGGATACGGCTTCCACACGCACCGCTACTTCACCCTGTTCCGTGAACTTGATCGCATTGCCCGCCAGATTGGTCAATATCTGACGCAGCCGGCCCGGATCTCCATTGACATACGACGGGACATCCGGATTGGCCGCACAAACAAATTCAACACCTTTTTCATGGGCCTTGACCGCAATCATGCCGGCAAAATCTTCCAGCACGTCCCGCAGGTCAAAATCCAGCGCCTCCAGTTCCAGCTTATTGGCCTCAATCTTGGAATAATCCAGAATATCGTTAATCAGCCCCAGCAGCGACTCCCCGCAATTCCGCACGATCTCGGCATATTGCCGCTGTTCCTCGTTCAGCTCGGTATCCAGCAGCAGCCCGGTCATCCCGATAACACCGTTCATCGGCGTGCGTATCTCATGGCTCATATTGGCCAGAAACTCGCTTTTGGCAATGCTGGCAGATTCAGCAATGGCCGCCATCTTGTTGGCATACGCGGTTTGTTCTTCCAGATAACGGTTCAACCGTTCGGCATCGGCCAGGGCATTTCGCAGATTGGTTTCCGCACGTTTGCGGTCTGAAATATCACGACACAGACAGAAAATCAATTTCTGACCGCTGCAGACGGCCACATTGCTGCTGATTTCGACATCGAATACGCTGCCGTCTTTTCGACGATGCCGCGTCTCAAAGTGATTGCCGGCAATCTTGATATTTTGAACGCGCTGCATCAATTCCTGGCGTGTCCACTGCGCATCCCAGTCCCAGACATGCAGTTGATATACTTCCTCCATGGTATAGCCAAGCATTCTGGCATATTGGCTGTTGGCCTCATACACTTTACCTTCCTGGTCCAGAACAACAATCCCGTCGGGAGACTGTTCAAACAGCACACGCCGTCGAATGGATTCATCGGCCAGGGAGTCTTCGGTCTGCTTGCGGGCGGTAATATCCGTTATGAATCCTTCCAGAGCAATCACACGGCCGCCTTCATCATAAACGCCATGCCCCTGCTCCCAGACCCATTTAATGGTTCCATCTTTGGCGAGGATGCGGTATTCCTCTGTCAGCCGTTCTCGATTCGCTAAAACCGTTTGCCACTTGTCCCACAGATACTCCCGATATTCAGGAAGAATAACATCATTAAATGACAATACAGCATTATGAATTAATTCGGAAGCTTCATATCCGGTTAATTCGAGACAGCCTTCGCTGACAAAATTCATCGTCCAGCTATGATCATTTCTGCACTGATAGGACATCCCGGGCATATTGGCCATCAGCGAGGACAGTTTTCGTTTGCTTTCTCGAAGTGCCTGCTCGACCTGCTTGCGCTCGGTGATGTCGCGAACCACCGCCTGAAGGGTCAGCTTTCCTTCCAGATCAAAGACACTCAGATGAACCTCTGCGGGAAATACCTCGCCGGTATCCATCCGCTTGTGCAGCCAGTCAAAATGAATGCGGCCTTCCCGCATAGCCTCGTCAATATACCGATTGGCCAGCTCCGTGGAAATGGTTCCACAGGATTGCTTTTCCGGTGATAACACACCGGGATGATACGAACAGAACTGCTCTTTATCGGCACACCCAAAAACTGACAACGCCGTCTCGTTGCAGTCGATAAAACCCTCTTTATTGAGCAGCATGATTGCATCACCGGTTAAATCAAACAGTGAACGGTATTTCAGTTCCGACCGACGCAGCTGCTCTTCATACCGTTTGCTGTCAGCGATAAAACGGGCCTGCTGCAGATTCTGATAGGCACTCCTGGATAACTGGCTGGCCATGGTAAACAGCGCCCGGCAAATCTCCTCAAATCGCTGTCGCGTCATGACCGGCACTTCACGAAACGCCTCGAGGAAAGCCTTCTCATCCGCACCGATCCGGCGGGCATAAGCCAGCATTTTTTCTTCTGTCTGAGTCTCATCACGCACCTGCCCTATCAGCCAGTTGGCAATATGACGCCCCCCCACGGTGATGCTGGCGCCGCCGTCCCACAATCCCCCGCTCAGGCACGGCTGAACGATGGGACCATTGGGATTATGCTTGCCCAGACAGGCGTCCGAATGCATACAGTTTTTCAGACCCAATTCAGTTTTACGAATAATATCGCTGCACAACCGACAGAAATTGCTGGGACGCGTGATAGGCCTGCCGTCCGGATAAGTGATAACCGATGCCACTCCGGACGCTGCCGCAAAATCATCCTGGATTCGCTGGATTTCATCGATATTAAACAAATCTACAAAAGCAATGCTTTCCGAATTATCCAGCGGCTGGGTCAGCGCGGCAATTCGTCTCTCCAGCAACTGCTCCGCTTCTTTGCTGCGTTTAATATCAAGATAGACAATAAGTCCAATCAGACCCAGAAATACACCGCATAATCCTACAGCTCCGGCCATCTGCCGCCGGATATTGGCCTGCGCTGCGATTTTTGCCGTATCCAGCGGTATCCCCACCAGGTCAATCGAAACATCGCCGACCGTGCGTCCAAAGCCGGCTTTATCCCCATAACGGGATACCATACTGGCCGGTGCTTCGCCGGGCTGGCCATGACATCGCAGGCAGCTTTTTTCAAATCGCCGCGGCAGTGCACGGACATGATACGTCTTACCCTTATGAATCTGCGTTCCGCTCCAGAGTTGCGCTTTCGGATTATCTTGAAAATAGCGAATAATTTCTGCTTCCTGCTCTGTTGCCATATTGGCCGGATTGCGGGGATTGGTCGACGGAAATCGCAGCAGATACTGGGGAAACTCTTCCCGGACACTGTCAAATACACTGCGGGCTACAAAGGAAGTGGACATGGCTTCGGCGATGAATTCGTCCGGCCTGACTCGTTTTTCCATCTCCGGGCGAACATGCTGGCCGATATAGTTGCGAATCGACGTGTCAAATGCAACCCCCAGCCGGGCCTGCTGATCGGACATTTCTTCAATATGCTGATTCGTCCAGTGCCGCGTCTGCAGCAGCACAAGGCTCAGAAAAGCAATTCCCAGCAGCCCCAGCATAATCAGCATGGCTGTCATTTGTCGCTGGCGTCGATTTGCTGTTATATCTGATGATGAGGATTGACTCATCAGAATAGTCCTTTGTCTGCTGCACCTGTTAGTGCCTTGCTTTGAAACATTCAGTGCTCCAAAACAACCATTTCTATAACATTACCATCATTTCGTGCATTCTTTATCGTCGAACAAAGGAAGGGACTTAGCTGTATTTTTGTGGTCCCATAAAAAACCCAAAGATATCCAATTTCCGTTTGTTACGCTGTCTGGCATACAGATCAGCCGGGCAGGATTCGATTTAAGGTCCGAGAATATACCCTTACCCGCTGGGTGATAAACACGGCTTCAAAGGACAAATATGCTTGACCATTCGGGATGATGCTGATACTGTATGGGTCAATTATGGCACTAACCTATGACATTTTGCTGCGTGTGGTTGGCGGGCTGGCAGGCGTGTACCTGCTGCTGAGCCTGTTTAATGTCCATTGGCTAACCCGGCTTCGGACACTGGGAGCGATTTTGGTTGGGCTGATTCTGGTCGGCTGGCTGGGCTGGCCGCTGGTTCGCCCAATAGATCCCCTCGGTGCGATAAGTCTGGTCGATGGCATTGTCCGCCCGTTTAATGGACTCTGGCTGTGTGTGCTGGGCTTTGCTGCCGGATTTGCCGCCTATTGGACAGGGTACCCCAAAGGACTGTTGACCGCCCCGCTGGCGGTTCCGGCCGGAATGTCGGCATGGTGTTTTGCCTCCGGAGACATGCGAACACTGCTGATTACCAATTCCACCCTCGTTGAACGTCAAAAAGTGTATGCCGTACTCGGCTGGGAGGGTTTATTCTGGATTTTACCGGTGATTGCAGGCTTGCTGGGTGTCCTTGCGGGCTGGATTCTGCATAAAAAACAGATGCCGCAACTGACCATCAGTAAGTTATCCGACGAGGGAAAACCCCTGTATCTGCTCATCGCGGCTGTCATATCGGTAGTCGTAGTGCAGATCCTTATTTCCATCCTGGCCCAGGATGTCAGGCAGCAGGACCCCCAACTTGGTCAGGTCATAGGTCAGCCGGGCAAAGGACAGGTCGCATTTGCTGTGTTTGTGTCTTTTCTGGCGGCCGGATACGCCGTAAAGTATTTTACAAAAACAAGTTATATCATTCCTACACTCTGTGCCGCCATTGCGATATTTCTGGCAATGCGATACGCCGCCAGCCCTGCAGTAGCCGAACAGATGACTCGAAATTGGGCAGTTGCCTATTTTCCCAAAGCCGTTTGCGCGATCTTGCCCCTGCAGATGGTCGCTTTCGGAGCATTGGGGGCTTTCACAGGCTTTCAGTCGGCCAAAAAGGTCATGGAATCCCCAAAACATGCCTGATTAAGTCCTATAATTTCCACCCCTTTCCGAAGTATCAAAAAAGCAAGTTTTTTCAAATAAATCTATAACCGCTTGAATATAAATGTGTTATAATTAATTCAGTCCGATTTTATTCAAGAAATATACAAAGCCACTTAAAAAAGCATTACTTAAGCCGACCCGAACTGCCGAAAAATGATGTGCCGGGCAGAAACCTGGGTAACACCTGTTAAAAGACCTGCCCGGATACGTTTGGAAAACGTATTAATAATAGACCGTTGAAAATTGCCAGATAAGGGATTCAAAACAGCGCGGTCAAGGAGACAAGTATGCTGGTTTTAAGCAGACAAAAGGATGAGTCAATCATGATCGGTGACGAGGTGGAAATCACTATCGTCGATGTCCGCGGCGACAAGGTGCGGCTGGGAATCTCAGCCCCCCGCTCCGTAGCGGTTCACCGAAAAGAAATCTACCTGGCGATTCAGAAGGAAAAGCAGCAGGCTCAGGATTCCGACACCCATAAGGATGCCGGTGATGCGGACCCTCACGCGGTCAACTCCAAGGCCTCCTAAGCTTTAAGCGATCTACACGATAACCTGTCAGGCCCCCGTCCTCGCGTTGACGATGGGGCTTTTTTTTGCGCCCAGCAGGCGAACCACCTTTTCTTCACACCAATAAGTCCGATTAATTGAAGAGCTTACGGCTTCAGATTCAAGGTAATCAAGTCAATAAATTCCTCGGCATTGACCACACGAACATCGGAATCAAGCAGTTGGATCGTATCGTAAATATCATTCATCCCCTTGCTCCAGGCATGGACGGTAACCGCAGTATAGCCTTCGGGACGGGTTGGGTCTTTCGGCAAGGTATTGATGCTTTTGGCCAGCTCGGCGGCGGTCGGACGGACGGCCGAGTAAAAAGTCTCCTGGCGGAAGTCGAATCGCGGGGTGACCATGGGCTTGCCGTCAAACCAGAATATCTTACCGCCATGCGGTGCATATTGGATATATTCGAGATAAATTAACCCCTTCACCTGGTCAAGGGCGGTAAACCATTTGGCGGTCTCGTAGTAATCCTCGTTAAGGGGTTTGTCGGGCAGCAAATAGTCAATCTGCAGCAGCACCCGCAGGTCGGCCCGCTTCATCCATTCACCGACACGCTTGGCACTGGTCTGTAGATAAGGGGACGACGCAGGATAGAAATAGCCCGGCCCGCAATAAGCGATAAAGGCGTCTTTGGGTGTAGCGGCACGATACCACATATCCACGCCGCTGGGGGACAGTTCCACCAGCGCCGGGGCCATGCCCCATGTCATCGGGAACTGGCCGCGATGCGGATTGGCATAGAACTTCCGCGTAGAATAGAACGAATTGGTGCCGATTTCGGTGAGGATATTGTCCATGTCACTCATGATGAAGGTAACGTAGTGCACGCCGGTTTCTTTAACCGGCGCGGTGCGAGCAACCTCCTGTTTAAAGGTTTTGTCTTTAAGTGCAGGCCCCATCGACGCATGGACGGACAGGTTGAGCATCCAGTCACTGGGCATCTGAAAAAGACCTTCCTGGGAATGCAGCTTCACAGACAGACCTTCATCTCCCGTGGCCGCATCGAGCCAGCCATAGACAGGGGAACTCGGGGCCATGCTGCGATAGACCGTCCGCGAGACAGCTTCATCGGCGTACCACCATGACAAGGCGCGGGTGGCAGCGGCCCAGTCTTTCAGATAAGGAGCGCTGCGGTGAAAACGCGGGTTATTCGTGTGAACAATGATGAGATCGTCGTTAATGCGGTCGCGATAGGTTTCATAGACCCAGCGGCAGTCTTTGCCGCGTACGTCCAATGCTTTGGTATAGCCTTTGGCGATGGCCGTCGGCTCGAGGGCCGTATCGACTGCAACGGCGTCAAGCAGCCCGGACAACGTAGCCGCTGCGGACAGAGACGGACGGTCCCGCATTTCGTAAAGAACATACCTGCCGCTGGTCCAGGGTTTGAGAGCCTCCAGCAGGCCGGCCCAGTCACGAGCCATACTGCGGTCAAAACGAATCTTGTACTGCTTTTCGAAATCCTCAACAAAGGTATTATCACCGGCATCGATCCACACACGGGGACGATCCGTGCGGGCCACGATGCCCTGAAGGGTCTGTATGGCGATAAATTGATTATCTTCGGAGCCGGGGCCTTTGGTGAACACGTAGAGGGTGTCGTTTTCGGATAAGGGCTTGATGTCGGCATACAGCGGACGTTGCTTGATTTCCCGGAACAGCGATATGGCATCGATGAGAAGGGTTGCGGGGGCTGCAGTCTGGAACTGAATATCGACATAATACGCGGCGGCATTGGCAGTGATTTCATGTGTTTGCTCGAGCCATTTTCCATCGGTGGACTTGAGTGTCACACGAAATTGGCTCAGCAGTGTCTTGGCGTCCGACTTATAAGAACGCAAGGACATAAATCCAGCCTGATCTTTAATGTCGGCTCCGGATTCGGTCTTGAGATGAAAAACAAGTTTAATGTTTTCGCCGCGGCGAATCGGCATCAGGGAAGAAGTCAGGGTGCCGGGGGCATCGGGGGCAGCAGTCAGTTTGAAGCAATGACTCCCCTGTGGGGCCGTAATTTCGAAAGCGACTGCGTTGGCGGCAGTCCACCCGGCCAGGCCTTGTTCGGCACTGCCGTTGGCCACGGGACTGTAGGACATATCGTATTCGACAGCCGAGACCCTGGCGGAA
>CAZKAI010000110.1:0-3833 GCA_964550565.1 uncultured Pirellulales bacterium
GCGCCGGGTGCAATTCTGTTGACGGGATTGGGTGTCAGTGCAGTTGGTATTCTTCGCAGGCGGTTTGGTTCCTGAGTTTATATGGAGAAGTGTTCTGTTGCGATTCGATTATTCAAAGAGTCAATGGAGGAAAAAGTGATGAGAAAGAGCGTGTTGGTTCTGGTTGCGGTGGGGGTCTTTTCGTCGATTTGCAGCGCCTTGCCGGCATATATCGAACAAGGGCAGATGACTTGGCAGAGAGGGGACGCAGGTAGCACCTGGCAGGACTGGACATTTGAGAATGGCAATAATCCCTCTGTGCCGGAGAATTATTTCAATCCTTATGGCAATCCTAACGATCCGACCATGTTCGGGCCGGTCATTAATTTTACAGGCGAAGAACAGAGTGTTCCGTTCATGTGGAAAAGCGGTGTCTGGATGGGCGATCCCCTGATGGCCCTCATTCAGGTTCCCAATACTCAGGACCCCAATCCGGTCAAGTATATCTGGTTTGAGATGAAGTATAAAATGGTCGATATGCTGATGCCGGAAGTGTCCCCGGCCGGAAGCAATTTTCAGGTCGAACGAATGTATCTGAATGATACCCTGACCGCGGATGGCTGGCATGTCATGACGATTGGCTGGACTATCAAACCCAATCCGAATATGGAATGGTTCTCGTTTGGTCTGTGGGGTACCGGTGGCTTTCTGGATTCCGTATCGATCGACACCCTGTGCACTATTCCTGAGCCGGCCTCAATGCTGATTGCAGGGCTTGGGCTCGGTGCTCTTCGGCTGTTCAGAAAACGCACTAAATAGAATTACGAATGCTATAGATGAGCAGAGTAATGGATAGACTTATTAACTTGGGGAAGTGGAGGTAAGGAACGATGAAACGTTTGGCTTTACTTGCGATATGCTGTCTTTCGATCATGGCCTGGAATACTGCGACCGCGTCAGTGGTGGACTGGTCCGTGGGCGATCCGGGAACGACCTATCAAATGTGGGATTTTGGCACGGATATGAATCCTGTTGCCCCGGAAATCGATCAGAATCAATTCGGTGATGCTGTCGCCAAGATTTCCAATGGGATGAACCCCGATTTTACCTGGGCCAATGGCGTCTGGTCCGGCACCAAGTTCAGCGTTACCGTTGATATTCCCAATCAGCCGATTGCCAATCCGTATAAAGAGGTTCTTGTGGAACTGGTTTACAAAGGCACCATCGTTCTGGATTGGGTCAAGACCGCTCAATGGGATGATTTTACAAAGATCTATACGGAAGATATCGATCTGGGCAACGGCTGGACCAAACGCGTGGACGTCTGGCAGTTCGAACCGAATCCCGACTGGGAACGGATTTGCTATGGGTTTAACCCGGAAGTGACCGGCGCTCCCGCCGCGATCGACTCGATTGCCGTCAGCACCATTTGTGTTCCGGAACCGATGACGCTGGGATTGCTGGGCCTTGGATTTGCCGCTCTGCGAAGAAAAAAATAACAGAACAATCCCTATTACATCTGAAAAAGAATAATCTGCCCGTTCGAAGTCACATTTGGACGGGCAGTTTTTTTGAATTCATTTACCACCATGTTTTCCTAAAATAGTGAATCCACCAGCGCCGGCGAGGTCATTACGATATCATAAACGCACAAACCAAACAAGATGATCCATCGCAGCCAGGTCAATTTGAAGCCCTTGGTGGTAAGCATGAAAATGATTCCAACCCCTGCTGCTGAAGCCAGAAATAATAAAGCAGCATGATGATAAGCCGTTGTCTGGAGGTTCGATTGACTCAGGTAATAATTAAGCCCTGCCAGAATCAGTGCGGCCAAAACACACAATCCGATCCAGAATCGATCCGCTTTACCGGCCCAGGCCATCGCCTGAATGCCAAGCCCCGCCATGACCGATAAAAACAAGGCCGGAAAGCTCAGCCAGATAATGGGCGTCACGTCCAAAATCGGCCCCAGCAGACTCAATATCACGCCCACCAGAACCGGCAGCAGAAGTGTTTCTCGGCCGGAGACGGCAAACACAAAAAGCCCCATCAGAATCATCATCAAAGGCACATGATAAAAGCCGATCGCCAGAGGGTGCCAGGCGAACGTCATCGGGGTAATCAGTCCCCACAGATCGCTGATTTCCAGAATCCGGTATTTGGGCATGAGAAACAGCGGGCCCGCCCAGTGATGGGAAGCAATCCAGAACAAGCCGGCAATTGCCGCAAACGGCATTAATGTCAGCAGGGAGGAGATGATTGTCTTTGCAGTGCCTCCTGAATGTCCCGGATGATAATACACCGCAGGGCATAAAAGCCAGGGGACAACGGCATAACACAACCCGGCTGTGAAGTGATATTTAATGAAGCTCAGTCCCAGTGCCCCAAAGCCATAAATCACACCTGCTAATAGAGAGGCATCAAAAGAACTGATCCATCGACGTGTCACGACATAACCACCCATTGCGGCCAGGATTGCATTAAGCGGCAGCAAAATCTTTTTGGGGCCGATTCCAAGCTGAAACCAGTGCGGCTGAAAAAGGTATGCCGCCAGTACCGTCACAAGCACCGCCGCCGCTACAGGCTGGAGAACCCGCAATAAATCTCTTTTGCCCGGTTTGGTCACAGCGGATGCAGTTTTTTTCATGGGGTTTATTTAATGATTACTTTTTTATTGCCGGCAGCAATAACGCCGATTTTATACACGGTTTCACCGCTTTTTTCGAGTTTTTCCTTCACCGAGTCGGCAAAATCAGGCGCTACAATCAGCACATAACCAATGCCCATATTAAACACACGATACATTTCTTCTTCATCAATCGGCCCCAGTTTTTGCAGCACGGTAAAAATCGAATGCACCGGCCATGCATCTTGTTTCAGTACCGCATCGCAATCATCCGGCAGAACGCGCGGAATGTTGCCGACCAGCCCGCCGCCGGTGATATGGGCCATGCCGTGCACGACCTGTTTACGCTTATAGGAATTCAAAAGACTGACGATAGACCGCACATAAATCCGAGTCGGCTCCAGCAGCACCTCGCCCAGTGTGGCATCTCCCAGTTCCGCAAGACGGTCTGAAGGCTTAAGCTTGTGGTCTTTAAAGAGTACATGCCGAACCAGTGTGTAGCCGTTGCTGTGAATGCCGCTGGATGCCAGCCCCAGCACGACATCACCTTTCTGGACGCTTTTGCCGGTGATAATGCGATGACGCTCCACCACGCCGACGGCAAATCCGGCAAGGTCATATTCGCCGGGCCGAGTATAAATATCCGGCATTTCCGCCGTTTCGCCGCCGATGAGCGCACAATCGGCTATCCGGCAGCCTTTGGCAATGCTTTCCACAATCTCTGCCATGACCTCTGGATCCAGTTTGTTGATTCCCACATAATCCAGAAAGAACAGCGGCTCGGCGCCCTGGACCAGCATATCATTGACATTCATCGCCACCAGGTCCTGCCCGATGGTTTCGTACCGGTTCATTTCCTGTGCAATCAGGACCTTGGTCCCCACGCCGTCGGTGCAGGCGACCAGTACGGGACTTTTATAATTCCGTTTAAACAGTTTCTCATCGTAGTCCAGGCGGAACAAACCCGCAAAGCCGTTTTCCAGCCCGATAACGCGAGGCCCGTGCGTGGATGCAACTGACCGGCTGATGCGTTCGACCATGATATCATTCGCGTCGATACTGACGCCCGCCTGTTCGTAAGAGACTGTTTTTTTCTTAGCCATTAGAGTTCAATATCGTCAAATAATTGCATTTGGTGCCGTTCCATGGAAAATTTATTGACCACGGCGGTAACGGGAATACGGTATTGGCCGCTCCAGCAGGCCGTACAGTAATGATTGGCCGGCAG
>CAZKAI010000110.1:3933-5940 GCA_964550565.1 uncultured Pirellulales bacterium
AGGTCCCGCAAATCCTGGGATGGGGAAATAAACGTCCTGCCGACATAGTGGCTGCGGACAAATCCCATATCGAAGGGAATGCCGCTTTCCTGTGAATACCCGACTGCCGCAGATGTGCCCGAGTCGGGAACCGGAACAACGATATCCGCATCCACCGGGTGTTCCTGGGCCAGACGCTTGCCGCAGCGTTTGCGAACTTCGTGAACACTTTCGCCGAAAATCATGCTGCTTTGCTTGGCGAAATAGACATGTTCAAAAATACAGTGGGCGGGAGTCGTGGTGCCCGGAGTGACGAAGAATCGGCTGGAGATGCCGTTTTTATCCAAGGTGACGATTTCGCCCGGTTCGACATCCCGAATATACTCCGCATCGATGGTATCGAATGCACAAGTCTCGCTGGCGACGCAGTAGGCACCTTTTTTAGTCCTGCCCAGTGCCAGCGGACGAATTCCATAGGGATCACGGGCCGCTTCAATGCGGTCGGAAAATAAAAACAGAATGGAATAAGCTCCCTGCAAATGATTCAAGACATGCCCCAGGGGGTCCGGCTTGCAGACATGGGTGGGTTTGGCCAGCAGATGGATAATGATTTCGGTGTCGTTGGAGGCCTTGAAAATCGAGCCGTATGCCTCGTATTCATCCCGGAGCATCGAGGCATTGATAATGTTGCCATTATGAGCCACGGCGACCTGGCCGCGGGAATATTCTCCCATAATCGGCTGGGCATTGCAGGGATTAGCCGAGCCCGATGTCGAATATCGTACATGGCCAATCGCGATTGGATTATCCAGCCGTTCGAGGATTCCCCTCCCGGAACGAAAGACCCGGCTGACCTGCCCCATGCCGGTGAAGCAGCCGATGAATTCCCCATCGCTGGAAGCGATGCCGGCCGATTCCTGGCCGCGATGTTGAAGGCTGTGAAGCCCAAAATAGGTTTTTTGTACCGCTTCGGGATCTCCGAAAATTCCGAAAATCCCACATTCTTCACGTTTCTCGTACATATATCTATTCTCAGAGATTATCTGGTGAATACATGGAAAATCCGCTTTTCTATATTAAAAATTGGTTTTTCCATGCAGCACATTGCGTAATTGATTGAAAAATGACTTTATCAGTCTAAAGCATTTAGCGGTTCAAGTCAAACCCTTTTTGAACAGGAGAGTCTTTGTTTTCAGGGAAGTTTTAAAAAAAGCAAATGAATGTCGTTTACCGAGGGGGCCGTTTCTTTAAAATCATCTGAATTTGTCCATCAATTTATTGTAGAAAAAACCGATAAATTGCCTATAATAAAAGTTTTTATAATATTTTAGGCAAACATAGCCGTGTGTTCGGAGAATGTTTCGCCTGAACTTTTATACGAGGAACGAGGTTATCTATGAGCATTAAAGTTCCATTAAGCCGGCCGGATATCACCGAAGCCGAAATCGAAGCCGTGACCGATGTATTGCGGACGCCGAATCTTTCGCTGGGTCCCAAGCTGGGAGAGTTCGAAAAAGCCTTTTGTCATTATACAGGTCGAAAGCATGCCGTGGCTGTAAATAGCGGCACCAGCGGCTTGTACCTGTGCTTGCAGGCGATGGGGATAGGGCCTGGCGACGAAGTCATCTCTACACCCTTTACATTTATTGCCACCACCAATGTGATTTTGATGGTGGGAGCCAAGCCGGTACTGGTGGATATCGACCCGGAAACACTGAATATCGACCCCGCGGCTATCGAAAAGGCCATCACGCCGAAAACCAAAGCCATCATTCCGGTCGAGGCCTTCGGCAGTCCTGCGGGCTTTGATAAAGTCTATGAAATTGCCAAAAAGCATAACCTGCTGATTCTTGAAGACAGTTGCGAAGGATTAGGCTCGATGCTCAACGGCAAAAAGGTCGGCACATTCGGCGATATGAGTGTCTTTGCATTTTATCCCAACAAGCAGATGACCACCGGCGAAGGCGGCATGATCCTGACCGACAACGAGCAGTGGGCCAAGCTTTGTGTTTCGCTGAGAAGCCAGGG
>CAZKAI010000110.1:6040-12821 GCA_964550565.1 uncultured Pirellulales bacterium
CAGGTCAGCAATTATTTCCCGCCCGTCCATCTGCAGCCGTTCATGATTGAGCAGTTTGGTTATAAGGCCGGCGATTTCCCGCATACCGAAGCCACCGGGCAGCGGACGATTGCACTGCCGTTCCACAATAACCTCTCGGCTGAGGAAGTCAAACTGGTCTGTACCGAATTGAAAGCGTGTCTTGATACGATGTAATTTTGTTTGCATGATTAAACGGAGACAGGGGCGCCGCCGGCAGCCGCTGTCTCCGTTTTTTTGTTTGTGCATATCTGTTTTATCCTTCCCATGCGTCCCATAAACACTTTAATAGCCTGATTAATAAGCCTTTTTTTCCAAATCTTGAAATTTATTGTTTTCTTTTATTGTCCAGATTGACCCGACAGGACTTATTTCTTAGCTTTTAAATGTGGGGGCCGGTAGAAACCGAATCGGCCAGATACAAACGAGGTTTTATCGGGAGAAACGTATGGGCCGTTGGCGAAGCAGGATATTGTTTGGACTAATCGTGTATTTTGGCGGTTTTGCGACAGCCATCTATTACTTAGCCCCTGTTTCGCAGGATGCAGCCGACAGGACCGCGAGGCAGAAGTTCAGTCTGAACTGGCCCGGCAAGGCGGACATCAGCAGCGAAAAATGCAAAGCCGTCGCCGGACAGTTTGGGAACAAGATGCGGAATGCAGTCACCTTCGCCGAGGAACAGGCCAAACGAGTCGCGGAGTTGTACAAGACGACCCAGGCCTGTGCAGATGAAACAAGCGGCACACGTGCCGCCGCCGATTAACAGCAGACTCCCTGTTTTCGGTATCGAAAGCGCAGTCTTGTGTTTCCGCTGATGGGACATAACACTTCGCCGCAATGCCGGGTGCACCGATTTGGTCGATGTGCCCGGCATTCTTTTATGCGCTTTCAAATTTAGCCTGCCTGCCGACATAAAACAAATCGCAGGGATATGTTTTTTATTGCAGATAGCCGTCTTTCAGGGTATGATTTTACTATAAAGTTTAAGAAGTAAATGGACAAGGAGTGTCTTTTACCCTGAAGGGGTTACCATGGTGGAGCTAATTGAGTTCGATGCGATTAGGGTCGGGGCAAGTGGGGCATTTGCCGCGATCGACCCCGAGGTGTTGCTATTCAGTCCAATAAAAATCATCTGCCTTGTCGGTTGGTTCTATCTGTGTCTGTATTCTATCCAGCGATCGGACAATAGTCCCCTGATCAGTAATCGCTATCGCTACATTTCCAACCTTGGGGCATTGATTGTGGGGCCTCTGGCCCTGTTTGTTCTGTTTGTCGCTGACGTAGTTAAACGCATCCACCGACGGGAGATGTCGCTGGTGGAAGTTCCACGATTCTGCCTCGATACCATTTTGAGCAAACCCGTACGCATCAAACCGATTGGCCCCTCCAAACAACCTGAGATAGAGCTGATGGATACCTCCGGCCGGCGTTTTGCCGACGTGTATAGTCGGGAAAATCGCCAGCGTACGGAAGCTCAGGAGGTCGTTGGCTACACCGAAAATATAGTCCTGACGGCGATCAAAGGTCGTACGACGGATATTTTGATTGATCCGCAGGGAGAAATTAATTACAGCATCCGGTTTCGTATCGATGGTTTTCTGCGGCTCCATGAACAGCTCGATACCAAAAAATGCAACGCTGTCATCAACAGCCTCAAGGCCATTTCCGGCATGGACATTGCCGAAAAGCGCCGCCCGCAGGATGGCTCGTTTATGGCTCAGACCCCCGCGGGACAAATTTACTTCCGTGTTGCCAGTTCCGGCGTCATCGGTGGTGAAAAACTGGCCATTCGCGTCCTGGACCAGACCCGCGGAGTGATGACCCTGTCGGAAATCGGTTTTGAGAAAGACCAGGTCAAGACCCTGACCTCACTGGTCGAACAGCCGCAGGGGATGATTCTGATTTGCGGCCCGACCGGCAGCGGCAAAACCACCACGCTCTATTCGATGCTCAATCTCATTAATTTCAATGAACGCAATGTCGTATCCATCGAAGATCCCATCGAACATGTATTCCCCAGCATCAGCCAGATCGAAGTCAATAACAAGGCCGGCGTGACCTTTGCCAATTCCTTGCGCAATATCCTGCGTCAGGACCCGGATGTGATTTGTGTCGGTGAAATCCGCGACGCGGAAACCGCCCAGATGGCGGTGCAGGCCGCACAGACCGGCCACCTCGTTCTGGCCACCCTGCACGCCAGCAGCAATATGGCCGCGCTGGTGCGGCTGATCGATCTGGGGATTCGTCCGCTGCTGATCGCCTCGGCGCTGAGTGTGATTATCTCGCAGCGGCTGGTGCGAAAATTATGTGACTACTGTAAAGGTCCGGCCGAGCTGTCCCAGAGCCAGATGGACTTTTGTACCCAGAACCATGTTGATCCGCACCATATTCTGCATGCCCAGGGCTGCGGCAGTTGCGGCGGCACCGGCTATTACAGCCGCACAGCGATTATGGATGTGATGTATATCAATGAGCACATCCGGACGGTTCTGTGTAATAATACCCTGACCCCCGGCGATCTGAAGCAGAAGGGCGACAAGCAGTTCCATGCAACGCTGCGGCACATGGGCATGAAAAAGGTGATTGACGGCATGACCACCCTCAATGAACTCAAGCGGGTGACTTCGACATTGGAGTAAGCTATGATATTCTGGTTAACATTAATTCTTGGCAGCTTATTTGCCACGCTGGGGCTTAAAAAAGGCCTGTATTGGATGGCGGCGGCGTTGTTCAATCTGATGGTCGGCATCTATGTCAGCGTCCTGGCCGCTCCGGTTATTTTGTCGATGAGCCCCGAGTACAGCAATTCGGGGTATTATGCCGCAATCACAATTTTTGTATTAACCCTATTTATTTTCGCAGGATTACAGGTCTTTGCATGGTTCTATTTCCTGCGGGATGCCGAGGATTATTTCCCCAAACTCATCGATCAACTGGCCGGGATTGCCGGCGGGTTTTTCTTTGGTTATTGTGTCGTTGGACTGATTTTTCTGCTGATTGCCATCATGCCGTTTTCCCGAGGCAGTATTCCTTCGTATTTGCCGCAGCGGGAGAAAATGCAGTCGGCTTCGTCTCTGGCGGTCCAGCGGGTATGCAATTTCATCGGCTGGTATTCCCTGGAGTGTTTTGATGGCCAGCCGGAAGCCGCGGTCAATTATCTGGTGAATCTCCAGGGCACTCCTAAACCTTCTGAATCCTTGGACAAACCTTTATGATAATCGGCCAATCGATTCCGTTTTTACCACAATTACCCTACAGCCCGGTGAAGCTGGCGCTGCTGGTGGGCTGGTTCTGCCTGTGTCTGTACAGTATTCGCAGGACGTACCGCAGCCCGCTGATTTCCGACCGCTTTACTGATGCAGCCTGCCTTGCGGCCTTATTCGTCGGGCCGCTGCTGCTGATTGTGCTGTTCATTGTTGATACCGTGTGTCAGATTGCCGATGGCCGGATGCCGCCGCGGCGGGTTGTGCCCTATGCATTTCATACAATATTCCGTGTGGAACATCCTGAAAATCCTTCCGTCCAGTTGATGACCGAAGACGGCCAGAGCCTGGACCAGGTACTTGGCCATGCAGCACCTGTCGATGCAGAACCGCAAGAACACCAGATGCCATTGCATACAGACGGCACTCCAACACAACAGCGGCCGGTGGTGGTGGACCTGCTCGGAGATGCCGGCCTGCCCGGGAAAGAACAGCCCGCCTTGCCTGAAAAGGCATCGCAGCCGGTGCTTGAGCATCCTGCCGATTCCGTCGTTGAGGTGCAGTTCCGTACCATCGTGGAGGCCTTCTGTGCCGAAGCCATGAAACGCAAAGCCCAGTGGATCATCATCGAGCCGGATATCGCCGGCGGCTATCAGGTCGGCCTTGAAATCGGCGGGCGATACCATCGCTGGCAGCAGCTTATGCCCCGCGAGGCGGCCGGTGTATTGTCTCTGATTCGAACCATGGCAGGCATGCCGCAGCATCCCAAAGAAGGCCGCCCCGGAACCTTCACCGGCAGGTCGAGCGGCGTAACAGCCTATTTTCGTGCGATTGAGGTCTCTGCCCTGGCAGGGCAGCGGATGACCATTCGCGTCTTTAATTCCGCACTGACCCCGCCCAAACTCGACCAGCTTGGCTACACCGCTGCCCAGCTTGCACAGATCCAAAAGGCTCTGAACAAAGACAGCGGCCTGATTCTGTTTTGCGGCCCGGCTCGCAGCGGCAAAAAGACAGCCCTTTATTCCGCCCTCGATTCGGTGCGCAGCCTGTCGCGTCATATCGCCACAGTCCAGGAACAAATCGAATTCGCCATGCTGGGAATCAACCAGACCCAGGCGCCCGACCAGCGGTCGGTCGCGCAGATGCTGCATACCCTTGAGCAAACCGATGCTGAAGTCATTATGATAGATTGTCTTGCTGATGCAGATACGGCACAAATGGCTGTCCGGCTGGCACAGAACGGCCGACTTGTTTTAGCCGCTCTGGACGCCTCATCCGTCGAAGCCGCCCTGGTCAAATTGACCGACTGGGACATTCCCGCCTCCGAACTGGCTCAGGCGGTGGTGCTGGTCTGTGCCCAGCGGCTCGTGTCGTACTTGTGTCCGATATGCAAAGTCAAAGCCCAGCTCAGCGATTTCCAGCAGGATTATCTCGGAAATAAAAAGGTTGGCACCGGCAGTATCTATGCCCCCGGCGGCTGCTCGGATTGTTTCCAGACCGGCTATATGGACCGGGCGATTCTGGCCGAAGTGGTTGAGATGAATGAAACCCTGGCTCAGCAGCTTCGCGATCCGCAGTTCAACGCTGCCCGCCTGGCCGCCGAGGGTAATGACCGGATGTTCCATTACCTCCGCCGTGAAGGGATGCAATGGGTGCTGGCCGGCAAGACCTCCATGCAGGAAATCAAACGCATTATCCAGGGACTGGAGGGCAAATCATGATACTGATTCTCTTTTTACTCGTGTGGGTTATTCTGGGCATCAAGGCAGGGGCCTATCGTATGGCAATCCACCTGTTTTGCCTGGTTATTGCGGTGTATGCTGCCGTAATGTCCACGCCGTTTCTGCTGCAGTCCGGACCGAAATTCTTTCTGTCGGATTGGGTAGCCGCCCTGATTTGTCTGATTGCCGTCGGCGGTTTGATATTTGCCGGCCTGGATTATTTCCTGTTCCGATTTTTTGTGCGGGGTGCGGATACCTATTTCCGCCCGCTGGTGAAAATGGCAGGCGGCGCCGCCTTTGGTCTGCTGTTTGGCCACATCCTGTGGGGCTGCCTACTGATGCTCTATTGCATGACCCCTTTATCTCGCTGGGAATCGGCGGAAAAATTCATGCCGCGCCACAGTGCCCGCGCCTTTGCTTCTATATCCGTTACCAGGGTCTGCCAGACCGTCGCCTCGATCAGCCTGGACTATCCCGAAGTCGATCCGAAGGATATCACCATTACCCTGATGGAACTGCAGTAAACCGCTGCTGGTTACGGTTTCGAATCAAAGACGCTCAAATCCCACTCATCCCGCCACCGCAGAATCGGTTTGTTGTCTTCAAACTCAATCGGCAGCCACACATACCGCCCGTCGATGGCATTTTGCGGCCGCCAGCGGTCGGCCATAAAGATAAAACACCCCGGCTTATTGGCAAGCGGCAAAACGTAAGTGCTCTGACTGTCGAAAGTCGTCTCGATTTTCTCGCCCTGACAGGGATTGCCCAGCTCCTTCCACGGCCCCCAGATGGACTTGGCCACTGCCGAATGCGCCGGATTGGGATTCCACCCCGTACATTCCGAGCCGATAAAATAATACAGCCCGTTATGCTTGAAAATCGTCGGGGCTTCCATGTGGCCCCGCGGGAAGACCCGCACATACTTGCCCGCAGGCTTCAAATAATCATCCGTCAGCAGGGAGATATTGAGCGTATAATTTTCCTCCGCCGAGTAGATATGATACGCCTTGCCGTCGTCATCCACAAACAGCGTCATATCCCGCGACATCTGCCCGCCCTCAAAATCCCGTGCCAGAAAATTCTCTTTCCCCGGCTGCTTGTCCTCTTTGGTTACATTGTCCGGCCAGACGCCTGCATTCGGACGCAGCGAATACAAATACTGATACGGCCCCGTGACTTTGTCGGCCACTGCCACACCCGCACGGGCGGCGGTGTAGCCTTTGCCCCGCAATTCCAGGTGAAACCACATGACAAACTTGCCGGTCTTGGCGTTGTAAATCACCTTGGGCCGCTCGATAATACTCCCGGCGGTAATATCATGACTGGGATCATCCCTGACCACCGACAGGGCAACTCCTTCGTTCTTCCAGTTGTACAGGTCTTTGGACGAATAGCAGCGTACCCCGACCCAGGCGTTATTGCCGCGACGTCCTTCGGTCTTGTGCTCACCGAACCAGTAATAGGTGTTGTCATGCACCAGGATTCCGCCGCCGTGGGCATTGATGTGAACCCCATCCGTATCCGGCCAGAGTTCGCCCGGCCTGAAGCTTTTCAGCGGTGCGGCAGGGGACTCACCTGCTGAGGCAAGAAGGGGGATAAAACAGACAGAAACGAGGATTCCGCTCAGTATTCTTCGCATAAGGCATTCTTTCCGATAAGATTATTGCCAACCCCGTTTTCGGGGATTTTTTCTTTCAGATGCACACAGAAAATACGCTGTTCCTGCTTGAAATTTCCCGGTTCGTCGCGGCTAAAGAGCTACCAGCAGCCAGCTTCCAGCACTATGTTTATCACCGCGGCTGCGTAGGGTAACGTTACCCCGTGAGTACGCGCGGCATA
>CAZKAI010000111.1:0-12800 GCA_964550565.1 uncultured Pirellulales bacterium
CCCCTCTATCAGCCGCCGGGACTGGTCTGGGGCGCGGCTTTTAAGGACCGCATCCTGCCGATGCCTGTTTATGACGCCCTTGAAGAAGACGGCATCTGGGGCGCCGACGGCGTCATTCCCCGCGATATCCACAACGGAATTGAAGATCCCCAGTGGAGCTACTGGTGCATCTCAGGCTTCCAGGGCCTAGACAACCGCTATCACATGTACGCCTGCCGCTGGCCTTCCAATGATCCCCGCGGTCATGGCGCGTGGCCCGAATCCGAAGTCGTCTATGCCATCGGCGACAAACCCACCGGGCCCTTCATTTACCAGCACACCATCGGCAAGGCTCATAATGCTGAAGCCGTCAGACTCAAAGACGGTACCTATGCCATCTTCCGCATCGGCGAGACCTTTTACATCGCGGACAAGCCTGAAGGTCCCTGGAAGCTGTGTGATAAAAAAATCACTCTCGACCACAACGGCATGCGTGCGGAACAAATCGATAATCCCACCTTCACCTATCGCAAAGACGGCAGCCTGGTCATGATTCCCCGCCATGGCGGCGTCTATATCAGCCAGTCCGGTGCTCCCGAAGGCCCCTACAAAAAGGCCTGCGACAGAGCCTATCCGCCCGGCTACGAAGGCCGCTATAATCATCTTGAAGACCCCGTCGTCTGGCGAGGCCCCAGCCAGTACCATCTCATCGCCAACTACTGGCCTACCTGTCAGGCCATTTATATGCGGTCCCTCGACGCTGTTCACTGGATCCAGGAGCCGGGCATCGCTTACGACACCAGTGTCACTGTCCACGAAGACGGCACCCGCATCAACTGGTTTAAACTCGAACGTCCCAAGGTCCTCCAGGACAAATACGGCCGGGCCACCCACCTGCTGCTGGCGGGTATTGACGTGATTAAAAATGAGGACAAGGGCGGCGACAGTCACAGTTCCAAAAGCATGTCGATACCCCTGGTCACCGAACGTCTGATCACCATTCTCAACGATCAGCCCATTGCCTCCGACACCAAAACCATCCGTCTGCTGGTCAAAGCCGAACCCGGCTTCAATCCGCAGATCGACATGGATATCAAGTCGCTTCGTCTTGGCGCCTGGCAGGAGGTCAACTGGGGCCGCGGAGCCAAAGTGCAAAGCACAGCCAAACAGGGTGATGACCTGATCCTTGAATTTGACGCCAAAGGCCACGGTCTCATGGACGATAACATTGCCGCCAAGCTGCTGGGTAAAACCACGAATGGCGGCCTGCTCTACGGCTATGCCATACTTCCCGGCCAACAGCAGTTATAACGGAGCCGCCAAATTCAAGAAGCAGACCGCAAATCCTCCCTCAGACAATCCGGGTGCTCAGCACCATGGCATCATTTGTGTTTGATGTTTTCCGCAAATTTCAAAAAGCCAGGTACATTGTGAAATCCACCAAATCCTATCATCACTGTCAAAATTATTGACAAAAATACGAATTTTTATATTTTCATTAACTTCATTAATACAGCCTACTTAAATCAGATTTTACCAGTATCGACTGGATGCATTTTGCGTTTTATGTTCAAACAAAATGACTCCTCTATTCATAGTTATTCATAGTATTTTTTATGATTTATGAATTCGGCTTCAAAACAAAAGCAGGTTCTTTGGCAATTTGCTTTAGGAAACGATATTCTCGACATAAGCATCTAATCCTATCTCATTCTGCATATTCTTTGACATGGATGGCCCAATTGGTACAGATTGTATATTGTGTCGCTTTCAATTCTGATACTCATTCACAATGAACACGTTGGAATCAAAGCAGCCCCCGAACAACAGATGCAGGAGAATCCCTTCGACAGAAAACCGCAAATATTTGTTTCAAAGCCACCTGTGGAATTGAAATATGTTTTTTGACAGATAAAATCAGGACTGATTCATTCCTATATCATGTTTTGATCTTAAAAGGAGTATGCCTATGAAACAAGCAAATGAATTTTAAAGCAGCAAGCGAAGTGAATAATTTAAATACAATATGAAAGGATTCAATTATGGATACTCACGTAAAACTTATCACAGCATTGCTGGCGCTGGCATGGCTTATCCCTGTGCCGGCATGGGGCGCCGATTGCCTGATTCCCTGCCCCGGCGACATTACCGGCGACTGCAAAGTCGATATGGACGATTTTCTGATTCTGTCGCAAAACTGGCT
Source organism: uncultured Pirellulales bacterium (assembly GCA_964550565.1). Classification (GTDB taxonomy): domain Bacteria; phylum Planctomycetota; class Phycisphaerae; order Sedimentisphaerales; family Anaerohalosphaeraceae; genus Anaeroglomus. The sequence continues at coordinate 2,183 of CAZKAI010000111.1, forward strand.
GACAGATTGTTCCGGAGTCACCGCACTGCCGGTGCTGAAAATCATCGATGTCGGCATCAGTCCTGCACAAGCCGGCGGCCTTGCCAAAATCCTCGGGATTCCGGAAGAACAACTGATCTTTGAAAAAGGTTTTCCGGTTCAATTTATCGATCCGCAAAGGCATTTGGCAATTCCCACGACACCAGTCGTGGATCCGCAATTAATTGAGGAACTGCTCAAGGAAACCGAGCAGGATGGCGAAAGCGAGATTGCATTTGAAGCTCTCGACGAAAAACTGCTTCGGGAAATTGTCCCTGTCCCGCCGCAGACCGCCCTCTCGGAAGTCGTGAAGGCATTGCAGGAAACCGGAATCGCTCTGGGCGGCGGAGAGCCCAGCGTATCGCATTCCACATTTGAATTGATGGACACGCAGGGCAATCTCCTGCTGCCGGCAGTTCAGATGGATACCCGGGTGCAGTTTCACTCTTCAATTCAGGGGGTTCCGATTATGGGGCCGGGGGCCAAGTTCAGCGTGTCGTATAATCCGCAGGGCGATGTAACCGAGCTGCTTTTGGCCCGCCGAGGAGTTGAAGCCGGACGGGAGACTTTCCCGCTGATTAATCCCCAACAGGCCGTACAACGGGCCTTTGGCGCAGAAGCGGCAGCACGCTTTGTGCCTGAACAGGAAGCTCAACTGGTGTATTATGCCCCGCCTTTGTCGGAACAGGACACGCAAACGCTGATACCTCATTACGATATCGGCGGGATTATTTTTACACCCGAAGGTGCGCAGTTCCATAAACTTCGCCGTCTGATTCCGGCCATTGCCGACCCGTCGTACGTACCCACGGTCGGACTGGAAGCCTGGGTCGAAGGAACCTCCCTGGTCATTGCACAGGCATTCGCAAGCGGCGGACAGATACCCTATCGCTACTATTGGCACTCCACATCGACCGACTTGAGCTGGGTCCCCGAGGATCAATCCAGTGTGCAATACCGGGCTTTGCCAAGGCAGCAGGCCGGCCCCGAAACCATTACCGTCAATGTGCTTGACAAAAACGGCATTTGGATCTCGGCATCCCAAACCGTGATCATCGGAGCCGCTGGAAGTGGTGTTGCTCCGCTGGCCGGTGGAGTCCGGGACTTCGGTATTTCCCGCGCAGTTTCAGACCTGGGAGCGGCCAATCAAAGCGGATTCCGTTCACGGTTTTTGAACGATGGCGTCACGATGCGGTTCAACTGGACTGGCGCATCAGCCTGGGAAAATGATTTTAAGCAGCCTCCGGCCGGTGCGGATACGACCTATGTGGATAATACCGACATCACGTTCTATATCGGACACGGCTATGGCGGCGGTTTTACCTTTGAAAGCAATGTAGATGATGGTACGCTGACCTACACCGATGCAGCCGGGGCATGGGGCAATTATGATATCGAGTGGCTTGCTCTGCTGTCCTGCCAGGTGCTCAAAGGAGACTATGGCGGAAAAAGCTGGGCCACCCGCTGGGGACCGTCGTTTGACGGCCTGCACCTGCTGCTGGGCTTCCAGACCAATGCCTATGACTGGCCCAACTTCGGCGGACGTTTTGCCGATTATGCACTCGGGCGACAAATCCTGTTTGTGACGCTGCCCCCGCTGTCCATCCGCAATGCCTGGTTCCAGGCCAAGGCCGAAGAACAGCCGGATTCCGTCGAATCCGTGGTGATGGGAGTAGTCGGTCCCGGCGGCATCCTGGGCGGCTACAACGATTACTTCTGGGGCAAAGGCCCCGTCAGTTGCGACCTGCGCGGCAGCAACATCCGCGGTTACTGGCGGCAGGTATATAAATAACGCCCTGGCGTTCTGCAATTTGAAAATATCAACGGAGAGGAGTGCGTGATGTTTATCCGCGGCTGTGCGTGCAGCCGCGGATATTTTTATTTGGCGTAAAAGACAAAAGCAGCTCAATCTTGTCAGGCAGAGATTGCCATATCAGCCGAAATGCTTCAGGTGATGAAGTTCAAAAAATACATGACGAATTTTGGTAACAATTTCCCACTAAAACGCATCCGAAAAAGTAAAATCCGTCCTATTTGAGCGGATTTTCTATGGAATTATCGACACAATATGAAGAAAATCGGTATATAGTACTGGATGGAATCTGTCGGCCAGTCAAATCCGGCCAAACAGAATCAGAAAATCGCTTTAGGAAAGTCAAAACAGGAAAAAGGAATTGATCATGGACAAGAACACACGCATCACCATTATCACTGGACTTTGTCTAAGTCTTGTGCTGTCAGTGATTTGTCTGGCCGCAGCACCCCTGCCGCCGGAAATCGAAGACCCGGAATGTCTGGGCATCAATAAGGAACCCGCTCATGCCACCCTGATGCCCTATGCCAATGTCAAGGAGGCACTGGCCGCTAAACGTCACGATTCCTCCTTCTGCCGGAGTCTGAACGGGCAGTGGAAATTCCACTGGGTACCCACGCCCGACCAGCGGCCGGCGGACTTCTACAAGACCGACTTTGACGTCAGCGGCTGGAAGGAAATCCCGGTTCCATCCAACTGGCAGGTGCTCGGATACGGCACGCCCTACTACCGCAACGCCGGCTATATCTTCCAGAAAGACTGGCCGCGTGTGATGAGCGAACCTCCGAAAAATTACACCGCCTACACCGAACGCAACCCGGTCGGCAGCTACCGGCGGGAATTCGAAGTGCCCAAAGCATGGCAGGACCGCCGCATCTTCATGACCTTCGACGGCGTGGATTCAGCGTTTTTTGTGTGGGTCAACGGCCAAAAGGTCGGCTACAGCGTCAATAGCCGCAACGCCGCGGATTTTGACATCACAAAGTATGTTAAGCCGGGCAAGAATATGGTTGCCGTGGAAGTCTATCGGTTTTCAGTGGGCAGTTACCTCGAAGACCAGGATATGTGGCGACTGAGCGGCATTTATCGCAATGTCACCCTCTGGAGCGCGCCGCAGGTCCATATCCGCGACTTTTTCATCAAGACAGACCTGGACGAGCAATACGAAAACGCCACTCTCCAAGTCACCGCTAAGGTAAAAAATTACGGTGACAAGGCATCCCAGGCCTGCACCCTGACCGGGGCCTTGTTTAACATCGAAGGCAAGACCGCCGCCGATAAGATGCAAGTTGATGTGCCGGCAATCGATCCTGGACAGGAAAAAATCGTGACTCTGACGATGCCGGTCAAGGCCCCCGTCAAATGGACCGCCGAAACACCCACGCTTTACACGACAGTCCTGACGCTGGCCAAAGGTAAAAATGAAGAAATTATTTCGGCCCGAACTGGTTTCCGTGAAATCGAAATCAAAGGCCGGATATTTACCGTCAATGGCGTGCCGATCAAGCTTAAAGGCGCAAACCGCCATGAGCACTGGCCCGATTCCGGCCATTATGTCACCGAAGAAAAAATGATCCGCGACCTCGAAGTCCTCAAACAGGGCAACTGCAACCACGTCCGTACCTGTCATTATTCGGACGACCCGCGCTGGTACGAACTGTGCGACGAATGGGGAATCTATCTGGTCGCAGAGGCCAACGTTGAATCACACGGCTATGGCTATGGCCGCGAATCCCTGTCGCATCCCAAGGCATGGGAGGCCGCCCACGTGGATCGCAACGTCACCAATGTCGAGAATTTCAAGAATCACCCTTCCGTGATTATCTGGTCATTGGGCAATGAAGCCGGTCCCGGCCAGAACTTCCATGCGGCCCTTCGCGCCATCAAGGCCATCGATCCGGACCGTCCGACCCATTATGAACGATTTGGAATCGGGGATGAAAATCCCGCCGACATCGACAGTCAGATGTACACCGGCGTTGGCGGCGTGGAGCAGATCGCCAATTCGACAACGCTCACCAAGCCGTTTTATCTGTGCGAATATGCCCACGCGATGTTTAACTCGATGGGCTCCATCGGCGAATACAACGACTTGTTTGACAAGTACCCCACCCTTCTGGGCGGCGCCATCTGGGAATGGCAGGACCAGGGCCTCTGGAATAATCGCGACCCCAAGCGCCAGTACATGGCCTACGGCGGCGGTTTTGGCGAAGTGCCCAACGACCATTATTTCATCCACAAAGGCGTCATCTTCTCTGACCGTTCCCCCAAACCGCACTATCCTGAGATGAAGCGTGCCTATCAGTGGATCGGTATTGAAGCCGACGACCTGGCCGCAGGAAAAGTCAGGATTCGCAACAGATATGCCTTTATCGACCTGTCAGGATTCAACGGCCACTGGTCGCTGACCGAAGACGGCACAGAAATCGACAGCGGTAAGTTGAAAGCATTGAATATCGGCCCTGGCGAAGAACAAATTCTGACCGCCCCGATCAAAATCAACCCCAAACCCGGCGCCGGCTATTTTCTGCGTGTCTGGTTTACCCTGGCCAAAAAAGAACTCTGGGCCAAAGCAGGCTTTGAAGTCGCTGCCGCACAATTCCAGGTGCCCGTCAAAGCACAGGCTGAAGCCGTGGACCCTGCAAAATTCAACTCGCTCGAATTCAGCGAAAAAGAAACCCAAATCATTGTGACCGGCAAGGGATTTTCAGTTGTATTCGACCGGACCGAAGGAACGATCACCCAACTGGTGCGGGATAAGGTCAACCTGCTGACCGACGGCGGCGGCCCCAAAATGCACCTGTGGCGCGCTCCGCACCGAAACGACGACATGTGGGCCTACAGGTCCTGGCAGGATTATGGCCTGAACGATCTGAAATACATGACACTGAGCACCTATTTAATCCAGCCCCGGCCTTCAATCGTTCGTATCGAAGCCGTTATACAGGCGACCGGCAAAAAAGGATTCAGTGCAACCCACTCGGCCATCTATACGATTTATGGCGACGGCTCCATCCTCATCGATAACGCGATTGCCCCCATGGGACGCCGCATCCCGCTGGCCCGCATGGGTGTCCGGATGCTGCTGGACCCGAAACTGGATCAGTTCAGTTACCTGGGCCGCGGCCCGATGGAAAACTACGCCGACCGCAAACGCGGCTTCGACGTCGGTCTTTACAGCAGCAGCGTCAGGGAACAAATGACCCCGTATGCCAAACCGATGGAATGCGGCAATCATGAAGACGTCCGCTGGGCGGCCGTTGGCGGCAAACGCATGCCGACGCTGCTGGCTCAGGCCGACGGCGACAGCATGCAGGTTTCCGCACTGCCCTATACCGATGAAGTGATGACCCCGATTGAATACACCGTGGACCTGCCGGCCAGCACCAGCACTGTACTGACCCTGGCCGCACGAACGCTGGGTGTCGGGTCCAACGGCTGCGGCCCGCGTCCGCTGGACCAGTACATTGTCTGGTCCGACCCGGCGACATTCTCGTATGTGCTGCGTCTGCTGCCGGCCGGCCAGAAAAATCTGTCGTCCGTCGGTCGGCTGCCCGTATCGCAGGACCGGATTAAGCCGGTTCTGGGTGCACGAGATATGGCCGGCTTGGTAACGCTGTCCTGTGCAGCCGCCGGCGCCAAAATTGAGTATGCCATCGATGGCGCCGAGTGGAAAACCTATACAGCACCGTTTGAGCTGGCCAGTGGAACCGTGCAGGTTCGTGCAACAACACCAGGGCAGGCGCAGTATCAGGGCATGATTGTTTTCCCCGAATCCCCCGCGGCCAAGTGGAATATCAAGGCCAGCAGCTTTGAGCCGGATGAAGGCGAACCGATTCACGCCATCGACGGCGAGCCGGACACCTTCTGGCACAGCCGTTACAGCGGCGGCGCCCCGAGTCATCCGCATTTCCTGGTCATCGACTTCAAAAAGCCGCAGGATATCACCGCTGTGATTTACACCCCCCGCCAGGATATGACCAACGGCCGACTCAGAGACTATGAGATTTATCTGAGCAATGACCCGGAAAACTGGGGTCAGCCGGCCTTCAAAGGCCAGTTCCCCGCAAATGCCAGAAGACCTCAAACGCTGAAACTGGACGCCCCCGTCAATGCCCGCTATCTGAAAATCGTAGCACTCAGCGAAGTCAGCAATCAGGCCTTCGCCAGCATTGCGGAAATCAACATCGAAACAAAACAGTAAAACAACACCTCAGCAATCTCAGCCCAGACCATCTCAAATGGCCGGGGCTTTTTTTGATCCTGGAAGAAATGGTCCGATCCAGACGCGGCAATGGCCCGTCCCAACATATTCAATGGCCACCCCCACGTCAAAATGAAACGTGTGAAGTAGATCTCAAATTTCAGATCCTCAACGAACTCCGAACTATGAACTACGAACTTTCTGCCCCAATCTGTTTCGAATCTAGAATTTTCTCTTTATATTCCTAATCCGTGTAATCTGAAAAATCTGTGTTTCCATTTTATTCTGAAATCTCAAATCTTAAATTCTGTTCCACGCTTGTCATTCCCGCGGAGACGGGAATCCAGTTATTCAACGAACTCCGAACTATGAACTCCGAACGTTTCTATTTTGTGTCATATTTAGTGCTTCAGATTTCGAATTTGTTTAGGATTTAGTGTTTAGGATTTAGGATTTCCCCTTCCTGTATACTTGCATACTTTATTTGTACTCCTGTATCCCTGTCTCCTCGTCTTCTTGAATAGATTTTTTCCTGATATCCTTAATTTGTGTAATCTGTGAAATCGGTGGTTCCATTTTGTTCTGAAATATGAAATCTCAAATTCTCTTAATCCGCCATCCAATTCCCCGCAAGTGCTTCAAAATCCGCCATATCAATCTTCCCATCACTATTGGCGTCGCAGGCAGCACTATATCCGGCCTGCCCCTCCGCCGTCAGCCACCTCGTCGCCAGCGCCTCCAAATCCTCCACCCCAACCCCATCCGGACACGCAAAATCCCCACCGCTTCCAAACTCCCAGCTCAGCCGCGGATAATCCGCCCCATCCACACACATCCGCCAATGATCCAACGTCCCATTGGCCGTCTCACCCGCAAAATCCCACCCCGCATCAATAAACGTCGAAAGCGTCTGCATTTCGGCTGTGGTTTTACCTTGAACACCACTCCCGCCAGCACTGGTCGCAAGCCCACTGGTCTCGATATCCCAGAAGCAGGTGTTAACCGTTCCGGAAGAATTTATGCCTGTCAAGCCGCCAACATTATCACCCGTCCCAGTCACAGCACCTGTCGAAAAACAGGAACTAATCAGACTATTGCTGTAATTCCCTCCCGCTAAGCCGCCAACACCGGATTTCCCACTCACAGTGCCCATCGCGTAGCAACAAGTAATCACACCATTCTCATAATTCCCGCCTACCAGCCCGCCAGCGCCGAAATTCCTGCCGGTCACAGTCCCTGTTGCATAGCAAGACTCGATCGTTCCGTAACCACTGTATCCAATCAGGCCGCCAATATAAGAGTCTCCACTGACATTACCTGAAGCAAAGCAGGAACGGATTACACCCCAACTATTCTGTCCCACCAGCCCGCCAGCATACGATCCGCTTCCATTCACAGCCCCCGCTGCATGGCTGAAAGAAATCATCCCAAGACTATACCCTGCTAAACCACCAATAGTGCCTATTCCGCTCACCTCACTGGACGTATCACAGGAATGAATCACCCCACCATTCCACCCCACCAATCCACCAATATAGTTACCAGCCCCCTTAGCTTTGCCTGTTACAAAGCAGGAATGGATAATCGCCCCATTTTGACTATATCCTGCCAGACCGCCAACATAATGGCGTCCCTGTATTTCAATGTCCATTACTCCCAAATTCTTAACGCATCCGCCATTGCCTAGATATCCGAACACACCCACATAATCATGATTGCTGATATTGATAATATTTCGAATAACATGCCCATTCCCATCAAAAGTCCCGGTAAAGGGAATGCTGGAATTGCCAATCATTTTAGCAAACTGTCCAGTATAAGCTGACATATCAATATCAGCCATCAGAATAGAGCATTTGTCCCATCGGTCAGAATACAACCCCAGCGAATACAGTTGCACATCCGTCCAGATTTGATAAGGGTCTATAACCGTTCCGGACCCGGTCAACCCTGTTCCAAGAGAAAGGACAAGATTGACAGGAGTTACAGCGGATACCATTTGTCCGGCAGAAGGTGTTTGCCCGGCAATAGTCCCTTCTGGGATGGAATCACTGTAAATCGTACTAATTAAACCAATAAAAAGTCCGACCGATTTCATCGTCGATTGAGCATTTGCCATCGACATCCCCACTGCATCAGGCACAGTTACTGTCTGCATGCATTGGAGTTGTGGATAGCTGTTAGCCGGCATCTGCCAGTCCGCAGCATCACCGTCTGTAATCGAAAAATCCCAACCGGTGTCGGTAAATGTGGACACTGTTTGCATTTCCACTGTGGTCTTGCTCTGAACACCGCTTCCTCCAGCGCTGGTTGCAAGTCCGCTGGTCTCGATATCCCAGAAACAGGATTTTATTGTACCGCTGTTGCTGCCTGCTAATCCGCCAAGACCGCTTTTGCCACTCACAGGCCCGGTCGAATAACAACCGGTAACCGTACCGTCATAATTATATCCAACCAGACCACCGGCATAAGAACCGCCACCATTCACAGACCCTGTCGCATAGCAGGAAGTAATTGTACCCACATGGTTGTACCCGACTAATCCGCCGGCGGAAGTATAAAACAATGAGTTGTAAGAAGATACCACTGAAACTGCCCCATAGCAGAAACCTACGAAAGCGTTATTATTCTCGCCCACTATCCCTCCAACACAGCCACCTCCACTTGCCACCCCTGTCGCATAACAGAATTTTATTGAACCAGAATTCTGTCCTGCCAATCCCCCGACAGAATACCCGGTTCCGGCGTCAACCCCTGTTACCATGCAGGAGCTGATCGTACCACTGTTATATCCCACTAATCCGCCAACAGATCCGTACCCATCGATGTTGGCATTAACAATCCTCAGGTTTTTGATCGTTCCGCTGGAGCCGACATAACCAAACAGACCCACATCGTTCATTGCGGGGTGATTGATAATTATATTACTGAGTGTACGGCCATTGCCGTCAAAAATCCCCGAAAAGGGCCGGGATGAATCGCCTATGATTGCATAACGTGTTTCGGCATAATCTGACATATCAATGTCAGCCATCAAAATAAATTTCTTGTTCCATTCCTCCGGCACAAATCCAATAGAATACATTTGTTCTGCAGTCCAGATTTCATAGGGATTCTCAATCGTACCCGATCCCGGCAAAGATGGCCCAATCGAGACAACCAGATTGACTGCCGTAATCCCGGAAACAGTCTGTCCCACAGTTGGTGATTGACTGATAACAGTCCACTTGGGAACAGAACCACTGCGGGCAAACGTACAGGTACCCATCAGACCAGCGGAATCGAGCGATAATAGAGCATCGGTCATTGGCAGCCCGGCAACATCAGGAACAACGATCCACTGCTGCCATTTTAATTGCGGATAGCTGTCGGCCGGCATATTCCAATCCGCAATGTCACCATCGGTTACGGAAAAATCCCATCCGGCAGAGACAAATGCAGAGACCATCTTCATCTGGTTCGTCGTTTGGCCTGTCATCCCGGCAGAAGAACCGCTTCCGACTCCAATATTCTTTCCGGAAGACTGCACATCCCAGAAGCAGGACGTAACTATGTCCTCATTACTCCCCATCAGACCTCCTATATAGGAACCGGTTCCACTTACTGCCCCTGTAGCATAGCAACATGAAACCATTCCCTCATTATTCCCTGCCAGTCCGCCAATAGACGTGCCCTTTCCTGTCACAGACCCTTTCGCATAACAGGAGGTAATCGTGCCGCTGTTATCCCCAATAAGGCCGCCGACAGCAAGAGAATTAAAGGTGTATAGTGCCGAGGCAGTAATGGAACCTGTACTGTAACAAAATGTGATGGTGCCCGAAGAATTCCCTGCCAGTCCGCCGGCATTGGCAACGCCGACATTCGAGGAGGTCACCGAACCTGTACTATAACAACGCGTAATATCGCTGAAAGTATTTCCCACTAATCCGCCGGCATAAGAGTATGAGGCATTCGAGGAAGTCACCGAGCCAGTACTGTAACAATCCGTAATAGTTCCATAACTTTTCCCTGCCAGGCCGCCAGCATATACAATCAGATTGAAACCAGAAGGAGAGGTTAAAGAGGAGGATGCCTTTACTGAACAAGTACTGATACAATTTAGGATGGATCCATTTTCCTGCAATCCTACCAATCCACCGGCGTATTCTGAATAGTTATACATAGAATCGCCAACAAATATTTCAGCAGTAATCGTCCCCGTACTGGAACAATTGATTATACTGCCGCCCACTTGATTTCCTACAAGCCCTCCAACAAAACGACTGCCTGAAAAGATTTGAATATTTTCAAGATGAAGATTTTTGATTGTGGCACTTTGAGTATACCCAAATATGCCGGTGTAATAGACCGCACTGGAAGTGTTACTGATATTCAGGTTACGAATAACATGCCCATTGCCATCAAACGCGCCGGTAAAGGGATTTTGATTAATGCTGGAAGAATTCCCAATGGATTGATACAGATTTCTTGAATAGGCAGACATATCGATATCCGCCATAAGAATGAAATTCTTACTCCATTTGGCAGCAGAAAGCCCAACAGAATACATCTGTTCGGCCGTCCAGATTTGATAGGGATCCTGG
>CAZKAI010000112.1:0-1787 GCA_964550565.1 uncultured Pirellulales bacterium
GAATTAGGCGAGTTTTTGGGGATTTATTTGAATCGTGATGTCAAAAATATTCAAACCCATCTGATGTGGTACGGTGCAGGCAAGATGGTCAGATTTGATGTTCCCCAAACGGAATTGAAGGACATTCTGATTCAATTGGAAAAAAATGCCACAGTGTCCGCTCTGAAGAAAGGGGATAAACTGAAAGATGGAATTGTCGAAAATCATGGCATAACGTGGTGGATTCCTGGTCAGATTCGAGATATGAAATGGTGTATTCAAAACAATGGTTTGCTATTTGTTGCTGCAGGTACAATTGAGGGGCAAGATTGTGCCACCGTATTTGCCAAATATAGCGATGTGGGATTTTAAAAATACCAACAGAGAAACAAGGCAGGTTAGCGACGGTTCCAGGAGGCAATGCCATTTGAGACAGTTGACTATTTTTATTACGCCCCTGTTGTTCCAGCCGGCGAATTACTGATCGTCCCGGCCGAAGTTTACCTGTTCAGCTTATAGCTGCTGCGATAGGGATATTGATCGAATCGTTCGCCTTCGCCGATGGCACGCGGATCCGAAGTGGCCTTCATTTCAGCCAGCAGCGTTGCCGAGAGCCTGGCTTTGATCTTTGCATAAGATTTATCCTCAGCCAGATTGGCAAGCTGGTCAGGATCGTTTTTAATATCGTACAATTCTTCTGCAGGCCGTTTGGCGAACGCCATGTCATAGTACGGCTTGATTTTGGGATCATCACGATGATCAAGAAGATATGTCTTAGTCGGACCGTTATCGCAGTCTGCAAATTCCCCGATCGGATGGGTTGCGTTGGATGGGGTTCCGGCAGGCCAGCGGTCCGGTTCGAAATTGCGAATGTATAAATATTGGTCCGTGCGAATGCCGCGGCAGGGATAGCCGCCCATGGAGGGGGATTCTTGTGCCGGCGTGTGTCTTTCTTTGCCGAAGATGACATGGTCGCGTTTACCATCAACTCGTCCTTGTTTTGTCGACAACAGTATGGGTAATAAAGAGTGGCCCGTCATGTGTTGGGGCACGGGAATATTGGCTGCATCCAGAAATGTCGGGGCCAGGTCAACAAAGGACATAAAATCGGTGACGCGTCGGCCGCCAGAGACTTCGCTGCCCCAGCGGATGGCTAAAGGCTCATGCACCCCCATGTCGTAAATATTGCTTTTACAGCGAGGGAAAGGGATGCCATTGTCGCCGGTCATGACGATTAATGTGTTGTCCAGTTCGCCGATTTCTTCAAGACGCTTGATGGCTTTTCCGCAATCGGCGTCAAATCGCTGGACTTCAAAATAATAGTCTGCAAGGTCGGAGCGAATTTCGTCTGTGTCTGGATAGAAGCCCGGGACAGGGATTTTATCGACGGGTATGCCGGCGTCACGGCCGCTGCCTTTTTTGTAGTCCCGATGCGGGTCGCTTGAGCCAAGCCAGAAACAGAAGGGCTGATTGTCGGGCCGGTCTGCAAGAAACTGTTCAAAGCCCCTGGGATACTCTGTTCCACAGGGATGATGATCTGTATAGCCACCGGCTTTAATGTCGCCGGGGCCCCAGCATTTTCGCCACCAGCCAACATGGTATCCGGCCTCTTTGAGCAGCAGGCCAAACACGGGAATATGGACATCCAGTGTGGACCACAGGTTGGCGCCTTCCTTCAACTGCCAGTGATATTGTCCGGTTAGAATTGCGTTGCGGCTGGGCGTGCACGAGGGACTGGAAACGTAAGCGTGTTCAAACAAAACGCCTTCCGCTGCCAGCCGGTCAAAAGTGGGCGTTTTCACGACAGG
>CAZKAI010000112.1:1887-8339 GCA_964550565.1 uncultured Pirellulales bacterium
AATAACTTTTTCTAATTTGGAGGTAAAGTTTCTGTGAATAAGGAACTGGCCCGTGAACTCATTAGTGCGGGCGTGCACTTCGGTCATGCCGCAAGCCGCTGGAACCCCAAGATGGCTCCTTACATTTTCGGCAAACGCGGTATGATTCACATCATCAACGTTAAAGAAACCCTCAAAGGTGTCCTCATTGCCAAAAAGCTGATTGCCAGCATCGTCGCATCCGGCAAGGATGTGGTGTTTGTCGGCACCAAGCGGCAGGCCCAAAAGGGCGTCCAGGCGGCGGCTGAAGCCTGCGGCATGCACTATGTCAGCGAACGCTGGCTGGGCGGCACCCTGACCAACTTCCGTACCATCCGCTCCCGCGTGCAGCGTCTGGAAGAGCTGGAAGGCATGATGGCCGGCGGTCAGATGGAATCCGAAAGCAAAAAGCAGGGTTCGCGTCTGAAACGGGAACTCAAGAAAATCACCGAAAACCTCGGCGGTATTCGCAAGATGGGCCGCGTGCCGGGTGTTGTCGTGGCCATTGATGTCCGCAAAGAGTACATCGCCCTGCGTGAAGCCCGCAAGCTGGGTATTGCCACCATCGGCATCATCGATACCGACGCGGATCCGGATACCGTGGATGTGGCCATTCCCGCCAATGACGACTCACTGAAAGCCATCGAAATCATCATGAACGAACTGGCCCAGGCCGTCGCCGAAGGCAAGACCATGGTCAAGCCCGAAGATCTGTCCGCACAGGGACGTCAGCCGCGGCAGCGTTCACGTCGCCGGGTTCTGGCCAGCGCCGGTGAAGGCGGCGAAGGCGAAGAGCAGGCTGCTGAAGCTGCGGATGCAGCCCAGGCCGAAACTGCCCAGTAATATCGGTTTACACCGTTAAACAATAAATAAATTGATTTGCAGGCCGGGATTTCCATAGTCCCGGCCCGCATCCAAAATAGGGAGAATGATACCAATGGCAGAAATATCCGCTTCAGTTGTCATGAAGTTGCGCAAACTCAGCGGTCAGGGAATGATGGACTGCAAGAAGGCGCTGGAAGAAACCGACGGCGACATGGACAAGGCGCTGGACCTGCTTCGCAAGAAGGGTCTTGCCACCTTAGCCAAACGTGCCGATAAAGAAACCTCCGAAGGCCGTATTGTTCGCGCTGTCAGCGCCGACGGTAAAACCGTTGCCCTGGCAACGCTGTGCTGCGAGACGGACTTTGTGGCCAATAACGACGACTTTAAAGCCGCCTGTGAAAAGCTGGCCCAGTGTGCTTTGGTTGTAGCCGCCGATGAAGGTGCCGAAGCCCTGATGAACAGTGACTGTGACGGCAAGAAATTCAGCGATCTGATGACCGAGCTGGTCAGCAAGACCGGCGAAAAGACCCAGGTCGGCAACTATATCCGGTATCGCCTGGCCGGCGCCGGCATTATCGGCAGCTATGTCCACTTCAACAGCAAAGTCGCCACGATGCTCGAAATCGAAGCCTCCAGCGAGGCCGTTGGCCAGTCGCTCAAGACCATCGCCAGCGATATCGCCATGCACATCACCGCGATCAACCCTGTCGCCCTGGATCGCAGTTCCGTGGATCCTGCGGTGGTGGCCCGCGAGCGTGAAATCGCCGCCGACCAGGTCAAAGACAAGCCCGCCAACATGGTGGACAAAATTGTCGATGGCAAAATGGCTAAATTCTTCAAGGACAATTGCCTTGTTGACCAGCCCTTCGTCAAGGACGATACCAAGACCGTGACTCAGGCCCTCAATGATGTGGCCAAGGCCGCCGGAGGGACCGCTAAGATAAAACGGTTTGTCCGGTTTGAAATCGGCTAAAACCTGTGGTAAAATAAGGCAACGGAAACGTTGCCTTTTTTGTTGGAATGTGGTAGTATATCCGACGTAAAAGGTCTGTTGAATTGAGATTGTACCCGGCGAGTATGCTGATTCCGCGGGCGAAAGAAGCACGTGGTTAATGTCGTTGCACTTAGCCTCGCCGAAACAGAGAATGACGAGCAGGATTTATAGAAATACCCTGGAACCCCTCTTTATGGATAAAAAAATACAGTATAAGCGAGTACTTTTGAAGTTGTCCGGCGAAAGTTTCTGCAAGCCCGGCGGATTCGGCATCGAAGGCGATGCAGTCGAGTCCATTGCCGAGCGGATTACCCGCATCTGCAAACTCGGGCCGCAGGTGGCCATCGTTGTCGGCGGAGGCAATTTTCTCCGCGGCGCCACGTTCTCCCAGAACAGCCACATCCCCCGCACAACTGCCGATTACATGGGCATGCTGGCCACCGTCATCAACGCCTGTGCCCTGCAGGAAACGCTCGAAAAGCTGGGCCAGCCGACCCGCGTGTGCAGCGCCATCGAAGTCTCGCAGATTTGCGAGCCATTCATTCGCCGCCGGGCCATTCGGCACCTTGAAAAAGGGCGTGTGACCATTCTGGCCGGCGGGACGGGCAATCCGTTTTTCTCGACCGATACCTGTGCGGCCCTGCGTGCCTCGGAAATCGGGGCCGACCTGATGATTAAAGCCACCAAAGTCGATGGCGTTTACACCGACGACCCCAAGAAAAATCCCGACGCCCAGATGATCGAAAAGCTGACCTATCACGAGGTCCTGCAGAAAAATCTCAAGGTTATGGACCCGGCCGCCGTCAGCCTCTGCTGGGAAAACAAAATTCCGATTGTGGTTCTCAATATCTTCGTGGACGGCAATATCACCCGCGCCTTTCGCGGCGAGAAAGTCGGAACGATAATAACTGAATAATACACAAAGTGTCCCTGCGTGGACAGCAACTGATTTTTGGAGTACAGATTATGTCTGCCAAAGCGATTTTAGCACAGCACGAAAAAAGCATGGAAAAAACCATTGAAGTTATGAAAAACGAACTTCGGCAGATTCGCACCGGCCGGGCCTCACCGGGGCTGGTGGAAAACCTGATGGTCGATTATTACGGTACCCCGACCCCGCTCAAGCAGCTTGCCGCGATTGCCTGCCCGGAGCCGGCGATGCTGGTCATCAAGCCCTTCGATATCGGCTGCCTGAAGGATGTCGAAAAATCCATCAAAGCCAGCGAACTGAGCCTGGCGCCGATTATGGACGGCAAGATGATTCGCCTGAATATCCCGCCGCTGAGTGAAGAACGCCGCAAGCAGATCGTCAACCAGGTCAAGCAGCTCGGCGAACGGCACAAAGTCAGCGTCCGCAACATCCGCCGCGACGCCATCAAGCAGCTTGAAGATGCCGAAAAAGCCAAGCAAATCACCGAAGATGAACGCGACAAAGGCAAGAAAGAAGCCGATGATTTGACCAAGAAATACGTGGACCAGCTCGATCAGTTGGTCAAGTCCAAATCCGAAGAAATTATGAACAGCTAAAACAATCCGGCGGCGCGGCGGTCTTTCCTCCGCGCCCTTTTTCCGTACCGGCGGTGCTGTTGGGGAAAATGTGGGAGTTCTGTCATGGAAGAAAAGAAAAATCAGTCCGAAATCGTAAAGCCAAAGAAAAGCTCACTCCTGAAAAAAATCATCTGGGCCGTCTGCATCCTGATTGCCGTCCTGATTCTGCTGGTGGCCCTGCTGCCGACGCTGATTTCCACCTCGCTGGGCAAGCAAATCGTCGTCAGCCAGATCAATAACGCCACCCATGGCGACGTTCAGATCAACGACCTGTCACTGAGCTGGTTTTCCGGCCTCAAGCTGTCCGGCGTCACCTTCAAAGACAGCACCGGCGACACCTCTGTCAGCGTCAATGAGGTCCGTCTGAATCCGAAATTGTCATCGCTGCTCCGCGGCCAGATCAACCTGACCGACGGTCTGATCGATAAGCCGCAGGTGGATATTCTGGTCAAGGAGCTGCCGCAAAAGACCGCATCGACCGAGCCTGATAAGCCGTCCGGCCCATCTGCCCCGGCGCAGCCGGTTGCGCTGCCGCTGGAAAAGCTGGCCCTCCAGTTGCGTGAAGGCACCGTGGCAATCCGCACGGATAATCCCCCGCAGCGGCTCGAATTCAAAAACATCTCCTCGCAGGTGGATATCAATCCCCTCGGCCAGGCCTCGAAGCTGTCCTTTGCGATGGCCGTGGGCGGCATAGGCCAGCAGGGCGATGTCAAGGCCGAAGGCACCGTAACGCCCTCCAAGGAATTGACCCTCAAGGGCACCAGCGGGGATGTGCAGGTGGAACTGGTCAACCTCAAGCTCGAAGATTTCAAGCCGCTGCTGGCGCTGGCCGGGCAGAAGATCGATATCGCCGGCCTGCTGAACGCCAAAGCCGATGTCAAGCTCAACGACGGCCAGTTCGAAAAGATTGCCGCCGACGCCACCATCGAGAATTTCAAACAGACTCTCGACGGCAAGACCACGACGCTGGACAAGCCCGTGAAGATCAAGGCCCTGGCCGCCATGATTGACAACAAGATTCGCATCGACAATGTCAATGTCGATTCGTCGTTCTGCACCGCCAACTGCAAAGGCGATCTGGAGCAGTTGACCTATCAGGCCAAGGCGGACCTGGCCGGTGTCCAGTCCTTCGCAGCCCAGTTTACCGATATGGCCGGCTACAAACTGGCCGGCTCGCTCAATACTGCCGGTTCAGTTAAAGTTCAGGGTGACATATTTGATTTTGACACAGCTACTCTCATTGCAGCGGGTAATATTGATTTTCAAAATCTGGCAGTAGTCCAAGGTGCCAATAAACTGGATCCAACAGCAATCAAAATTAATTATGACAACGTGGTTTACGATAACCCGGCCAAGCTGTTAAAAGCCAACGCCGTTGATGCCACGCTCGATGCAGGCACAGTTGTCGTTAAATCCCTGTCGATGCCGCTGGATCCCGAGAAGATGACCCAGCTTTCCGCTCAGGCGGATGTAAAGCTGGATTTGAAAAAGGCCCTCGATTTGGCCAAAGTCTTCGCCGCCGACAGTCTTCCCGCGGATTTAGCGGTGTCCGGCAATCTGAATTCGGTTATCGATGTCAAGCCGCAGGGCCCCGACATTGCGTTCCGTACCGATAAGACCGAGATTCAGAAACTCTCCATCGGGCAGGGGACTGATGCACCGTTTACGCAGGACACCCTGACACTGGTGGCCAATGGAACCGTCAATCCCACGACGAAGGCATTTGCGACTAAATTCGACCTCGAGGGCAAGAAAGCCCAGTCGCTGATGATCTTCAAAGGCACGGTCTCGCAGAAAGCTGACCAGGCAAAGACGGCTCTGGCCGGGGATATTGAAGCCAACTACGACTGGAAAGACGTCACCGCAATGGCCAAACCCTTCCTGCCGGAAGGACTTGCGATGGAAGGCAAACGCAGCGACAAGATTACCTTCGCTTCGACCTATCCGTCCAACGATCCCAACGCGATGCTGGCCAATCTCAATGCCAACACTGCCCTTGGTTTCCAGAAGGCCGACTTTAAAGGCCTCAAATTCGGTGCCACCGAACTGAAACTCAACGTCAAACAGGGACAGGCGGCCATTGACCTGCCCGATGCCGACGTCAACGGCGGCAAGGTCCGGTTTGCCGGCGATGTCAACCTCGCCCAGAAGCCCATGGTGCTCAAGCTGCGTCAGCCCGCCGCCGTGGTCGAAAATGTCAAGATCGACGATGTCATCAGCGCCAACCTGCTGCAATATCTCAACCCGATATTTGCCAAAAGCTCCAACGTCAGCGGCACGGCCAATCTTTCATGCAATACATTGGTCATTCCGCTGGGCGGCGGCACTCCCAAAGATATCAATATTGAAGGCACCGTGGGCATGACCGATGTCAAGCTGACCAGCAAACTTCTGGCAATCATCAAAGAAGCCCTGCGGGATGATGGAATGAATCTGTTTTCAATTCCCGCCTCGCCCTTTACTGTCAAAAACGGCCTGGTGAAATATGACGATATGCCGCTGATGTTTGGCCGAACCTGGGGAATTCATTTCGGCGGCAACATTGACCTGATGAGTAAAGCCTTGAGTATGAATGTCAAGGCCCCAACCAGCAAGGCTGCCGATGCAAAGATGGTGGTGGTGCCGCTGGCCGGTACGGTTGAAAATCCTCAACTGGATGCCGGCAAATTCCTGATGGGCAATATTACCGAGCAGATCAAAGAGCAGATTCCTGCCAAGGATGAAAAAACCAAGGAAGCGATCGAAAAAGGTCTGGATGTGCTCGACGGGCTTTTTAATAAAGGAAAGAAATAATGGACGAACAAGCATCGCAATCACAGGACAAGCCCAGCCTCAGACAAAAATGGCTCGGCTGGCTGTCATTCTGGTCCGCCGACTCGGCCCATGAAAAGAATAAAGGTGTTTTATTCCTTCATGTCCTGCGGCAGTGTGTCCGCCTGCTGGCGCTGAACCGCTGCGGTACGCAGGCCGCGGCATTAGCCTATCACACCATCTTCGGCGTGGTGCCGCTGATGATTGTGATGCTGATGGTCTTTCAGATGTTCCCGGCCTATAAAAATATGGGCGA
>CAZKAI010000112.1:8439-12703 GCA_964550565.1 uncultured Pirellulales bacterium
GTCCTGATTTTCTGCCTGTATGCCTTTATTCCCAATGCCCGGGTCAAAACGACTTCAGCCCTGTTCGGCGCTGTCATTGCCGCCATCCTGTGGACGGCGGCCAAATTCGGCTTTGGGATTTACGTGACCAAGCTGATTCCCTATCAATCGATTTACGGCATCATGGGATTGATTCCCCTGACGGTCTTCTGGATTTATATTATCTGGTGGATTGTACTCATCGGGCTTCAATTGACCTATGCTTCTCAGCATGTCCATTCACTGGACCGGGCCGAGCAGTTGGCCTATCTCCGCGAAAGACAAGCCAGCTTTGTCGCCACCGAACAGGCGGTTATCCAGATTATGCAGGAAGTACTGACTGCCTTTGAGGATAAAAACCGCAAACCCATTACGGCTGTCGAGATTGCCGAGATTACCACCCTCGATGCCGAATTTATCGAGCGGATTCTGGAAAATATGACCCGGTCTGGCCTGCTGTGCAAGACCACCGATCCGATTGTCGGCTATGTGCCCTCCACCGATGGGACTCATATTACACTGGCCGATATCAGCCTGGCCGTCGAACAGTCCTCGTTCAGAACACAAAATCCGAAACTGCAGGAAGTCCTTGCCCAGTTGCGTGCGGAATTATCCAAGCATCAACTCAAAGATATCCTGTAACAGCGGCAAAAGCGGTGCGAGTTGTCATGCGGCGATGCGGCAGATGGCATCAAAGATGAATTTGACGCCGAAGCCTGCCATGACGACGCCGCAGAAAGCAAGAATGACCTGCTGTTTTTTGGCACTCAGCAGCGTCGTTCCGTGAAAGGCCCCAAACGATAAGATCGTCAGCCAGATCAAATCGCAGGACCAGTGAACCAGCGTAAAAGCACTGAGCACGACAATCCCGGAATCATTAGCCTGCATCGCCAGGTTCAATCCCACCGTCGCCCACCAGAACAGAAAATACGGATTGGTTGCCGACAGGGCCATTCCCGTCAAAACCGGTTTGGATAGTCTGGCAGCAGACGTATTCTGCGGCGGCCCAAACATCTCCCGAATCGTCATCACCCCCAGATAAATCAAAAACAGTCCGCCGATCAGGCCAATGGCAATCGCAGCGGCATTGGTCTTCAATAGCGTCCCCAGCCCCAGGATCAGCAGGAATATCAGCGGCACTTCCACAATCCCATGCCCGATGGCAATCCATGTTCCCGCCCAGCGGTCCTTGCCGCCCTGAGCCAGAGTCGCCGCCGTCACCGCCCCCGGTGCCATCACGCCGGATAACGAAACCAGAACCGTTTGCATCAAAAAGGATAACATGAAAGTATTCTCTCCTTATTTATACTGATCTTACTTGAAATTTTCCGTTTCGTCGCGGCTAAGTACAGCGGCATTAACCACATGCTTCTTTTGCTCGCGGAATAATTATACCCGTTGGGTATATCTATCGTTCCGGCGGCGTGGTTAAATTCGCCGCCGCCTGAAGTCCCGCTGACACTTCCGGCAGAATTCCCAGCTTTACATAAACAGGCCGCATGTTCTGTCGCAGCTCTGGCAGTTTTCGAGCAAACAAAAGAGCGCCTGCGATACACAACACGCCGCCGATAATCAGCGTTTTTGGCGCCCCGATATGAGTCGCAATCGACCCGGCCAACAGGCTGCCGAACGGCGCTGTCCCGATAAACGCCATCACATACAGGCTCATCACCCGCCCGCGTTTGTCGTCGTCCACGATCGTCTGGATCAGCGTATTGCATGCGGCAATCTGCATGATTATCCCCAGCCCCGTGATGACCATCAGCGGCAAAGACAGCCATAACTGACGCGACAGCGAAAACGCAATCAGCCCGAACCCGAAAACCGCAGTCGCCATGGGAAGGATTCGCTCCAGCCCCCAGACACTTTTCCGGGATGCCAGATAAATCGCACCTGATAACGCACCGATTCCTGCACCAGTCATCAGGAATCCGTAGGTGTGCGGCCCGCCGCCCAGGATTTTACTGGCAAAGACCGGCATCAGCACCGAGTACGGCATGCCCACCAGACTGACTAATGCCAGCAGCAGGATAATATATCGCAATGGCATAAAGCCATACACATACGCAAGACCTTCTTTCATCTCATGCAGAACATGGCTCTTGCTGGCCCTGGGCTGCTCGGAATGGATTTTCATCATCATCAGGGATGCAATCACAAACACAAAACTGACGCCATTGACCAGAAAACAGATGCCCTCGTTGGTGACTGCGATAATCAGGCCTGCCACAGACGGCCCAATCAGCCGGGCACTGTTGAACATCATGGAATTGAGTGCTATTGCGTTACCCAAATCCTCCCGGTTGTCCACCATCGTGACTACAAATGCCTGTCGTGTCGGCATGTCGAAGGCGTTAATGAGGCCCATGAATACCGTCAACACAAGAATATGCCAGACCTGGATATGGCCGGTGAAAAACAACGCCGCCAGCAGAATTGCCTGAACCATTAGCAATATCTGTGTGACAATCAGGATGTAATACCGATTCCATCGATCCGTCAATACCCCGGCAAACGGCGTCAGGATAAACACCGGAATCTGCCCGGCAAACCCGACAACCCCCAGCAGAAAGACCGACCCGGTCAGACGATACACCAGCCACGGCAGCGCAACCTGCTGCGTCCAGGTGCCAATCAGTGACAGCATCTGCCCAAAGAAAAACAATCGGTAGTTCCGATACCGCAGCGAACGAAAGATCACACCCATGCCCGTCCGCGTGTTGCCTTGAGTTTGACTCAATGTCATTATGGGTAAAGAAAGTCCTGTTTCTGTTACTGATTCGATTTTTTTTCTGATTTTTTGTGGACAACGGACCCAAAATCCGTACAATCCGCCGCCGATGATTATACCGGTAAGAACTGTTTTGACCAACGCCAAAATAAAGAGCTGATAGAATATGCAGGATATCCAGAAACTCATCAGCGGATTTCGACGTTTTCAGCGGCAATTTTTCCACTCGGACGACACCCTTTTTGACCAGCTTCGCCGCAAACAAACCCCCAAAGTCCTCGTCATCGGATGCAGCGACTCCCGTGTGGACCCGGCCATTGTCACCGACTGCCGCCCCGGTGACCTCTTTGTCATCCGAAATGTCGCCAATCTGGTCCCGCCCTACGAACCCGACACCCACTTTCACGGCGTCAGTTCCGCCCTCGAATACGCCGTCCGGTTTCTGGAAGTCGAGCATATTATCATCCTGGGTCATTCCCACTGCGGCGGCATCGACGCCCTGATGCGAAGCAGCGAACAGACGCCGATTGGTGAATTTATCGATCACTGGGTGGATATCGCCCGCCCGGCCAAGCATGCCGTCCTCAAAGACCTGTCCAGCAAAACCCCCGACCTGCAATGCCGTGCCTGCGAACAGGCCGCAATGCTGATTTCCCTCGAAAACCTGCTGACATTCCCGTGGATTACCGACCGCGTCGAACAGAGCAAACTCGCCATCCACGGCTGGTATTTCGATCTCGAAGCCGGCGAAATGCTCACTTATAACCCTGAAAAAGGCCTTTTCGAAAAGCTGGTCGGCAATATCCGGTAATGCCGTTTATTCCCCGATAATCTTGACCAGCACCCGTTTTCGCCGCATCCCGTCGAATTCCCCATAAAAAATCTGTTCCCATGGCCCCAGGTCCAGCTTGCCCTCAGTCACCGCCGCCACCACCTCCCGGCCCATCACCTGCCGCTTCAAATGGGCATCGGCGTTATCCTCATATCCGTTATGCTGATACTGAGAATGCGGTTTTTCCGGCGCCAGCTTTTCCAGCCACACCTCGAAATCCTCATGCAGCCCGCTCTCGTCGTCGTTAATGAACACACTGGCCGTGATATGCATCGCATTGATCAGCACCAGCCCCTCCCGAATGCCCGACTCGGCCAGGCATTGCTCGACGGTCGGAGTAATATTGATATAATCCCGCCGGTGCGGTGTGTTAAACCACAGTTCTTTGCGATACGATTTCATGCTGTTTATACTCAACAAAAGGGGTTTTCGGTCTATTTTACACTGAACCTGAATGAAATGGTCCGCCCGAGGCGCGGCGATAGTCCGTTTCAATGCAGGCTGCGCCCATCCTCGCGGCAAAATAGACGATACGGATTGTACTGGAAATGTTCCGTTTTGTCGCGGCTAAAAAGCTTTCAGCCGCCTGCTTCCAGCAACCGCATTATCACCGCGGCTGCGTAGAGCAACGTTACCCCGTGACTACGCGCGGCATAAAACGGCCACTGGCCGCCGCGGAATAA
>CAZKAI010000113.1:0-4174 GCA_964550565.1 uncultured Pirellulales bacterium
GGGCAGCCTGTTACCACGGCTTTGTCAGCCTTGAAATAATGGAGCGTATCATAAAACTGAACGAAAATCTTTTTGGACAGGCGTCCCAGCAGGCGGTTGGCTTTGCCGGGGACGATATCGACATTGATCAGATAAACAGGGATTTTCAGGGAACGGGCGGCAAATACGACCGGGGCACAGACAAAGCCGCCGGTACCAATGACAACGGCGTTGTGTTTGTGTGCGGTCAGTATCTGTTTGACGAAATAATAGCTTTTAATAAACCCGGCATAGAAACGTGCAAATTTTCTGGGAGATAAGCCCAGGCCTTCTGCCGGCAGGGGCAGAAAATCATACCCGCTGGCACCCAGAACCCGGGCATCGACAGCGCGGCTGCTGCAGAAGAAGGTCATCTGGCAGGCGGGTGCGAGGTCCCGGACCTGTTCGGCCACGGCCAGGGCTGGATATAAATGCCCGCCGGTTCCGCCGCCGGCAAAGAAGATATACGGAGACGGGTACGACTGAGAACTGGATTGGCTATTGGTTTGCGTCATAGGACATCAATCACGTTGAAGGAATACCCCTGCATTCACCGGATTAAGCTGGGCCTCATTGTGCCGCAGAATGCTCAGCAGAATCCCCATAGCCGTCGCGGTCAGAAGCATACTGGTTCCGCCGGCGCTGATCAGCGGCAAGGGAATGCCTTTGGTCGGGAGCACGACGGTCACAACACCGATATTGATTACGGCCTGGATCGCGATGCAAAGCACGATGCCCAGGCCGAGAAGCCGTCCGAATCGATCCTGGCAGCGCATGACCGCTGTCAGGCCGATGACGGTAAACAGGACAAACAGAGCAACCACCACGAGGGCGCCGATAAAGCCGGTTTCTTCACAGACTACGGAGAAAATGAAGTCCGTGGTGTCTTCGGGCAGATGGCCGTATTTGAATACCCCCCTGCCAAGGCCTTTGCCCATCAGCCCGCCGCTGGAGATGGTCTTGAGGGACTGCTCGGCCTGATAGGCCATGGTTCCATGGTCGAGAAAGTCTTTGATGCGATTCATACGGGTCTGCGAGGTGACAATGGCGGCAAGAAAACCAGGAATAACCAGCGGCAGCGGTGTCAGGAAATGCCACCAGACCGCCCCGCCGAGCCAGAGCAAAACCGCCGTCATCAGGGCGATATAGGCGGCGGTACCGAAATCCTGGGTGATAATCAGGGCGGCGGCGACGGCCGGAACCATGCAAATCGGTACAAACCGGGTGAAAAATTTGTTTAAATCGTCATGGCAGCGGTCCATCATGGCCGCCAGGAATATAATCATCACCCATTTAGCCAGTTCCGAGGGCTGAAAACTGAGGTTTATCGGTCCCAGGGTGATGAACAGCCAGCGTTTGGAGTAATTGCGTTCCTCGCCGAAGACCAGCACCACCACCAGCAGTAGAATGCTCAACATCACCAGATATGGGGTTAGGGATTTGAGCGGATTTTTTTTGATAAATCCAAACCGCCGGTAATCGAAGTACGAAACGAGATACATAATCAACACCGCGGCAGGGAAAAACAGGAGCTGCTTGAGCGTGGTAAACTCATAGAAGCGTTTCCAGTCGTATTGGCCGCTGACATTGGCACCGGCGGAAAACACAAAGACTGTGCCGATTGCCATCAGCGTCAGGGTCACTAATTCCAGCCAGTAATCGTATCTTATTTTCAGTTCTAACTGCTTCATTTTTAATGACATATATTAATTTTACAAGGTCGTTAATGCCGACAAAACAACCTGACCAATCTTGCGAATTGCGGCGTTTTTGGATTATCGTTTGCTTCTACTGCGCTGCTTGCATCAACGTCATACCTGTAATTTATATTTCGGCATAATTGACGTTTTGGCAATAAAAAACCGACATAATATACGTCTTTTTTTCGAGATGAGATTACCTCTTGAAAAAGAAAGTAAAAAGTCATAAAATAGTATCTGTATGAACGATGTCGATAATCTCTTTAAAAATGGAGCCACTATGACAAGACAAATCATGACTGTTGCGATGGCGGCGCTGGGACTGATAACACTGGCCTGTTCCTGCCAGCCGAGTTCCGACCAGAAGGTCCGTCGCGCTCAACTGGTTGGCAACGAAAATCTCAAGCTCAAAAAAGAAATCCAGCAAAAAGATGCCGAGATTGTCGAGCTGAAAAAAGAGATTGAACGGCTCAAGGCCGAATACGCCAAGTTTCAGGAGGACACCGGGCAGTCCAGCATTAAAATTTTACAGCTTCTGTCCGAATGTCAGGCCAAACTGGCCCAGTATGAAGGCACCGACACTACCGTCATTACGCCGGTACCGGCACCTCAATAATCCCAAGGACGCTCTGAGCGGCCCGTTTTCCTGCGCTCAATACGTTACTGGTTTGGCTCCAATTCCTTCCTGAGAGCCTGTACCGTCGTTATCGCATCGGGGAAATTTTCTTTGGGATAACGATAATTGCGTCCGGCAGCAACCAATCCGACAAACATCGGATGCGGATCGATGGGCCGGCCGGTCAATTCAGGATGGGCCTGGGTGCCAATGAAATAGGGATGCCCCGGCAGTTCCAGAATCTGCATAATCGGCTGGTTGGGGGCCTTGCCGGAGAAAACCAATCCGCCTTTTTCAAGGTCGGAAATATAACGGGGGTCCACTTCATACCGATGACGGAACCGCATACGGGCGGTTTCCCTGCCGCCGAACATTTTCCAGGCAATGGTGTCTTTTTTCAATTCCACATCGCGACCGCCCAGACGCATGTTGCCGCCGAGACCTTCGATTTTCTTTTGTTCGGGCAGAATATCAATGACGGGATTGGCACAGTTCTGGTCGATTTCGGTGCTGTTGGCCCCTTCGATGCCGCAGATATTGCGGGCGAATTCGATAACCGCCGCCTGGAATCCCAGACACAATCCCAGATATGGCAGATTATTCATGCGAGCATAACGAATACAGGCAATCTTGCCTTCCATGCCGCGTGTTCCGAATCCGCCGGGAACGATAATTCCATCAACCTCTTTGAGGGCTTCGGCGGCGGTTGCGTCGGTCAGCTCCGAGGTATCAATCCATTTGATGTGCACCTTGCAGCCCAGATGAATGCCGGAATGCTCCAGCGCGTGCAGGATGGAGGCATAGCTGTCGCGGACGGAGGTGTACTTGCCGGTGATGGCGATAGTCACATCGCGTTTTTCATTGCCGATTTTATCGGTGAAGTCACACCAGCGTTCCCATTCGCGGCGTTCCCTGCGGAGATTGACCCGGTCTTCGATCCGCAGCATCCGAATCACCTCGAAATCCAGTCCGCAATCCCGCAGCATGGCGGGAATGGAATAAATGCTGGCTGAGTCGTGCATACTGAAGACGCGTTCAAAGGGGATATTGCCGAATACGCTCATTTTCTGGCGTGCCTGGACCGTGACGGGATTTTCCGCCCGGCAGGCGATAATATCGGGCTGGATACCCATCTGCATTAACTGCTTGATACCAAGCTGGGCGGCCTTGGATTTCTGTTCGCCCAGTGCATTGGGCTCCAGGATATAAGTCAGTGCCACAAAACAGCAGCTGTTGGGGCCTTCCTCATAGGCCAGTTCACGCATGGCCTCGATATAAAAGGCGTTTTCAAGGTCACCGACCGTGCCGCCGATTTCCACGAACACCACATCCGCCTTGCTTTGCATGGCCAGTGTCCGCAGCTTCATTTTGACTTCGCCGGTGACATGGGGAATCATCTGGACATCACGACCCAGATAATCGCCGTGGCGTTCTTTATCGAGGACCGCCCGGTAAATCTGGCCGCTGGTGGTGAAATTGGCCCGCGACAGGTTTTTGTCGAGCATCCGTTCATAGGTGCCCAGGTCCATATCACATTCCATGCCGTCATCAAGGACGAAGACCTCGCCGTGACGGAAGGGATTGAGCGTCCCTGAATCGATGTTGAGATAGCCCTCCATCTTGATCGGCTCGACCTTGAGGCCTTTATCCTGCAGGAGTTTGGCCAGGCAGGAGGAAAAAATCCCCTTGCCCAGTCCGCTCATCACCGTACCGGTCACGATGACATAGCGCGTCTTGCCCTTCTGGTACCCTTTGGGCAGGGGCAGAAAATATTCGTTATCCGTTGATGCACCGCTGACTTTTGCAAGTAATTCTTTTGTTTCTGACATATTAATACCAA
>CAZKAI010000113.1:4274-12675 GCA_964550565.1 uncultured Pirellulales bacterium
GATGCACCGCTGACTTTTGCAAGTAATTCTTTTGTTTCTGACATATTAATACCAATTGATTATTTCTGATTGAGATATCGTTTGACAAATTCTTCATATTGTTCAGGCGTATCGACGCCATCCCAGACGCGATCCACTTTGGCCGTCAGGATGGTGTGGCCGTTTTCCAGTGCCCGGAGCTGTTCAAGCTTTTCTGTGGTTTCCAGAAAGCTGGGGGGCAGTTGCGTAAATTTCATCAAAAAGCTCTTGCGGTAGGCATAAATCCCCAGATGCCGCCAATAGCCTTTCACAGAATCCCCTACCCCGCCGGCCTGACGATTATACGGCACCGGGCTGCGGGAAAAATAAAGCGCCCTGCCGCGCGTATCGGTTACACATTTGACAATATTGGGATTGGCCACCTGTTCGGCTGATTCAAAGGGGGCAATCAGCGTCGCCATCTCGGCGCCGGCATCCTGGACCAGCAGTCCGGCGACTTTTTCGATATTGGCCGGGTCGATTTCGGGTTCATCGGCCTGAAGATTGACGACTATATCGGCAGGAGTATTTTGGACGGCCTCGGCAATGCGGTCGGTACCACTCTGGTGGGCAGCCGACGTCATGACGCACGGCGCCCCAAAGGATTTGCAGGCCTGCAGGACCCGGTCGTCATCCGTTGCGATAATCACACCGGTCACACCTCTGGCCAGCAATGCGCGTTCATAGCTGTGCTGAACGAGATATTTTCCTGTTTTGTTGGCCAGAACCTTGGCCGCGAAACGGCTGGAGCCGTAGCGGGCGGGGATCACTACCACAATTTTCACGCTTAGTCCCTTTGCAGTGTTTTTTACACATCTATATCCAAAAACCACTGCCCGAATATATTATGCCATCCGGAAAGGGATGTCAACCTCAGAATTGTGAGATTTTATACCAAAAAGACCTTGATTTTTGACCCTGTAAACGGCACAAATCCGCCTGATTGGAAATTACCGAATCAGGGCGGATAATGCTTTGAATTGGGGGTGTTCGGAGGTGCGGAGGAGTTCAAACAGCAGCATCTCGGTAGAACTGATGACAACACCATTGGCGGCCAGGCGATTGAGGGCGATTTGCTTATTCTGTTCGGAGCGGGAATCGACGGCGTCGGCAATGACCTGGACTTTTAATCCCTGCCGGAGCAAATCCATGGCGGTCTGGAAGACACAGACGTGGGTTTCGACGCCGCAGAGCACCGCGGTGTCCACCTGCAATGAGTGCAATTTTTCAGTAAATTCCGTACTCCCGCAGCAACTGAATGAACGTTTGTCGATGGGGAAACTCCGGGTCAGATTCTCGGTAAGCCGGGGACTTGTCGGGCCGAGGGCGACGGGATATTGCTGACACCATAATACCGGAATATCGAGGGCATTGGCTATTTGAATTAGAATGCTGCAATTTTTGACGGTCGTCTCAGGATTGTGCATGACCCGCAGCAGCTTTTCCTGAACATCAATGAGCACCAGACAGCATGTTTTAGAATCGAGCATGAATCACCTATCGAAACAGCCTATTCAATCATTTATCGACAGTGATTTTACAGGCCCAGTACCTCAATGACAAGACAAATCGTATCTGAGGCATCCTGTTCAATTTCGGTCGGCGGGACATCCCAGGCCAGGTTAGGCTGCGAGGGATTATCCAGCGGAGAAGCATCCGGATTCGGGGAGAGATTTCGCTGATTATTTTGTTCAGTGAAGGTTTTGGCTAATTGAGCTGCTTGATTGATATCCGTCAGATTCAGCATTTCTACGGTCTGTTTGAGGTCAATCCCCTCGACCAGCACAGCGTCTTTTCCCTGTCCGGCAAGCAGCGCATAAGTGGCTTTTTCCGTTTGCGGCCAGAGTTCCTGCAGATCCTTGATTAAGCCCACAATGTACTGACGGGAAGCTGTGACTTTATAACTGGTTCGGTCGGATAATGGCCTGATTTGGGTCATATCCATCAGACCCAGCGTATGGATTTTCTTCTCGATGAAATCCCGGGACTGCACGGGATGATGTGTCTGAAACTGCAATAACGCACTGTACATAGCAGTCCCTTCATCCGGCAGAGGAACCGGCTTGGGATCATTGGCCGCAATCGGCGGAATGGGGGATACCGGAGGCATGGCGTCCCTGGCAGTCTGCGGCTGGCGAACGATGGAATAGACTACGATGCCGAGAATACCCATCGGGATAAGAACCATCGCCGCGGTTGCCGCGAGCCTGCGAAAAACAAGCCCCCATCTTCCGGCTGAATCGTGGTGGCGGTAATTGTGATCCAGAATAAACCGTCGTTCAAGAGCCGTCTTGATGTCATCCGCCAGTCCCTGTGGAGCGGATTCCTTCGGCAGTGCACGCAGCAGATTGCGCTGCTGTTCAAGGGCCTTGAGTTCTGCTTCAATTTGCGGATTATTGTTCAGAAGGCGCTTGAGTTCCGTCGCCTGTCGCGGCGACAACTGATCGTCAATATAACCGCTGAGAAGCTCATGTTTTTCCAGATTGTCTTTGTCGCTCATATCCATACCGCCTGCAGAAGTTCCCGTAACGCCAATCTCGCCCGGCTCAATCGGCTTTTCACTGTCCCTGTCTCAAGCTGTAATACTTCGGCAATTTGCTCATAACTCATTCCTTCGATATCCCGCAGCACCACGATGACCCGCTGATGGTCTTCCAGTTTTTCGAGGGCTGCGAGGATTCTCTGGATCGTCTCACGCTTTTCTATATCCGCTAAAGGCGTTTCTTGTTTCGTATCCGCAAGAACATCCGCCAATCTAAGACCTTCTTTGCCGCCTGGAGAATTGTCGATTGAGCGCATCCCCAATCTCAATCTCCGGCTGCAAAATGTCAGCGTCAAATTGATTCCCACCCGGAACAGCCATGTATAAAAGCTGCTTTGAGAGCGGAAGGTGCCAATGTTCTCTAATACTTTGACAAATGATTCCTGGGTAAGTTCCGCGGCATCATCGTGATTTCCGCAGATTTTCAGAATTGCATTATAAAGGCGGTCCTGATACTTGATAATCAGACGCCCCATGGAGTCGGAATCCCCCCGCTGGCATTGTTTTACAAGGATAGCATCATCGATGCTGATATTGTCCGACTTTGGGTGCACAGAAAGCCCTTTTATCCCTCGGTAACAAAATTTTTATGAAGCAATTGCCTGTTCACTGTCCGTGTATCTCGTTTTCAATGACTTTTCACCACATCCTAACATTTAACCATCAGAATATCCGTACAAACACCTATACTATATTTGCATAAGCTTAAAGAAAAAGCAATATAGTACCCTCTTGAAAAGAGAATTTCGTCTTCTCTATATTGACAATACACTCTATTTAGTCAAGCCGGAGACCTCTTTGTTCCAGCCAATTTTTTAAATCGCCCATTTCTGTATCGAAAATTTCCCGATCGTAGAGTTCTTCGAGCTGGGCCACCCTTTTAGACAATTCTGGCTCTTGTTTAACCATTTCAGAGACCCGCCTTTCGAATTCATCGCCAAGTACACGTAATTCTTCACAGGGAATATGCAGTTCCAGGAATTTTGATACATATCGCAGCACCATCTCAACAACGATAGGATTATAGCCCTGGAGATAGGCGGGGATTTCGGCGGTCAGGGATATCATCTCGATATTGCGATGGATTGCGGCGTTCATGATGCAGTTAGCGAAGCTGCCGGGGCCGTTGTAGTTGCTGAAGCGGATACCGAGTTGGGAAAGCCATTGCTTGAGGGCCCTGTTGGATACCGAACAGCTAATACGCGGTTCCCGGGTATGGGGCACCACGCCAGCCACACTGCCAACGAATAGAATGCGTTTCACGTCGCACAGAGAGCACATGTCAAAGATCGTATCTGCAAACTCTCGCCATGACAGATTCGGTTCCCGTCCTGCAAATAGAAGCAAATTCTGCTGTGGGGCCTCAAAGAAAACCGCTTCGGGAAGATCCCAGGTTTCGATAAGGCCTTCCTGAATCCGTACATGGGGACGAAACAGCGACACGGTTTCCATCGGGCCGGGCATGTTATAAATATAGAATCCATTGGGATCAATCCGGCCGATTTCCTGGCCGCTGAAGGCCTGGCGGAGGTATTCCACCGTTCCGGTGGAGACATCGCCGCCGTCCATCCAACCGGAAAGCCCAATCACCAACGATGCATTGCTGATTACAGGCTGCTGCTTAACGATTAATTTTTCCCTCTTCATGCTCCAATCTTTCTCTTGTTTTAGCAGATCATGGTTTATGTCAGAGCCCAACTCCGGCAATTACCACCCCGCATTGCGGACACGCTGAATCTTTTATATGGTTCTGCATTATATGATACCCTGTCCGTTCAATCAAAAGTTTTCCGCAGGAATAGCAGAATGTGGACTCGGCGCGATTACCGGGCAGGTTGCCAACATAAATATACCGAAGCCCCGCCTGCTTTCCGATATCATAGGCCTTCTGGAGGGCCTGGGTGTTGGTCTGCGGGTGATCGGTCATTTTATATTGCGGATAGAATCGGCTGATATGCCAGGGGATATCGGGGCCGCATTCTTTAACGAGAAATGCCGCCAGTTCGGCAAGTTCATTGGGGTCTTCGTTCTGGCTAGGAATCAGCAGGGTTGTAATTTCCATCCAGATATCGGTTTTTTGAGCGATGAACCTGATAGTATCGAGGACGGGTTCCAGATGGGCCTTGCATAAGTTGTGATAGAACGTCTCGCTATAAGCCTTGAGGTCCACATTAATGCCGTCCAGCCAGGGACGCATCCACTCGATGGCCTCGATACTCATAAAACCGTTGCTGACGAATACATTGTATAATCCGCGCTGTCTGGCCAGAATCGCGGTCTCGGTACAGCGTTCCATGAATACCGTCGGTTCGGTGTAGGTGTAGGCCATACCCTTGCAGCCGGTGTCGATAGCGGCATTGACGATCTGTTCGGCGCTGTAATCGCTGCCGTCGATTTGATTTTTATACGGGGTCTGGCTGATTTGCCAGTTCTGACAGAAGACACACTGGAAATTGCAACCGGGGGCGGCGATGGAAAAGGCCTGCGAGCCGGGAAAAAAATGAAACAATGGTTTTTTTTCGATGGGGTCATCGGCAGCGGCACAGACTTTATCATAATTGAGCGAATAAAGGATGCCGTCGATATTTTTGCGGACACGGCAGCGGCCCAGTGCACCGGAGGCAATGACACAATTCCATCGGCACAGCTTACATAAGACCTTCTGCCCTTCTTGTTTTTCCCATAAGACAGCTTCTTTCATGGGCTCACCTCCTGCGATTTAGATTATTCAAGCCATTGAGCAAGGAGCTTGACTGGATGGACAACGCGGCGGCCTGTTAAATGCTCAATCTGCATTTTACAGGCGGCACATTCTGTCAGTATAACATCCGGATTGGCCCGGTCAATCGTGTCCTTGAGAAATCCGCCGATGTCATCACAGAGGGTGTGGTTTTTGGCCTGCATGCCCGCCGTCCCCGCAAGGCCGCAGCAGCCGCCGTTGAGGTCTGTCAGAGGGACTCCCAGTTGACTAAACATCTGAAGCGTGGTTTTGGCCCCGTTCATGGACTTGAGGTGGCATGGCGCGTGGTAATAGAATTTCCGGCTTCCTGCATTACCGGCCTTAAGACAGGGCCTTGCGGCATGGAGCATTTTGAGATAATCCATCAGGTCGACAGTTGCGGCATCGATTTTTCGGGCCTGTTGGGTATCCATCAGCAGCAGCAGTTCTTCTTTGAGGAACATCGCAGCGCTGGGTTCAGAACAGATGATTTTCCAGCCTTTGTCCACATACGGCATTAACATTTTCAGATTGTATTCCATGTCCCGGCGGGCCTGTTTGAGGTTGCCATAGACATAGGCCGGCAAGGGTGCAGGACGCTGGTCGGGAATTTCGATATGGACCTGGCAGTGTCGCAAAAGCTGCAGGACGGCAAGGCCCAGTGCATGGTCGTTGTAGCGTGCATAGGAATCGATGAAATACACGACGTTGTCGGCAGGGTTGGTGATGGGATCGGCCTGCTGCAAAAACCGTCGGGCTTTACTGATGAAGCTGCCTCGCTGGAAGGCAGGCAATTGTCGGCTACGGTCGAAACCGAGCGTTTTTTCCAGAAGCAGACGCGTGATAGGCCAATTCATAATCCAGTTGCTCAATGGGGCAAACGTGCTGGCCAGGATGCTCATCCAGCGATTGTTGGACAGGGCCAGCTCGGTGACGGAAAAGCCGGCGTGACGAGCCAACTGGGCACGGGCTTCGATAATCAGGCCGGACATATCGACACCCGCGGGGCAATCCACCGAGCACATTTTGCAGTTGACGCACAGACCGAGGATTTTGCGGAACTGGTTGATTTGGAAGTCGTGCTGCTTGTCCAGCAGGCCGCCGATATAGTTTCGCAGCAGGTTGGCCTTGGCGCGGGTGCTGGCCAGTTCTTCATCCATCGCCCGAAAGACCGGACACATCCTCCCTGCTCCCGCGGCCAGACATACCCCGCAGCCGTTGCACTGATCGATTTCGTAGCGATATTGATTTGGCCCGAAATGCAAATCCGTCTGGAAATTCTTTGCCCCGGCCAGTTCCAGTCCGCGCAGATTCTTTTCGATGACATCCAGGTCAGGGTTGATGATCTTGCCGGGATTGAAGATGTCGGACGGATCGAAGATTTTCTTGACTGCGGCCAACAGACGGTAATAGTCCCTGCCATACTGGCGTTCGATATAGGGGGCGCGAACCAGGCCGTCGGCATGTTCACCGCTGATGGAGCCGCCCAGCGACCAGGCCAGTTCAAAGACCTGCTCGGCAATCTCGCGCATGCGTTTGATGTCGTCGGGGCTGGTTAAATCAAGATAGGGACGAATGTGCAGTTCGCCATCGCCTGCGTGGCCGTAGAAGGCCATCGGGATATCGTATTTTTTACACAGGCCTTCCAGTCCGGCAACGTATCGATCCAGTTTGTCCGGCTCGACTGAGACATCTTCAATGAACGCAATGGGATGCTTGGGACCTTTCTCGCGATTGAGCAGCGGCACGGCGTCCTTGCGGCTTTTCCAGAGCTTAGCCTGACGTTCATCGTCAAGCGCCTCCATCCATCCGGTGAAGAGGTTACGGGCGGCGTTCAGGGTGCTTTGAATCTTAGCCTTGACCTGTTCGGTGCTGTCGCCGACATGCTCAACCAGCAGCGTTGCGACGCAGTTTTCGGGCAGGACATTCTGATAATGCGGAAAGGCTTTACGGGCCATGGTCATGAGCCGCTGGTCCATTAATTCGCAGGCGGAAGCTCCGGTTTGTACGATAATCGGAACGGCCTGAGCCATTTTTTCGAACGCGTCAAATTCCAACTGGAGCAGGCCCGCGACGGCGGGAACATCCACAGTGGCCAGTTCAATTTCGGTAAAGGCCGCCAGCGTGCCTTCAGAACCGGCCATCAGGCGTGCCAGATCGATTCTCCCGTTACGGCAGATATTCTGAATCGTATAGCCGCAGCGGTTGCGACGGGTTTTGGGCTGGGATTTGGCAATCAGGTCTTCCTGTCCGGCCAGCAGCTCTACACATTGGGTGGCTATCGTTCGCAAGGTTGGATTTTCAATGTCCTCCGGCAGCATGTCGTTGGTCAGCTCGGCCACGGAGCCGTCAAAGAGTACTGCTCGGATACGGCGGACAAAACCGGCGATGTAGCCATACTGGAGTGAGTGAGCACCGGTGGCATTATTGGCGACGATACCACCGATGACAGCCCGGTTGGAACTGGAGGGGTCGGGGCCGATTTTCTTTTTATATTTAGCTAGTTGCTGATTAAGCCGATCGAGAATTACTCCCGGCTGACAGACTCCTGTCTGGCCGTCGTTGCGAATGTCGATAATCTGATTCATATACCGGCGAAAATCGATGACGATGCCGCTGGTCAGCGATTCCCCTGCCAGGCCGCTGCCGGAACCGCGCGGGGCAATCGGAATGGCATTTTGACAGGCATAACGGATAACCGCCACCACATCCGCCTCATCCCTGGGGGCAACGACGCATTCGGGGCGGATACTGTAGATGCTGGCATCGGTGCTGAAGGCGACGCGATTGTAGATATCAATCAGGACATCGCCTTTGACCTGTTTTGCCAGTTCAGAACCAATTTGTTCGGCTGTTTTTATTTTGCTTGTATTTGCCACTATAGTTCATCCATTTTGAGCAATCTGCCGCAGTTAGTATATAATAGAATACGTCTGGAAACAAACCTTTATGGGTAAATTTTATCCCATCTGGAGACTTGCTTTTAAGACTCAGGAAGGATAGATTGGTTACGCGAACAGGCCGATTCGGCTTGTCATAACTATTTTTAAGTTGGATTTTTATGTATGAACTGATTGTGATGGGTGTCGCACTGGGTCTATTTGTAGTCCTGCTGCGACTGA
>CAZKAI010000114.1:0-7480 GCA_964550565.1 uncultured Pirellulales bacterium
TGCGACCCCCACCGTTTCCATCCATAAATTCTGCAAAAGTTTCTCCCGAATCATCAGGGGCACATCATGTCCCCTATATAAAGTATATCATATCAAAATCCCCATTTTTGAACAATCATAATCGATTCTGTCAACAATCCAAAATCCAGAAACCGCACCACCTGTCCTGAAAACCCAATTATTCTCGGACCTTAGACGCCAAAAAGACATTCCAGCCGATTTACAGCATAGTACTTCGAGACTGTCCCGCCCCACCACCGCCCCGCAAACGCCCCCACCCCTTGAATTTGATTTATGCAATTAGTTTTAGATCGCATTGCTATACCCTTCAAATCAATCTCGGAAGACTCTAAGGTTATTCCTCAGATTCTCACATAAAAATTGTACCAAGATCCAGCACATTCGGTTCGACAACCTCAATGGGCCAGTAGACAACATCAGGTGATTCAAAATGAAGACTGATTTCTGGCAAGAATGACGTATTTTTATCAATACACCCGCCATTGTCCGTGAAATCTTTACCAACACTGTAGAGCTTGAAACCAACGTCCGTCAATTTATAAATCAGGGAATTCCCGCTATAGGGATCACGCGGAACAGATCGCAGGTAGTCTTTGGCAACAAGCACATCAAGCGTCTCAGGAAATTGTCCGGCATCCTTTTTATACCGCAGTATCGCCAGAACCGTAATCAGAGCCTCCGTTTGTGCCTTTTCCTTATAATACCGGCGATAAATCTCGGACGAACCCAAACCTACAAAGTCAAATAAGATATGACTGTTATTTATCGTTTTGATTTGTTCAAAATAATCAATGCCTTCCTGCTGGATTTGCCACGGCGTTTTAGTCATTGCCTGGTCCGTCAACAAAACAATCTCTTCGATTTTCTCCGCCATCTCATTTCGAGTTGAACCGACAAAACAGGCATCAAGCCGTCTTCCCATATTTATACATTTTACCTGAAATGCGGATTTGTTCGTCAGCAAAGGCATAACATGCCAGCGATTACTCCATGCCCATCGCCCCGTCCCTTTGCCGTCATCAAGAAAGGTCCGCTGCACGGCATCATAGATATAGAGTTTTTCGGCATGAACTCCCGGCACAAACGGATTCTTTTCAAATTCTGCCCGCAGAGCATCTTGAAAGATTTTTAAGGTGTGACTGTCAATTTCATATTGATCTATAATCATAAAACCATTTTCGACGGCATAAATTTCGGCATATAGACCACTATATTGCTCAAATAACAATAGATTAGACTGGCATTTATGACGGGCCGAGCGATAACAAGTAACTAAAGATTCAAATGCCGCCTGATACTGCCCTTCCGCAGCAAAACGCCTTGCCTGAAAAATCACGGCTTTAACCAGACTGCGATACCCATTTAAGTCGGCAATGGTAAAATCCCACATCACAGAGGAACTATTGGATGAAATTCTTTCCACCCAGCAATAAGGTTTCTCAACGCCCTTTCTAAAATAATCAAACGCCGTTGCGTTGGAATCAAGCCAGCCTTTAAGCATCGATATTTCCAGGTCATTGACATCCTCCCAATATCTTGATTTCAAAAAAGAATATTCTTCCGGCATTTCCACAAAAGCATCATAAGCCTTCTGATAATAGAAAGCAGCATTTTCAGCAGGGTCATAGTTTTTCGGACACGACAGTTGATTATATTGCGCCAGATAGTCCACCGTAACAACGGGCTTGCCCATAAATAATGGGATCGCCTTGACAAGAAATAGAATCAGTAAAAGCCCAACAACAATGAGTGTCACCTGCGTCCATTTAAACGCTTTTATACCCCCGCGCCGCATAACCACACCTTTCTGAATAAGACCTCCACATTCTTATATGATTCATTTTACCCCTTACAACTGCTTCAATCCTACTCAATTGATACCCGCTTTGTCAATAAAGAATTATAGCCTGTGAATTCCATCATCGCGTTTATGTCGAGCATCGTCACCCCGTAGCGCCGCACGGCATGGAACCCAGCGGGTTCTACTTGCGTTTATTCGCCTGACGGAACTGCCGCGGCGTCATCCCCGTCACCTGCTTGAACGTCCGTGTAAAATAGCTCTGGTTATTGTATCCCACCTCAAAACACACCTGCGTACAGTTCATCTCCGTCTTGAGCATCAGCCGCTTGGCCGCATTAATCCGCACATTCGTCAGAAAATCAATCAGCGTAATCCCCACCTGCTCCCGGAACAGATGCGCCAGACGCGACACACTCAGGTGCGCTTCATGCGCGATATCAGCCAGCGTAATCGGGCGGTTATAATTCAATTCCATAAACTCCATCGCCGGCCGCAACTGGCTCATCTTTCGCGCATCCTGACACGCATAGACGCTTTCGATAAAATCATCCAGCGCCCGGCTGATCCACGCACACAAATCATCCTGCGTATGAATCGACAGCACCTTGTTGATATAATCCAGATTTTTATTCAGCAGCACATTGATATCCACCCCGCCCTGGGCCGCCGCCCGACTCAGCACACTGAGCAGCTCCACCAGCCGCGCCTTGAGCACATTCATATCCCCCGGGCTGTGAAACAGAATCATCCCCAGCAGGTTATTCAAAATCTCCCGCGCCCCCGTCCGGTCGCCAATCTTGACCTTGGCAATCAGCTCCCGCTCCGCCTCGTAGGGATACGGCTCGTCCGCCCCCACCCGCTTGGTCTCCTGAATCACCTCGCTGATGCTCGACTGCTGCTGGGTCTTCTGCCGCCGCCACTGCACCACGCACGGGTCCAGCTCAGCCGTCTGATACAGCAGCACATACAGAAACTCCGCCGCCTCGTGAATCTTCCGCGCCGAGACCACCTGCAACTGGTCGGCCGCATCTTTCAAATCAAAAAAATCATACCGCAGCCCACGCAGCCGCTTCTTTAACTCCGTCTGGAACAGCTCATCGGGCCTGTCCCACAGACACTTGCCGAAAAACATTCCCCCCAGCGGCGTCTCCCCATCCATAATCGGCACACACACCAGCACAATCCCCGCATGACACAAACTGATATACGGCTGGCCCGTCTCCAGGGCGATATTCATACTCCGCAATCGGTCCTGCCGGCAGCGCGCCGCCCCAATCCGCGAATTGCGAATCAGCTTGCAATAATAAGGATTGCACGGCAGCGTACACAACCCCAATACCTCCTTGCCGTCCAGCCCCGTACACTCCAGCGGCAGATGATAATTGGCGACAAACGAAGTCTGTATTTTTTTGAACTGCTCTTTGGTAAGCTGGTCTTTTAATTCCAGTTTGGTTGATATCATGTCCTGCATAAACCCGTTTATCTCCTCAATAATTCGGAATTTCCGAATAGCAATATATTATTATAGTAATTCACAAAGAATTATACAAGCCAAAAAAAAGGCCGACCCACAGGCCGGCCTCAAAGCTCCTTCCCGGGTTTTTATTGACTTGGACCTGCCGGAACAACCGACAGAGATTTATCGTATTTCATTCCGTAGCAATAGGTTACAATCGTCGCCTTGGGCCCGAATGTCCCGCCGTCAAGCTGTAAATCCCACCGCAAAATCCCCTTGTTTTTCTCCGTCCGCAGATATTCGGCATCCTCAGACAGCGGATGCGAGACGTTTTTCAGCTCAATCGACAGCGACCCATTTTCCGTCCAGGGCACCCGATCCAGCAGGCGAACCGCCACCGGCCCGGCCTTGTAATTGCTCAGTGCAATCCGGTAATGCTGCTCGTTATACCGGCTGCCCAGTTGCGTCTCGATCTTCTTATCCACGAACTCGCGGACCACCTGAATCTGCGAATCGATCCCGAAGCCGGCCGTAAACGTCTGCCCGCTGGTCACCAGCTTCATATCGCTGCGGCCCACAAATTCGCCGTTGCGGAACATCGACGCCGGCCCCGGCAGCAGAATCGTCTCGCCCGTATTGGTAATCTCGCCCTGCAGATACACATAGTCGGTCAGCAGCGGACTGGCCACGAACACATACTGCCCCGGACACTCAAACGACGCGATATTCAAAATCTGCTGTTCGGTCCGGCTCGGCAGCGACAACTTGCCCTTCAAAGCATACATCACGCTGACCCCCTCCGTCCGCGCTACCACCGCCGCGCGCTGCTGCATCTGTTCCATCTGCCGCCTGTCGGCCTCCAGCTCGATCATCTGGTTGCTGATGGCAATCTGGTTCAATTCCCGTGCCGCCTTAATGCCTTTGCCGATATTCTCCCGCTTGCTGCGAATCAGCGAATCAAAGTACTGCCCCTGATCCGCAAAACCAGCCATCCCCATCGCTCCCGCCTGGGGCACTGGCTGCTGTGCAACCTGCTGCTGCATCATCACCTCACCCGACCCCAGCGTCACCATCATCGGCTCCAGCGACGGCGCCGTTGAAATCATCATCGGCTCAGCCGTACTCAGCGCCAGCGTCGTATTACTCCAGTCCTCTCCGCTGGATTGCTGCACCAGCGCATTGTATTCAACCCCCGCGGCCTTCTGTTCCGGCATCGCCCGCAGATTATACTGCGGCTGCCAGTTGGCATCCCGCACCAGGTAGCTCAGCGAAATCGAAGCCTTCCCTTGATCCGCCCGGGCAATATACACCAGTGCCTGCCGATTGACTCGCTGCTGTTCCTGCGACAGGTTCTGAAGTTTTTTCTCCTGCTCGGCCAGCAGCTTTTCCAGGTCCTGCTTTTCCGTTTCCAGCCGCACCGTCTCCTGATGCAGTTCAACGCATTTTTTTTCGAGATAGCCGGTCATCTTCTCAAACGATTCCACATTCAGCGTCCCGGCATTCAGGTCTTTATTGGTCGAATCAATGCTGAGTTTCCACTGGCCTGAAAATTTCCCAAGCCGATCTTCCATGTTGTCGCGGCTTCGCTGGGCAATATAAATATTCCGCCGGGTCTGCTCCATCTGTTCCTTCAACTGGACGACCTGCTCTCGCGTGTCTTCCTTGCTGATCTTCTCCCGATATCGCACGCTCAGCACCGAGACAGTCCCGCCGGACTGCGCATACAGACTTTCCGGCAATATTTTTTCCGGAAGATTCTCCATCAGAAGCTCCATATCGCCGCCGCCCGTCGGGACCTCAATCGTCCGCGTCACCAGCGCCTGTCCCCGGTACACAATCACCGACGTAATCGGCCCATCCACCCCGACCGGCTCAGCCATCCCCACCCCCGCCATCACCCCCAGCATCATAATCCACATTACATGTCTCATCGTATTCTCCTTGTACATGGGTTAATCATCCGTTCCTTTTTCAATAGAA
Source organism: uncultured Pirellulales bacterium (assembly GCA_964550565.1). GTDB lineage: Bacteria > Planctomycetota > Phycisphaerae > Sedimentisphaerales > Anaerohalosphaeraceae > Anaeroglomus. Next base: position 5,259 of record CAZKAI010000114.1, read on the forward strand.
TTCTATGCCGCAGGCATGTCATTAAACTCAATTGAAAATTTAAAATCGAAAATTTAAAATTTTGGGTATCATCCCCAAAAATAATGCCACTTGTATTCCAGCGTCATCGTCTTTCCGGGTTCCAGCTCCACCGTCCAGTTGCCCTGCCCGATGGTATTAAACCGGTACCACCACCACGGCCAACTGCACCAGCTCCACCACACCGGCTGACCGTCCTCAAATGCATACTCGTCGTAGCCGTTGCCCAACTGCCGGACCACCGCATCGTGACTGCCTTCATCCATACTGCCAAGCACCGACCGCCTGACCTCCAGCGTCACCGGCTTATCGCCGAAATTGGTCAGCTCAATCGTACCCCGCATATCGATTTTGGAAAAGGAATGGCCGTTCCAGTTCACTGCATTAGGCGTCTGGTTGGTCTGCTCATTAGCCGTTTTCACACCGATATTGACCGCCGTCGTCAGCTCCAGATCGCCCTTATTGCCGATGGCCGTATAGGTCATCATTCCCTGCGCCAGCACACGCCCCTCCTTCAGAATCGTCGCCGGGGCCGTCGTCAGGGGATATTCCGAATCATTTTTCAGCCGGATTTTATGCACGGCATTGGGCGCGTGAAACAGCCTGGCCAGCATCAATTGCTGGTCATTATTGAAATTCTGCCGCATCTCCAGCGGCGGCGCAAACGAGATGTCCACCTTATACACATCCTCGTAGGACAGCGTAAACTCCGCCAGCGGCATCACAAGTCGCTGCCCCTTTTTCAGCGTGATATGGTCCACCGTAAACACAAACAGATCTTCGGATTTTTCCGTGCCCTCCAGTTCCGGCCCAAGATTCAGCGACTCCCCCGAAGGCGAAGGCACAGAACGCGACTCGTAGGGATACATTATCTGCTGACTCATAATCGCATTGGAAAACGAATAGGCCGTCCTGTTGTCGGAGCGGAAATGTCCCGACAGCGACGCCGCGGCCTCCTGAAACGAAACCGGGTCCACCACCTCCTTGAACGCAAACGTCGGCACCCCAATCACCAGGTGCGTCTTGACATCATTCAAATCGGCAAGCTCATTGATAATACAGGCCTGAAGTTTAATAACTGCCTTGCCTTTGCCGTCAATGTCCACACGATAGCTCGGAATCCATCGAATCCCCCGCTGCACATAGGCCATCCCCACGGCGGCTTTGGACTCAGGCTCCCGGCCTTTCCAGTCCAGTTGCAGCGTCAGGGTCTCTTTTTTCTGCTTGCGGCTGACCGTATCGTTCACCTCATCCAGAAATGTCACCGTCTGAATCTGGTTAATCGGCAGCGCCCGAATACCCTCGGCCGCTTTCAGCAAAACGATAGGATTCTGCGGCACAACCGGCCGCGGCGGCACATAATAACCATGAGCATCCAGGATACCGCCAGGCGCAGATGTCTCCTCTGCCGCGGCCTCTTCAAGAATACGCAGAATCGTCGCCTGGTAGCTGTCGTTTTTGTTGACTTCTTTAATCAGAACCGATTTACCGACATTGCCCTTGACCAGGTCCTCAAGACTGGCACTGGTCTTTTCAACATCCAGGTCCTGCCGGCTGGACATCACGCTCGTCAACGCTGCGCCCGGTTGCACACTGTATGCCCAGAATGTCCCCATCACCGGATTGGGCAGCGTATCCAGCAGCACATTGCCCTTGCCGTCAGTAGTCATCTGCCCTTCATGCAGCACATACGCGTGCCCATCCTTGAAAACCGTCACCTCCTTCACCGGCAGCTTGTCATACACCGCCCGCCCCGCATCCTCCGCAACCCCCACTCCCGCCAGCAGCAGCACGACAGCCAGTCCATACCTGATACGCATTTTCATTTGCATTTCTCCTTAGTAATCGCCACCTGATTTCATTTTTTCATGTATGCTTTATGTAAAATTGTAATCACAGCTTGTCATTCCCGCGAAAGCGGGAATCCAGAATACGAAACCCAAAAACCGGAATCCACCCTTCGTCTTTGCGAAAGACAGGCCCTTTGCGAACAGGACCAGTCAGATTGCTCAGTTTCAGATTTTCAATTCTTTCGTCATGGAAATATCTTTTTAATTTTTACTTTGTCATTTTAATCTTTGATATTTGATTTTTTATTTTAGCTCACATCCCCTTCCCCTGCACCAACGCCCACACCGCATCCCGAAGCACAAATCTTCGACTTGCCTGATGCAAATCCGTTCCTTGGGGCACTGCAATCCCTT
>CAZKAI010000114.1:7580-12632 GCA_964550565.1 uncultured Pirellulales bacterium
ACAAATCTTCGACTTGCCTGATGCAAATCCGTTCCTTGGGGCACTGCAATCCCTTGTACCAGCAAGCCCCCGGGCTCCGGCACAAAGACAGGCAAATCATAGCGTTCTTCCAACACGCCGACCGCCTGAACCTTCTTTCCAGAAACGGCTTCGGGCCAATCACTCAGTTTATCAATCCATACCCCAAAGCCGTTGCATTGGACCAGCGTCCCAATTTTATGCGACTCCGCAACGCCTTCCACGCTCACCTGGCTGCCGACAAATGCACAAAGAGAATCCACATCACATATATTGAATGTTGCCGCATTCATAGCCGCCGAAGGCATCTCTTGCCATCCCAGCCCTTCTTTATATTGATACCAGACAGTGTCGGATTGGCATGCTTGCCGTTCTGTATCCTGCTCACGCTGCGTTCTCAAAGGCGGCCACAGCAGCACAATTCCAATTCCCACCACCAAGACCAAACTAATCCACATCCATTTCATATCCGTCCAACACCACTTCACATCACATTTTCAAAAAAGTCGTTTCAAAATCTATTTTTTATTTTTACTTTGTCATTTTAATTTTTCTCTTTAGAGTTTGTTTAGAATTTAGAATTTACGATTTAGAATTTCCCCCATTATCTCTGCGACTGCCTCGCCGACTGTCCTTCCACCATCTGCTTGCGATTGCGGTTCCAGCTGGCCTCATCAAGCTGCTCAGCCTGCACTGCATTTTCCGCCGCATACCCGTTCAAAGCCGGTCTGTCATAATCCTTGGCCGCCTGCTGCAAATACGCCGCATTCATGCCCAGCATCTTTTTGGCCTCGTCCGTCTTGCCCGCATCCCGCATCTGCATCGCCAGCTTATTCCGCTCGACGGCCAGCATCTCCACCACATCCGCCATCACCCGCTTATTGATGCTGCGTTCCGCCTCGGCATTCGATTCGCAGAATCGCACATCCGCCGAGCCGGTAACCTTCTGCGTGGTATTGGTATTCATATCCAGATAAGCCACCCGAACCGTGCCCACCTCGCGGACCTTGTCAGCCGCATGAGCCGGAATCTCTACCTCCACAAGGATAAACTTCTCATGGTCGGCATAAATATTCTGAATGTCCAGATACACCGTCCGCCCGTCGATGCGTCCTTCCCGCCCCAGAATCCGCACCGGACGCATCCCCTCGCCGCAGATAATCTCAATCTGGGTCTTCTGCGCCACCACCGACATCGTCCGTGACAAATCCTGCTCGAAAATCTCCGCCAGTTGCGATGCCCGCTCCACAAAATAATGCCCGCCGTCACTGACAAACGCCAGCCGGCTCATCAGGTCCTCGTTATACCCCAGCCCTAGTCCGATGGTCGTAATCGAAATCCCATTCTCGGCCAGCCGGCTGCCGAGCCTGCCGACTTCCTCGGTGCTCGATGGCCCGACATTGGCCAGCCCGTCACTGAGCAGCATAAGCCGATTGACCTTGTCTTTGGACAGAAACTTCTGCAGCTCTTTGCCGCCTTTTTCCACACCCGCATACAGCGCCGTGGACCCTCCGGCGTTAAGCTGCCGGATTTTCTCGCGGACATAATCCTTGTCCGTCAGCCGCGTCGCCGGCACCAGCACCTCGACGCCGCTATCGTATGCCACCACCGACAAAATATCGTCGCTATTCAGACGCTCCAATGCCAGCAGGGCCGCCTCTTTGGCCTTTTCCATCTTGCGGTCGGACGACATTGAGCCGGATTTGTCAATCACAATCGCCAGGTTGATCGGCACACGGCAGCGACACGTGTTATACCGCGGGCAGCCCTTAAGCCCCACACGCAGGTACACCGTCTGCATCTGGCCCGCCGCCAGCATCGACTGATTCACATCCGCCGTCAGCGTGACAGTCTGCACCGTTTCTGCCAATCCCGCCGCCCCGCACAGCAGCACCATCGCCGCAATCACTAATTTGCTTTTCGTTTCCATAATCATTCCCCTTTCTTGAATTTGATATCGATCCAACATGATTTCCTCTTTCACAACCTCCCACCCTTGAAACAATCCTGCATTCTTATTCACTTGTTGACACGTTCTGCATACTTGTATACCTGTATACTTGCATACCTAATAATTTGTCTTCCTGTCTTCCTGATTTTTCCTTTTCCCTTTTTACTTTTCACTTTTTATCTTACTTTTAAATTATACGGCTGACGCCCGGAAAGTGGATGTAAAGAGTCTGTAAAAAGAATCGCCCATGTTTTACACACAATTTACAATAGCCAAAGGGGGAGATAGACTATAATATATAGAGTGAATCGTTACTGAAAATATCGCTATCCGGCTTACTGCGGCAAAAACGATGGAAAATCAAAAACACATACTGGTCATCGAAGACGAAGAAAAAATTCGCGTCGGGCTCAAAGACTTCCTCGAGTTTCACGGCTTTGCCGTCGATATCGCCGAAGACGGCCTGACCGCCAACCGCATCGCCTCCCAGCATCGCTTCGACCTGATCCTGCTGGACCTCATGCTGCCCCATATCAGCGGCTCGGACCTCTGTGCCGCCTGGCGAAGACAGGGCATCATCACCCCCATCATCATGCTCACCGCCAAAGGCCAGCAGCAGGACAAAATCGATGGCCTCGACCTCGGAGCCGACGACTACGTCGTTAAGCCCTTCTCGCTCGAAGAACTCCTGGCTCGCATCCGCGCCGTCCTTCGACGCACCGACCCGACCCACAGCGTCGGCCGGCAATTTACCTTCGGACAGTTCACCGTCGATATGACTAATCTGACCCTGTCGGCCAGTAACCAGAAAACCACACTCACCCCGCGCCAGGCCCAGATGATTCAGTTCTTCGCCGCCAACCCCGCACGCATCATCAGCCGCCAGGAACTCTACCAGAACGTCTGGAACGAATCCATGGAAGGCATTGAAACCCGCACCGTCGATATGCACATCGTCCGCCTGCGCGAATTGCTCAAGGACGCCGGCGCCAAAACCGAACTCATCCACACCGTCCGCGGTGCCGGCTACCAGTTCAACGGCTGATTGAAAAGGCGAATCGTTATGCTCAAACGCTTTATACTAATTTGTTTCATCCTGACCGTCGTCATCGCCGGCCTGATCGCCCTGGGTCTCAGCGCCCTCGACATGCACCAGAAAACCCTCAGCGCCGAACGCCAGACCCAGTTCGTCTCGGTCGCCGAACAAATCCGCCTCGACATCAAACGCACCCTCGACGACTTCGTCCAGGCCGAACAGAAACGCCCTTATACCGACTATCTGCCCGTCTATGTCCCCGAAACCACCAACGAGGCCGCAGCCTTTGTCCGCAGCCCCCTGGCCGACACGCTGACCAATGGCCTGGCTTTCGGCTACTTCCAGATCGACAGCTCCGCCGCCCTGACGCTGCCCTTCGATGCGACCCAGACCAAGTCCAAAACCGAATTTATCGCCTACAACGGTATTCTCGAAAATCAGCTCCTGCCCGCACTCGGCGGACGCGAATTCCTCGAAACCCAGCGCGTCCAGTTCGACCTCCAGCAGGGTGCAGGCGATAATACATTTTCGAACTACGTGTTTAACCGCAGCAATGCCGCTGCGCCATTATCCTCGCGCCGGGAACAAACTACCCAGTCACTCGACGGCTGGCAAACCCAGCAGGCACTCGCTCAGCAGCAGGCACAACCCCCGGCCCAATCCCCTCAACAAGTCCAGATGGAGCAGCAGCGAGAAATAGCACAGCAGGTTCAAACCCAATACACCCAGCAAATGCAGCAGCAAATGCCCCGGCAAAGTCCCGACCGCGCAGGACGATACCGCATCGAAAGCCTCGACGAATCCACCCAGGCCGTTCAGGTTGTCACCCAGCAGCGTCAGGCCGCCGACCTGAATATCGCCCAGCAGGCCAAATCCGCCAAAACAGATGACAATATCAACCTGGAAACAAAAAAGGCGGAAAAACAATTCGATGCGGACGCCGCCATCTCCAAAGAGTCTGTCCCAAAACCACAAAAAAGCACAACACCTTCCGACAAAAGCAAAACCGTCACATCGGCAGCCGAACAGAGCAAGATGGGCATGGGAATACAAATGGGACCAGCCAATGGCATGATGCCCGGCGGCATGGCAGGAATCGATCAGCCTATGCCCGGCATGATGGGCGGCGCCCCCACGACAGCCGAACCCGAACAGCCCGCCCCGCAGACCCCCGTGCAAATCCGCATCGAGCCGTTCGTCCCTCTGCTGGTTCCCTATACCAACGGCACCAACGGCCTGTTCTCCGGCCAGGTCTTCCTCCTGCGACACATCCAGATCGAACAGACTCATCTCATCCAGGGCTTTCGGCTCAACCAGACCGACCTGGCCGCCAAAATTGAAGACTCCGCCAAACGCTTTCTCCGCCGGGGCATGGGCTTTGACCTGTCCCGCTCCGAACGCATCGATGCCGCCTACACCGCCATCCTTGACTTCGGCTTCGGCGAAATCGGACTGCACCTGCTGGAACTGGAGCCAGCCTGGATACAAACCCGCGTCGCCGGCCTGCGCCACTGGTTCTACGCCATCGTCGCCGTGGTCATCCTCGCCATCATCCTGACGATGCTGAGCCTCTACAAAAGCCTCACCGAACAGGTCCGCCTGTCCAAAAAGAAAGATGACTTCATCTCCGCCGTCTCGCATGAACTCCGCACCCCGCTGACCTCCATCCGCATGTACGCCGAGATGCTCGAAAAAGACTGGGTCCCCACCGAACAGAAACGCCGCCAGTATTACTCCGGCATGCGCCAGGAAACCGAACGCCTCAGCCGCCTCATCGAAAACGTGCTCGATTTCTCACGCATCCAGCGCGGCAGCAAACAATATCAATTCGTCCTCGGCGACGTCAACGACTGCCTGACCCAGACCGTGCGGATGATGGAGCCGTACGCCCAGAAGGCCGGCTTCGAGCTGCACACCGAACTGGCCGACATCGAACCATTCACTTTCGACCGCGACGCCGTCATGCAGATCGCCATCAATCTCATCGACAACGCCTGCAAATACGCCCGCCCCGCCGTAGATAACCACATCACGCTCCGCACCCGCA
>CAZKAI010000115.1:0-1317 GCA_964550565.1 uncultured Pirellulales bacterium
TCCTGCTTGGTGCGTTTTTCGGTCACGGCAATCAGCAACGAGTTTTCCATGCCCTTATAATAGCGGCTCAGCGGGAATCCCGCGGCGTAGCCTTTTTCAATCAGTTTGGCCACGACCTCCGCCGCATCCATCGGCACATCCAGCACCATCTCATTGAAGAACCACTTGGCCGGGAAGTGTGCCTTGACGCCGGGAATTTTGGTCAGCCGTTCATAGGCATAGCTGGCCTTGTCCGCACACAACTGTGCCGTTGACCGCAGGCCGTCTTTGCCTAGCAGGCTCAGGTAAATCAGCGCCGTCATCGCACACAGGGCCTCATTCGAACAGATATTCGACGTTGCCTTCTCGCGGCGAATATGCTGCTCGCGGGCCTGCAGGGTCAGTACAAATCCCTGACGTCCCTGGGCATCCTGGCTCCGCCCGACAATCCGCCCCGGCATCGCACGGGAATACTGCTTTTTAGTCGCCATGAAGCCCAGATACGGCCCGCCGAACGACATCGGCAGCCCCAGCGACTGCCCTTCACCGGTGGCAATATCCACCCCCATCGCTCCCGGTGCCTTAAGAATCCCCAGCGAAATCGGATAGCACGAACTGATCAGCAACGCGCCTTTGGCATGAACCGCTTCGGCCAGATCGGTAAAATCATCGATACAGCCGAAGAAATTCGGATTCTGCACCATCACCGCTGCCGTCTTGTCATCAAGGGCCTTGAGAATCTGCCCGCGATTGGCCAGGCCGCCATCGTTGGTCGTCTCTATCAATTCAATATGCAGATTGCGTGTATAAGACTGAATCATCACGCGATAAATCGGGTTGACCGAATCGTCGATAATCACCTTGTTGCGGCCGGTAGCCCGAAGCGCCATCATCATCGCCTCATACAACGCCGTCCCGCCATCATAAATCGATGCATTGGAGACTTCCAAATCCGTCAGGCGGCAGATCATCGACTGATATTCATAGATCGCCTGCAGCGTCCCCTGCGACACTTCCGGCTGATACGGCGTATAGGCGGTATAAAACTCCGCACGCCCCGCCAATGCCGGCACCGCCGCAGGAATAAAGTGGTCATAAAACCCGCCGCCCAGAAACAGCGTCAGATTGATATAATTCTTTCCGGCCAGTTCGGCCAGACGCGTACGAACTTCCTGTTCGGACAAGCCTTCAGGCAATTTCAGATCTTTGCAAAATAACTCCCGCGGAATCTCCCCGAACAAATCTTCGGGCCTCATCTTCATCTCGTCCAGCATCTGCTTGCGCTGGCTGTCGGTATTGGCTATAAAAGGCATAACATCCTCAAAAATATATTTGGAT
>CAZKAI010000115.1:1417-7064 GCA_964550565.1 uncultured Pirellulales bacterium
ATCCAGCGTTGTTTAGAATTTAGAATTTCGTGTTTAGGATTTCCCCTTAGTGTGCTTCTGTCTCTAAAAATTTCTCGTAGGCCGCAGCATCCATCAGACCATCAAACTCGGCCGGATTGGACGCTTCAATCTGAATCATCCAGGCCTTGCCGTAGGGTTCGGCCTTCAGCATATCCGGATTGTCGGGAACTTCCGTATTGACTGCAGTCACCTTACCGCCAATGGGAATATACATATCCGAGGCCGACTTAACCGATTCAATCACGCCGAAGATATCGCCCTTCTGCAATTCCTTGCCGACCTGCGGCAGCTCCAGATATACAATATCTCCAAGCTGTTCAATCGCATAGGCCGTCAATCCAACAGTATAAGCATTGCCCGGCCCTTTTCGGACCCATTCGTGTGTCTGTAAATACCGTGCCTGTTTGTCAATCATCATAATCTATATCCTTAATTCAACTGACTCGAAATAAATATCTCGTGTATTATTCAAAAACCGCTGCCATCGCCGCAGCACCCGGCTTTAAATTCCGCTTGACTATCTTAGCCCCAAGCATCTTGCCGCGAACCTCAATCTGTACCTCAGTTCCCGCGGTCAATTGGCAATCCAAATACGCCAGTGCCACAGACCGCTGGTCATATTGTTCCGTGAGCTTCTGGGCTTCATCGCACTTCCAGTACGGAACAGACGTTCCGCTGGTCACGACACCCACAGGACGCCCCTGACAAAAGACCGGACTGCCCTGCCGGGCGATTCCTTTATCCAGTATTCTCAGGCAAACAATCCGTTTTGGCAAGACGCTGCTGTCGGAAAAATCACCTTTTTTATACCGCTCCAGCGAGGCAAGCTGTCGCTGAATCGCAGCCTTGCCGACATAGTCTTTCTTTTCGCTGTCAGCGACCGCAAACCGGGCCGTCGGACAGGCCAGAATCGGCATCGTTTTGCCTTCCGAATCCAGCCCCATCTCATGCCCATACAGAGGCAGCGACGCTTCCAGTCGAAGCGTATCTCTAGCCCCAAGCCCAATCGGAGCTGCGCCTTTGGCCAGCAGAATATCCCACAAAGCCCCACCTTTGTCCGCCTGAATCATAATCTCAAAACACACCGCTTCGCCGGTATAACCCGTCCGACCAATGAACACCTTCTGCCCTGCCAGAGCAGCAACACTTGTCGCATTGCGTTTCGGTTCCGGCAAAGCCCCGTCAGTCAGCAGACCTTTAAGAATCGCCTCCGATTGCGGCCCCTGCAGGGCCACCATCGCCAGCGACTCACTCAAATCCTCAAGCACCACGGAGGCAAACCGAGCCTTGAGCGATTGAAGATGTTTCCAGTCTTTATCTTTATTCGAGGCATTGACCACGAGTATAAAGTTATCGGACTCAAACCGATAAAGCCAGGCATCATCGACCGCCCCGCCGTCGTCCTGAGCCAGAATCGTATAATGACTCATCCCCAGCGGCAACCCTCCGGCGTAATTGGTCAAGGCATAATCCAGAAATGCTCCGGCCTGGTTTCCGCTAATGCAGAACCGTCCCATGTGCGAGACATCAAACAGGCCGGCCGACTTTCGCGTTGCCAGATGTTCCTGTACAATCCCCGCGGGATACTGGATCGGCATCTCCCAGCCGGCAAAATCCACGATTTTCGCATGGGCAATACAATGTTTTTCATAAAGCGGCGTTCGTTTTGGTTGATTGGACTGCATAGTAGGGTCCTATAAATCCTTTTATCAATGGTTGAACCAGCCCCCTTGTTTATCAAATCCTATAGCTGGAGTCAACAGATTTGTACTTTTCTTGCATGACTTTATATACTGAATAGCAAGATAGTGCTAATCCAGCAGGATACAACCTTAAATACACATACATTATCTTTTACCCAACTTCAGATCTCTTACTGTAATCCTTTATCCTGCACATATCGCCTTGCATAACAAGCATTTATGTTTATTTCTAATTACTTCTACCTATCCTATCAGTAGTTTCCCTTATATTCAAAATAGGTACTTTTTATATTAATTATCCTTTCTTGGCAATTCGACAATAAATTTAGACAAACAATTAATTACCTGTCAGGTATATTGTACTTTTTTTCACAGGAGTATGAAGAATGGCCAATACAGTGACTATTAGTCCTTTGACTCGAATTGAAGGACACCTTGCCATCCACACGGAAACAGAGGTCGTCGCGGACAGCAAGAAAGTAAAAATCACCGAAGCCCGCTGCGAAGGTGAAATGTTCCGAGGCATTGAAACCATCCTCCAGGGTCGAGACCCGCTCGATGCCCAGCAGATTACCCAGCGTATCTGCGGAGTCTGCCCCATCTCACACGGCATGGCCTCGCTCATGGCTCAGGAAATGGCTTACGGAATCGCCCCCGCCAAAAACGGCAGACTGGCTCAAAATCTGATTCTCGGAGCCAATTATCTGCAATCCCATATCCTTCACTTTTACCACCTGTCAGCCCTGGACTTTGTCGATATCAAATCCATATTAAAATACAACGGCCCCGACACAACACTTAAATCCCTGCGTGCCTGGGTGGAAAACGCGGTTGCATCCAATTCCGTATTTCCTGCCGCACCGTTCCTGCCGCGTTACGAAGTCAACCAATATGTCCCCGGCGATCAGGAAAACTGGCGGCTGATTTCAAATTATCTCAAAGCCCTGAAGATGCGTTCGGTCGCCCATGAAATGTGCGCTGTGTTCGCCGCCAAAATGCCGCATTCCACCTCGCTGGTTCCAACCGGCGTCACCGGCGAAATCACCCTCGAGCGAATCCTCAGCTACAAAAGCCGCCTCGACAAGCTGGCGGAATTCATCGAAACTGTCTATCTGCCAGACCTGATTCTGGCAGCCAAGGCCTTCCCCGATTACTGGAATATCGGAGCATCCTATGGTAATTACCTCAGCTTTGGCAACTTCCGCATGGAAGACCAAACCGGACCCAATGTCCAGAAATTCTTCCCTGCAGGAGCGATCATTAACGGCAAACTTGAATCCGTAGATACCGACAAAATCCGGGAATATGTCGGTCACTCACACTACAGCAGCCCCTCCGGCCTGCATCCTTATGAAGGCCAGACTACTCCAAGCCCGGAAAAAGGATACAGTTGGCTGAAAGCCCCCCGCTACGATGGGGTCCCCATGGAAGTCGGCCCGCTGGCCCGCGTCATGGTTGCCTATCAAACCAAAGGATTTGAATGGATTAAAAAAGAAGTCGATGAGACGCTGGCTTCGGTGGGAGTGAAATTAGAACAACTCAATTCCGTTCTCGGACGGCACCTGACTCGCGGTCTGGAAGCTAAATGGATTTGCACACAGCTTTATAACTGGCTCAATGAACTGGAAATCGGAAGCCCCGCGGCTAAAGAATTCAGCATCCCCGCAACCGGAAAAGGATTTGGTCTGGTGGAAGCCCCGCGCGGCGCCCTCGGCCACTGGCTGACAATCGAGAATCACAAAATCAAAAATTATCAATGCGTCGTCCCGACCACCTGGAACTGCTCAGCCCGTGACGATAAGGGGCAGCCCGGCATCGTCGAAAAAGCCCTCGAAGGCACAATCATCGAAGACCCTCAGCAGCCGATTGAAGCCGGTCGTATCGTCCGTTCGTTTGATCCCTGCATTGCCTGTGCTGTTCATTAATCCTTCAAGGAAATAAAACTATGAAGAATACCGCTTTTACACGCAGAGATTTTCTTAAACTGGGAGCAGCCCTGGCTGCCTCCGCTTCACTGCCGGCCGAGATGGCCAGCATCTTTGCCGCCGGTTTGGAAAAAATGGCCAACCTGACCCGGATTGTCTGGCTTCAGGGCCAATCCTGCTCCGGCGACTCCATCTCCCTGCTCAACTCCATCGATCCGGAACCGGCTGACTTGCTGACTCGCTACATCAGCCTCGTCCTGCACCAGAATATCGGCGCCGCACAGGGTGATGTCTTTATGGAGACCATCGACAAAACCTCCCAGACCGGCGATTTTATTCTGGCCATCGAAGGCTCTATTCCCCTGAATATGCCCAAAGCCTGCGTCATCGGCGGCAGGCCCTTCGAACAGATTCTGCTGGACCTGATTCCCAAAGCCAAAGCCGTCGTAGCCGTCGGCACCTGTGCCACTTTCGGCGGGATTCCTGCCGCTGAAGGCAACCCCACCGGCTCCGGCAGTGTGCAGGATTTCATGAAAAAACACAATCTGCCCTGGCAAAACAGGCTGGTCAACTGCACAAGCTGCCCGGTTCATCCGGATGCCATCGTCGGCACATTTGCCTATATCGCCGCCAAAGGTTATCCGCAGGTCGATCCGGAACTGCTGACACCCAAAATGTTCTACAGCAACTCCACGCACGACAACTGCCCTCGTTACCATTACTATGAACGCAAAATTTTCGCCAAACATTTCGGAGATCCCGCCGGCTGCCTGTTCAAGCTCGGATGTCTGGGCCCGCTGACCCATACCGAATGCCCCAACCGTCAGTGGAACAGCGGCGTCAACTGGTGCATTCGTTCCGCAGCCCCCTGTATCGGCTGCAGTTCACCGAATTTCGCCAAGAAAAAGGATTTCCCGTTCTATCGTATTGGTGAACAGTCGCATGAAGTCAATTACACCGAAACACAGCGAAAAGGAGTATAACAATGATGGGTATTCGTCTGAATCTCTTATGGAAAATTCTTCTGATTTCTCTGGTACCGTTTGTGGTTCTGGGATTGACTCTGCAAAGCATCAATTATTTTATGGTCAAAACCAATTTTCAGAAGGTCGAAGACCAGTTCCAGAGCTCTCTGCAGGACCTCAGCACCAATTCGATTGCAGAGCTGACGTCACAGTCGGAACAGGCCGCCAAAGACCTGCTCCAGGAAATCAAGATTGCCATCGGAAGCTCGCTGCAGCCGGGCGAAGCAGCCAAATTCCTGGACCTCGCACAGAAACAAACCGAACTGGAGCAATTGCATGAGTTTTCATTTTATGGCCCGCAGGGCGAACTGGAGCTGTCGTCCAACCCGAACACCAACAGGAAAAATGTCCCTTCGGACGTGATGCAGCAGGCCATGACTGAAAAAGGACTGGTCATGCGCGGCAAGGAAGAAAACGAATCGACGCTGCGATTCTATCAGCCGCTGTTTATGGATATGGATATGGTCCGCATGAATCCGGATTATAAAGTGGGCGATTTCTATGGCATTCTGTTTGTCGAGATGAAAAAAGACCGCATCCAGAAAAGCATCGAATCACAGAAAAAAGGTATTGAGGAAGCCGTTGCCCAGGGGCAGAGCATTCATCATCAGGTCTTGTCCCGCAGCCTGTTGTATAGTGTCATTATCGGTGCCGGTTTCCTGACAGTTGTCACCCTGTTTATCATCCCGCTGGTCACGCGCGGCATTGTAAAGCCCATGCAGAAAGCCATCAGCGCCAATATGAATATTGCTGAATATATGTCCTCAGCCGCAAGCCAGTTTACTTCCTCTTCGCAAACCATCGCCAAAGGCGCATCCGAACAGGCTGCCGGACTGGAGGAAACCTCATCCAGCCTCGAAGAAATCACCTCGATGACCCGGCAGAACGCACAGAATGCCCAGCAGGCCAACACCCTCGCCCAGCAGGCACAGCAAGCCGCAACCGAGGGCGCCGAAGCCATCCGCAAAATGAA
>CAZKAI010000115.1:7164-9588 GCA_964550565.1 uncultured Pirellulales bacterium
TGGTCAGTGAAATCGCTCAGGCGTGTACCGAACAGGCTCAGGGAATCGAACAAATCAATCAATCCCTGTCTCATATGGAATCGGTTACTCAGCAGAATGCCTCATTCGCCGAAGAATCCGCATCCTCAGCCATTGAACTGAATTCTCAGGCGGTGAACCTGAAAAAAACAGTGGACGAACTCGTCACTCTGGTGGAAAGCAGCGCTGCCGCACAATTGACGGCGCACGCCGCAGCGTAGAATTGAAACAGCACCTGCACGAAATAGTTTCTTTTGTTGATACAAGATACACCAGCCATCTCAGGCAGGTGTATCTTTTTTTGATTTATCTCCGGCCGGGCACATAGGCTTGCTGCATGTAGCGAATATCATCCCCCTTCTCACCGGACAGAGGGGACGGATATTGAGCATGGGTAGTTCCGCGGAATTTGGCATTTTCATTCGTACTCCAGTCTTCCCATGTGTGCATTTCAGCATGACCATCAACAAAGCCAAGCGTACTCCGACCGCCATGCCAGATGGCAAAAGGATCATTCCATTGCGGAGTCGTATAATTCATCAGCCAGGACCCCATCAGCCAGCCGCGATAATCTCCATTTTCCAAAAAGACAACCTTATTGCCGGGAGATATCACCTCGGACGTTTTGACCGCCGATTTGGGATCTGGAGTTCCCCCATAAAAACTGGCCGTCTCCCTCGAACGTTCTCCGTTCATCAGGCCCGTAATCGAATAGCTGTTCCACCAGGCTCCATAAGGAGCGGTCGGTTTATCGCCAAACATAACGCTGCTTCTGTCGGCGGGACAATGATATGCATCGGGACTATCCACATACGGGTAGAGCAGCCCCCTTCGGATACCTAATATTTCCTCTTCGCGAGGCAGTTTTGTGCTATTTAATGGTTTTTCGCCGGTGTAGGTGTAGGTGGTTCCAACTTGGACCTGAGGGGCTTCCACCCAGTGACGCGGACTTGCAGCAATGCCTCGCGGAACATGGCCATTAACCATTAACTCATGATTTTCCAGCGAATACGTATGCCAGCAGGCCGACATACTCTTCATATTGGACAAACAGGTCGCTGCTGCAGCCTGATTTTTCGCTCGCTTAAGAGCAGGAACCAGCACCGCCATGAGAAGTGCAATAATCGCGACCACAACCAGCAGCTCGATAAGCGTAAATGCCTTCCGCTTCATGTGAAACCTCCTGAATAGCTTTTGAACCATTCCGTTTGCTTATCTCGAATAAAAGCATTTTCAGCCTTATCCGCCTAAACCACAGGTACCTCAATATTCATAAACCGGGCGTAGCGCCTCTTAAATTCAGTACCGTAAATCGAAGGTTATTCAATAACTCCTATCATATTATACCTGTCTGCTGAAGAATTTTGTATTTTTTTATAAAGCAATTCAGAATTATAGCAATCAACTAACTTGTATTATCATATTATATACATATCTATTATTACGTCAACATTTATGATTTATCTTTATTGTTTTCATGGCAACTCTTCTCAAAATAAATCGCCATTCCACAGACATCACAATGAAATTCCACCTTAAATTCACGACCTTCTTCGTCTATTAAAAACAAAGCCTCGGCAGCCCCCTCACCGGATTTTCCAGGACATAGCCCCAATTGCTCACGCAGACAGTACTTAGTCGTCATCACCTGACGACCTTTCATATCCAGCCCGGTCTCGGCCGCCGGCTCTGTGACCTCAACCCCATGTTTACGATAGAAAATCCTCGCCTTTTCATTCAATACATTCCCGCAATATCCGACCTGTTTTTCAGAATATACAGCGGACGGTTTATTTAACGGCCTGGTAGTCGTTGGCACCTTGAGAGATGCCAATCGAACTTCGATCAGCTTTTGAACCAAATTCCGTCTCATCTCATTGAGCACAGCGGCTGGGAAAAAATACATTGGCAACAATTCCACGTGAACATCCGAACATTCAAAAATAGTGTTTCCCAGCTTCGCCAGTTGCGTTTCGATGGTCTTTCGAGCCTGTTCCGGCTTGTCCGCCAGTTGCCTGGCAACAGAATGTTTCACGACAGCGACAACACCATCCTCATCGTATCCTTCAATTTGCACGCCGTCAGAAATTTCGCGAAGAGTAATCGACACCCCAATCTTCCGCTCCGCAGGCACCTTGTCGAGCTTGCGGCCAAATTCAATATCAAAATTGCGATAGACCTTGATCCCTATATGAATACCCTCCATCGACCGGGGACGAATATGTCGTCCCTCAACCCCATTTACTGTCGTGCCGGCCAGGTTATTATCGGCAAAAAAACACAAGCCGTCGCCATTGTGTAAAGCGACATCGTTATCAAGCGTAAAGGACGTCTTATCCGTACTCACCACAGTCCCGATATATTGCCCCAGCGATTTCGGCGTATCGATGGACCCGATTTTACGTG
>CAZKAI010000115.1:9688-12557 GCA_964550565.1 uncultured Pirellulales bacterium
CCCATATCCTGAATAATCAACCCATCCACCCCGGCCGCATACAGCTCGTGAATCATCTTCTCGGCAACAGGCAGCTCCTTATCGAAAAGCAGTGTATTCAGTGCGGCATAGATTTTCACGTAATACGGATGGGCATATTCCACAACCTGCCGGATATCGTCGATGGTATTGCCCGCATCCTGGCGGGCGCTGAATTGCGGAGCCCCAATATAAACCGCATCCGCCCCGCACTGAATCGCGGCCTTTGCGGCAGTAACGTCCCTGGCCGGGGCAAGCAGTTCTATCTTTGGCATTTTTATCATGCTACCCCTATATATCGTTTTTCTGGTATAGTTTAGCTATATAATAAACAGCACTAAGAATTGTGCCTATCGTACAAAATCCAGGCCCTAAAAGCCACGGCCTAATTCATAAGAAGAATTAATTTAAATTATAACCCGATAAATTTTTTGAATTCAGTGGTATTATGGCTATAATCACACACTTTTGAAGACCTTCGATACGAGGAACAGACTGTGTACAAGATTACCAATAAAAAGCAGTTATCGGAAAACGTATTCCTGATGGATGTGCAGGCCCCCCTGGTAGCCAGCGCCCGCAAGGCAGGCCAGTTCGTAATCGTCTCGCCCAGCACGGACACCGGCGAGCGAATTCCCCTGACCATTGCCGGTGCGGATAAAGCCGCCGGAACCATCCGCCTGATTTTCCAGCGCGTAGGGAAGGCAACCGCCCAGATGGCTGACCTGCAGGTCGGCCAATCGCTGGGCTATGTGGCCGGGCCGTTGGGACAGCCGACCCATATCGAAAAACTGGGTACCGTCGTCTGTATCGGCGGCGGCATCGGCAATGCCCCCCTGCTGCCAATCGCCACGGCCATGAAAGAAGCCGGCAACCGCATCATCAGCATCATCGGGGCCAGAAACAAGGAATTGCTGATTCTCGAGGATGAATTCAAGGCCATCAGCGACGAAATCGTAGTTGTCACCGACGACGGCTCCTATGGCCGCAAGGCGCTGGTCACCCAGCCGCTCGAAGAAGTCTGCCAGCGACAGCCCAAACCCGATTTAGCCATTGCCATCGGTCCGGCCATCATGATGAAATTCTGCTGTGACATGACCAAAAAATACAGCGTCCCCACCCAGGTTTCACTGAATACCATCATGGTGGACGGCACAGGCATGTGCGGCGGCTGCCGCGTCGAAGTCGGCGGCAAAACCAAATTCGTCTGTGTCGATGGCCCCGAATTTGACGGCCACCAGGTCAATTTCGAACAGATGATGAAACGCCAGGGTGCCTATAAAGACCTTGAAAAGAAGGCCATGGACCAATACCAGGAACACCGCTGCAAGATCGGCTTAAAATAATAATTGATAACAGCATGTTTTCGCAGCAGAGCATAGTGAGTTCACCGAGAAATCATTTCCTCTGGGTTCTCTGTGTCCTCTGCGGCAAAAAATAAATTTGGATTGAGGATGACCGTGGACATCAAAAAACTGCTCAACGAGATGCTTGAAAAGAAGGCCAAAGGCGAACTGAAAGCCAAGGACCGATACACCATTCCCATGCAGGAGATGCCGGCTCAGGACCCCAACGCCCGCAGAAGCAACGTCAAGGAAGTTGCAACCGGCTACACTGCCGAACAGGCCCGCCTCGAAGCCCTGCGCTGCCTGCAATGCCCCACCGCTCCCTGCGTGGAAGGCTGCCCGGTACGCATCGACATCAAAGGCTTCGTTGCCGCTATTGCCGATGGGGATACGGATAAGGCCCTTGAAATCATCAAACGGAATTCGCTTTTACCCGCCGTCTGCGGCCGTGTCTGCCCGCAGGAAGTCCAGTGCCAGGAAAAATGCACCGTCGGCAAAAAATTCAAGGATGTCGGCCAGAGCGTCTCCATCGGCAGACTCGAACGCTATGTCGCCGATCTCAATAAAGCCGGCGGCGTCCCCGCCGTCGCCCCCGCCACGGGCAAAAAAGTCGCCGTCATCGGCTCCGGTCCCGGCGGCATTGTCGTCGCAGCAGATGCCCGTCGTGCCGGCCACGATGTCACCATCTTTGAAGCCTTCCACAAACCCGGCGGCGTCATGGTGTATGGCATCCCCGAATTTCGTCTGCCCAAAGCCATCGTTCAGGAAGAACTCCAGACGCTCGAAAAAATGGGCGTCAAAATCGCCTGCAACTTCATCGTCGGCAGAACCCGCACCATCGAACAGCTCATGAAAGAAGACGGCTTTGATGCAGTCTATATCGGCGTCGGTGCCGGCCTGCCCAAATTCATGAACATCCCCGGCGAACACCTCGTCGGTGTCTATAGCGCCAACGAATACCTCACCCGCGCCAACCTGATGAAGGCCTACGCCTTCGGCAAAGGTGCCGATACCCCGATTGCCGTCAGCAAAAAAGTCGCCGTGCTCGGCGGCGGTAATGTCGCCATGGATGCCGCCCGCGTCGCGGTGCGTCTGGGTGCCGAAAAAGTCTATCTGGTCTATCGTCGCAGCGAAGTCGAAATGCCCGCCCGAGTCGAAGAAGTCCACCACGCCAAGGAAGAAGGCGTCATCTTCTGCACCCTGCAGAATCCCAAGCAGATTCTCGGCGACGACAAAGGTAATGTCAAGGGCATGGAAGTCCTTCGCTATGAACTCGGTGCCCCCGATGACTCAGGCCGTCGTCGCCCCGTCGAAATCCCCGGCAGCGAATTTGTGCTGGATGTGGATACCGTCATCGTCGCCATCGGCAACGGCGCCAATCCCCTGCTCCAGCAGACCACCCCCGGCCTGCAATTCAACAAATGGGGCAATATCGTCGTCGATGACAACTGCAAGACCAGCCTCGACGGCGTCTATGCCGGAGGCGATATCGTACTCGGCGCCGC
>CAZKAI010000116.1:0-12244 GCA_964550565.1 uncultured Pirellulales bacterium
TCATGCAGGCTCTTGACTCCGCAGGCCTTAGCGCCGGGGGTGTAGATCATTTTTTGGGAAGGATCGGCAGTGTCCTGAGCAATGTATTCCGGCCAGTCACGATAGCGATGGTCATAGAGGGGGATGATAAACCAGCCGAAATCGCCGTAGCCGGGGGATTTTTTGTTGCAATTCTGGATTGTGAGGACAAAAGGCACCTGTGCGGTATGACTGCTGGGTCTGTAGCCTTCACCCACATTGCACTCTGCTTCAATCAGTTTTGCCTCAATGTGAAACTTAAGGCTCTTTAATTCCGCCATGGAAGGGCAGTTTGGGATGGCCTGTTCAACCAGCAAATGCGGCCAGGGCTGCCCATCCTGCCTGAATTTGCCCTCGAATTCAGGCCGTGAATCCAGCGTTAATATCAAATCCGACAGGTCTTTTCCGGGCGGACAAATCGTGATGCTTTTGGCTTCGTTTGCAAACCGTCTGGCTCCTGCGTCCAGTTCCTGAACCTTGGCCTTGCCAATGGGGTATTGACTGTGCCACTGCACCAGATCCCATACTGGTTGAGTGTGTTTATTCTGGTTCAAATACCCTTGAACAACTCGCGCGCCATGCTGGGGAGCAATTACGCGAAAGCCCTGTGTAAAGTGCGTGTCTTGTATCAGTTCCGTTGTGATGTCGTTGCTGTCCGAGACAGCATAAACGGCTGAGCCACAAACCAGCAGCAATACAATCCAAATTCTATCTATCATTATTTTTCCTGTCGATCGGGCCGCCTGTGTTTCAAAGAACCGCAGCACATAAAGCCCGAAGATTCTCGATGGGTGTTCCCGGCGGGACTTCACACCCCGGCATCAGGATAAACCGCGATCCGCCTTTCTGCAAACAATCTTTGGCGGCTTCAGTGACCTGCTGTGGTGTCCCCTCCAGCAGGATTCCGGAGGGATTGATATTCCCGCATAGAACGACATCCGACCCCACTTTCTGCCTGGCCTCATCCAGCGGAACCATCCAGTCTACATCAATTATATCTGTCCCGGTCCGGACCATAAACGGAAGGATAGAGTTGATATTGCCGCAAATATGCAGCTTGACACGACCGCCGGCGTTATGAATAGCGTCAATCAATTGGCTTTCAAACGGCAAGACAAATCGTTCATATAAATCCGGCCCGATCAGGCTGGCAGCCGCATCACCGATCCCGATCATATCCGCCCCGGCCTGAATCTGGGCTATCGCAAAATCGATGGCATTGTGCAAGAGAACCTGCCCGGCCTCCTGAAACAGTCCCGGCCTGTCCATCAGATCCATCAGGGCGCTCTCGACCCCGCGCAGATCCGCATATTCGGCAAACGGGCCTTCCACCCAACCCAGCACACTATGCGTGGAACCGACCGCTGCGGCCATGGCCTGTACACTCTGGACACGCTGAAGCATCCGACGACTGTATTGGATATTGACAGGTTTTAATTTCTGGATATCAGCGGGCGTTTGAATGAGAAGCTGCAAGGGTTTTCCTACTCCCTGTTCGGGGTAGTCGAACTCCATGCCCAAATCGGAGGCCTCGCGCCACGGATCGCTGATGGCGCTGATCTGGTCCAGATGGAATTCCCTGACAACCGCCAACTGAGCTTTGACCAAGACGTCGCCGTCAAGGTAGTAATCACGGTAGGAGTGCCCCACAAAATGGGCCGCCCAGGCCATAAAAATGGGTGTCACAGCCGGTCTGTCATAAGGCCAACCATTCAAAATGGCATCAATACGTTCTTTTGAATTCATAGCAGTCTCTAAAACATTTTCTTGTGATCTTGGCCTGTCTTTATAAAAACAGCCCTTGATCAATAGGCAATCCTATTTTTTAGACAGCATATCCATAATCTGATTCCATTTGGGAGCGGAAGTCTGGGCACCCAGACGGGTTACCGATAAGGCCGCGGCAGCATTGGCAAAACGCACTGAGCTTTTCAAATTGTGGCTTTCTGCAAAAGCTACCGCCAATGCTCCATTAAACACATCGCCGGCCGCGGTGGTATCAACTGCTTTGACCGGGAACGTTGGAATCATACCCTTAAATTCGGTCGAATAGACATAAGCTCCTGCAGCACCCATGGTTATAATTACTGTCCCGACGCCTCGCTGTTGCAGGGATTTGGCTGCACATTCGGCAGTGGCGGCATCCGTGACTTCGATGCCGGTCAATAGCTGCGTTTCGCTCTCATTCGGGGTCAAAATAGACACGTTTTTCAGAATTTCATCACTCAAAGGCTGTGCCGGGGCTGGATTCAGGATCACGCAGATATTTCTTTCGGCGGCGATTTGTGCTGCTGCCTGAACCGTTTCAAGGGGTGTTTCCAACTGCATCAGGAGGATATCGGCAGACAAAATCGCCTCTCGGGCTTTTTGGATATCATCAATCGATAATTCAGTATTTGCCCCGGATGCGACACCGATGCTGTTCTGTCCGTCGTCTGCCACGAATATCAAGGCCACGCCGGATGGCTTGACGGGATCAGTAAAGACGAATTTGGTATGAATTTCATCTTTGCGGAATCCTTCAATCGCCTGCTTTCCGAACATATCATTGCCTACACGGGCGATAAAGGTCACATCACCCCCGGCCCGTGCTGCGGCGACGGCCTGATTGGCTCCCTTACCGCCGGCGGCGGTCGAAAACTGCCCGCCCAAAATGGTCTCCCCGGGTTTGGGGATTCGCTTCATCTGTAAAATCATATCGGTGTTGCTGCTGCCGACGACAACGATCTTTTTATTCATAGGGTTCTCCGGTCATAAATTCCGAATTAGAGAGGGTATGAACGGTGCTATTTTGACAGCTTGGAAATAATGATTAGAGCCAGTCCCACGATATAGAAAACAAACATCAACAGGAGCAGTTTATTTGTGCCCCTGGGGGCGGATTGAAACTCTTTCCAGATAAATACACCCCAGAATGCAGCAACCATCGTGGCACCCTGTCCTAAGCCGTAGGAAATCGCAAAGCTGGCCGCTCCGGCAGCGATAATGCTGAACGACATGCCCAGATTCCATATCATGCCCCCCAGTATTCCAACCAGGTGAAGGCGCGGGCTGCCTTTGGTGAAATAATCGCTGAAAGCGACCGGCTGGCCGGTAAAGGGTTTGATCATCACAATACTGTTCCACAGGAAATTCGAAGCAAAAAGCCCCACGGAAAACAGGACAATGGCAGTATAAGGACTGAGTTTGCCGGCTTCCAGCACTTTACCATCCGATAGGGTTCCCATAGCTCCGGCCACAAAACGATAGAAAAAGCCCATCAAGACGCCGGCGGCTATCGAGATAATAATTCCTTTTGCGGTGGTTTTACTTTCCGGGGATAATTTCCGATAGGCGATGGCGTCCAGAATAATAGCAAGAACAACGCATGCTACACCCGCAAACAGAATCGTCGCATTGCCGGAGGTTGCCGGGTCATAATTGGTTATTACGCCGATAACCAGGGCCAGGCCGACCCCGATCGGAAACGCCACCGCCATCCCCGCGATATCGATTGCCGCTACCAGTAAAATATTGGACAGATTGAAGATGATGCCACCCAGAAATGCCGAGCCGAGGGCTGATGAGGATGCCTGTTTTAAGTCGGGGACAAAACCCCGTCCGCCGGTGCCCATGCTGCCGAGTGTAAACGCCAGCACCAGCGAAAACAGCAGGACCCCAATGGCATAATCCCAGTAAAACAATTGAAAACGCCATTCCCGACTGGCAAGCTTCTGGGTATTGGCCCATGAGCCCCAGCACAGCATGGTAATAATGCACATCAAGACCGCAACGGAATACGCTTCGACTATGACCATGTGAAACCTCCTTAAATCATCTCGTTTACCTGCAAATGCAAATTTGATGGCATATTATAGCCTAAAACAGGATAGAGTCACTTTATTTTTTTGATTCCCGCTCAGCCCTTTCTGTTGCAACCGATAAAAAAGCGATCTCAATGGATAGGATTATTTTCGGGGTGATTTTAATCAAAATTAAGATTTCTGTTTGGAGCAGAATCGCCCGTATGTTTTCAAGTCTATTTACGGCAATGCTTTATGTTGTGATTAAGAACAATGGCAGGTGCCTGATGGAGGGAACGATTTTTCTCATACACAAAAATTCATAGAAAATCCGGTAATTCCCTTGACAGCCGAGACGATAATAAATATATTAACATTAACGTTAATGATATTCAAAATCGTTGGTGAGTGAGAATTATGCTGCCAGAGACAGGATCACAAATGGCTTCTCAATGGAAGATTTGGATTAAGGTGCAGCGGTTTTTGCAGCATCGGCCTAAACGCTGTATCTTGCATGTGTATGGTGCTTTATCATCTCTAATAAACTCAGATAGCAATATCTTAATGATATATAAAAAGCTAAGAAATGCCTTGTATGTTCTGTGGCCAGGGGAGGCAATTCCTGACAATATTACATCTTCGCGATTTCGGTTTATTGTCGAGTGACTCAACAGGATTTGAAAATAATGCCGGGATTGTGTGTGTCCAGGGAATTGTGATTAAATCAGGAGGCAAGCGAAGCTTTTTTTGTTGATGCAATGCATGTAATTATTTTTGGCGGAGTGAGTTAGAAAATTTACTTTAAACAGGAGAATTGAAATGAACAAGCAAGCACGATTAGCAGGATTCGTATTGGCATGGGTTGTGATGGCGGGGGTGGTATTGGCGGATCCCAATGAGCTTCTCACTGGGGTGTCGGTTTATAATTGCTCGGGTTACTATGGGTCATACGTCCCCATGGGTTGCATCAATGGGAATGGCCTTAATATCAATGGTCCGGATACGCACACCAATACATTGAATGATAACGCTTCATGGTATGATGGCTTATCAGGTCCCATGTGGATTACCTTCGATCTGGGCGGAGAAGGCACGCTGCAGCAGTTGAAAATCTGGAATTCCAATTTTGCCGTCGGCAGCCCTGTTTATATGTGGAAATATGCACAGGTGCTGGTATCTTTGACCGATCCGGAATTTTCCGATCCGAATCACTACCAGAATCTGGGGCAAATCGAGATTCCGATGGCTCCCATGACGGCTACCGATTCTTTCGGAAAGGCATTTAGCATCAGCCACACCGGAACAATTCGTTATGTCAAGCTGGTTCTTAAAGAAAAGTGGGTTGGAGGCAATACCGACGGGGGCCTGGCGGAAGTTCAATTCCGCGGCGATATTACATGCGAAGAGCCGGTTTTGGCGCCGGAGATTACCGATGTTGCATTCGTAGGCGCTTCGGGTTTTTATGCGTCCTATAATCCGCTATATTGCATTAACGGGGCCGGTCTTAATATCAACGGCGTTCAGGATACACATTCCTGCACACCGAACGACGGTACGGCATGGTTTGAGAACGCAACTTCTTCATGGATTACCGTCGATCTGGGCGGGGTGGGCACATTGAGTCAGCTTAAGATATGGAACCTTAATCTTTACCCGGGAATACCGTTCTATTATCAATGGAGATATGCGCGTGTTCTGGTGTCTTTGACGAATCCGGCGTTTGATGACCCGGCGCAGTATCAGGATATGGGAATCATCGAGATTCCGCTGGCTCCCATGACAAGTACGGACCCCTTTGGAGCGGTGTTTCCCATCACTCATACAGGAGACATCCGTTATGTAAAACTCATTTCTGTGGAGTCATGGGGCGGCCCGAGCGCGCCGGCGGGTTTAGGCTTGTCGGAAATTAAGTTTTACGGCACCGTCGAACCGATTCCAGTGCCGCTGACCCTGGTCGGCTACTGGCCGCTGGATGGTAATGCCGAAGATGCCAGCGGTAACGACAATCACGGCACGACCGTCGGCGGGATTACCTGGGTTGATGGTCAGCATGGCCAGTGTGCCCAGTTCAACGGTACAGATACGGGTATCGACATTGCTAACCCCGAAAACTTTGAGTTTACCGATGAAATATCCCTGTCGTTCTGGGTCAATCAGGAAGCGGCTCAGTCATCGTATGCCATGGTGCTCAACAAGATGTCCTGTTCTTTTGCCTCGCTCGAAGGCTGGATGATCTTTACGGGCCAGGACGGCTGGACCTCTACCGGCATGAATAACTGGTTCAAATCCACCATCGATAGCTATGGGGTTCGAACCACTCCGACCTGTGTTGACGGGTGGCATCATGTCGCTGTAACGGTCAAAGGGACTGTCCTGAAGGTTTATTATGACGGATTCCTCCACGAGGGGTGGGGGTACGATCTTCCTGGTCCCATGAAAGGGGCGGCGGGTTATCCGCTGGCCTTTGGCCACAAGTCCAATCCGGCCGGCGATCTGGGGTCTTTCTGGAAGGGCAAGCTCGATGAGGTTCGTTTTTACCACGGCACGCTGAGCCTTGAAGATGTCAAGGCTCTCTATCAGCAGGGCGGCGGTATTCTCTGTGCGACCGAGCCGATTGCCGAAGATATCAATAAAGACTGCCATGTGGATTTAAGTGATTTTGCCATGATCGCGGCTCATTGGCTGGAGTGCTATTCTTATAACAACTACGGCTGCGAATAAGGATAACAGCAGGAATTGAGCACACTACATGCGGCGGCAGCATTTAATGACTGCCGCCGCATCTTTAAGAACCAATTAATGTTATATACCAGGCTGGAGAAGGCGATTTCGGTATGAATAGGGAAAACATACGGGACACAAACGGATTTACCCTGATTGAGCTTCTGGTGGTGATTGCGGTGATTGCGCTGTTGCTGGCGATCGTAGTGCCGGTATTGAAAAAGGTTAAGGCACAGGCCAGGAAGGCGATCTGCTCCTCACAGCTTCATCAGTGGGGTGTGGCGCTGATCGCATACGGCGGAGATAATAACAGCCGACTGCCTAAAACTCCCGGCACTAATATCGGGCAGTTGTGGCCGAGCATGGTGGTGGTGGACAGCGAAAATGCTTATATTAAACCCTATTATGCCCAGGGGGATTTCAGTCTCTATTCCATCGGCAGTTATGTGGCTGGGTATGAGAAAAACACCACGACCCCTTCCCACAGCGTTTATTTCTGTCCGGAGGCCTCGGAAGTCTATCGTGAGATGCTGATTCAGGCCTATGTTCCCAAGGGATATTTTCATGCGACATACAACTATTTTGGACAAGTCAAAAGCTGGGCAAACCTGACGCCTACACCCAAGACCGTGATTCGTGACCTGGCCGACAACCTCAACGGTACCGGCAGAAAACTGATGATGGCGGATCACTTTATTAAAGTATCCTACTCAGCAGCCGCTCCCATGGTGCCGGGTGCGTGGGCTTATAATCACGGACTCAAAGGGCCTTCCTATCTGGCGGACCTGGGCAGCCGGGTTCAATACGATACCGCGCTGCTGGAGCCGCCGGCGATTGCGGGGACCAATAATCTGTTTACAGATGGCTCCGTGGATTGGAAAGACAGGGAGGATTTCAACCTCGATCAAATACGCGGCCTGAGTGATGACAACGGCAGAATCGGCTGGATATCGAGTGGAAACAAGTGGTTGATGACCACCTACTAAAACACGGTATCATTTTTTATTGTGACTGATTTACTGGGGTTGAGTACGGGAGTTGCATATTGCCGATTCATGTGTTAAATTATTGCGGCGATTCTATTTTTTCGTCAGTTGGGCCAGAGCATCTGGTTATTTGGAGAGATTCATGAATTCATGTACAAAACTGTGTATTGTTTTTTGCCTGTCGGTCTGTGCATGGGGCGAAGGAAACAAGGTCTCCGGCCCGGATCAGCAGACGCTGTCCGGGCAGGCTGACATACGAATCGGCGACCCGGATTTTACCCTGGACCTGATTCAGGATACGGGTGGAATTCATGAAGTTGTCACACTCGATAATCATCGCACCATCACCAGTGTTCCATGGATGCTGCAGATCGATGGGAAAACCGTGACACCTGAAAAAGATTCCATCCAAATCCTTGGTAGCGACAAAACGAAACAAGATGCCCCGGTTACTATCGAAGGGACAAATGCTCTGTTTGACTGGACGCTCAAATACAGCGTTGAAGTGTCCTCGTGTGTAACCAAGACGCTGACACTGAAAGCTCACGGGCCGATCCATATTGATTCCGTATCATTGTGGAATGCCGCATCCGAAGTGGAACCTGTGGTGGCGAGCACGTCCTTGCAGGATATTTGTGCCTTCTATCGGGGCCAGGATGCCGGATGTTTCGTGTCTTTGGATTTTCCTTATTCAAAAATAAAAACGAATAATGGCGTTAGAAGCATCACCTATCCTCCAAAGGATGACTTGGCTGCCGGCAGGGAATATGTCTGCCATTCACTGACCATTGGACGTACACAGCTTGCCAAAAATGTCCGATATGGATTCGATGACGGCGAAGTCGAGGCGATGGATCATTATGTTCAAACTCGTTACAAACCTCGCTTTAATCGCCCGATGACTGCCACGGCAGGCATTAATAATCGCTATACTCAGGTCGCGGATGGCGAAGTATTTTATACGATGAAGGACAATCCTACGCTTGGCTGGCATACGGATTGGCTGGAAAAAGACATTGAGCTGATGTCGAAGATAGGACTTGAGCATTATCAGGTTTGGCCCGGTCCATTTGATGCGACGCTGGAAGATCCGGACCCGGCGTATGTAAAAAAGTTTGTAAAGTATGCAAACCGTCTGGGCGTACGCGTGGGCGACTATTCCGCTACGGAACAGTTGTTCTGTGAACATTACAACTTTCATAATAATAACCATGCCCAATTCGGGATCACTCCCGACGAGTGTCATTTCGGCAACAAGAAATTTGTGGACCTTTATATTGCCCGGACAACCGAATACTGCAAAAAGTACGGCTTTGAAATGCACTGTCTGGACTTTCTGAAAATCTGGAAACGGGCCGAAGGAGCGGCGGACGAAGAGCTGATTTACGCACAGGTCAGGGGGCTAACGCAGGTGCTTGAGGCCATCAACAGCGTGTCAGAGAATATGATGACCTGGTCGAATTCCGGGGTATGGGCTGAATTGCTGCCGAAAATCGCCTGGTACAATCACAATTTGTACCTGACGGACCCCTACATGGATAAGCCGTGGCACGGCCTGAACATGACTCGTCTTCTGGATGATGTCCGACGCGAGCAGATGGTTTCATTGCATTATTCGAGATTTATACCCTACAGATACCTCTCTAATGTACAGTATTTTTTCTGCCAGAATTCCATCGTGCCTGACACGGCCAATTATCAATTCGGAGCTTTGTCAACACTTGCGGTAGTTCCGAATCTGGGATTCGGCGAACTTCGATTTTGGCTGGAAACGCTGCCGGATTCCAGGAAGCAGAGCATTATTGACTTTTACCGGAAATGGCTGGGATTAATCAAAGACAATTATGACCTCTGGACGACGACTTATAATGCCGGAGACAAACCCGGCATCGGCGGCGCAGAGATATATTCCCATGCTCGTGATGACCACGGCTATATCTTTCTGGTGAACCCAAATTATTGGAGCAGAAAGGTGGTTGTGCCGCTGAACGAACAGCTTGGCTTTAAGGGCAATCAGTCGTGTGAAATCAGGCAGCTTTATCCCGATGAGAAATGGTGTCTGACAAATGCCGGACCTATGGTCAATCTGGGTCAACAGGTTCAATTTACTGTGCCGGCCCGGCAGGTTATTGTATTGCATGTCCAGCCGGCATCTCAAACGCTGCGTTCTCCCAAAGTGTATGGGATTCCTGCGGTTATTGAATCGACAAAGAAGGGGTATCGACTCAAAACAACCGGGCCGCAGGGCTCGACGCAGCGATTTGTTGTCCATTTTCCCCGGGACGTTAATGTCAATCAGATTGTCGCCGAAGTGTGTCGGGATATTCCCAAACAGCGGCAGCGTTCCTGGAAACCGACACCGTTAAAGGTTGTATCCAGAGGGCAGCAGTCCATTTTATACGAAATCACATTTCGTCGTCAAATCGCCCCCAAAGAATTATCGGCATGGAAAGTTCTGGCAGGTGATCTAAAAACCGGTGTAGATGCGGGCTGGCCTGCCGGTTTGACGACGGGCGATTCTTATGACTTCCCGTTATTCAATGAAGCCGCTGGGATCAGTTACCCGATGTGGCCCGGTGCGGCCGATTTGCAGGGATTGGGCACACTCTCGAATTTCTGCGGCGGTTATATTGAAAATTCATTCTCAGAGGATCAGGAGACCTATATTGATATCGCTCTTTCCGCGGGCAACCCATTATCGGAATTGCAGGAACAAATACAGTATAATGCCGATGTGCCTGCCAGTCGCCCGTTGCCGGATATTGCACGCGATGGAACAAAAACCTGGTGGCTGCAGAATGAGTTTGATATGCCGTTTATGTATGGATATGGTTGCGAACCTCCTTTTCAGGAACACATGTTCATAGCGCTGCCATTTATCAATAATGCCAGAATAAAGACATTTCAAGCGTGGATTAACGGCAGACCCGCCTCTGTACAGGAGTACAAATATCCTCGCAATCGGGGCCTTGGCTGCTATTATATTGACCTTGTTGGGTCGTCAGCTGGAGCCGGAACCAACCGGATCGTTCTGTATTATGAGTCAATTGAATCGAAATAGCAGCTTTGCCTGTGAACCGAGAGGGTACCCGGGAACCGGAGGAAAGGCAGAAATAGAAAGTATGGATCATTCTATTATGGACAAAATCGCAAGACAGGGATATTCAGTCAGGAAAGGCTTCTTGGGGATGACAACAAAAGGGATTTGGGGTATTGTACTGGTTATGATGATTGCGTCTATGGCGTTTGCGGAGGAGCAGACGACAACGCCGGTTTACATCAGCGATATACAGGGGGCAATTATTTTGAATTCCCAGGATTGGGGTGAACTGGGTGTCGATTGTTGTGCTCACGCGCCGGGTCAGCAGGGCCTGCCTTTACAGATCAAGGACCGGGTATATGAAAAAGGCCTCGGCAGTCATGCCAACGGCAAGATCGTTATTGACCTGGGAGGCGCGTACAGCACATTTGAGGCACAAGTGGGTGTTCAATGGCAGGGGGACGGTCCGGGTAATGTTTCGTTTAAAGTACTGGCCGATGAGAAAGAGATTTTTAATAGCGGCAGGATGACTGAGTCCACTCCGGCAAAGCTGGTCAATGTGTCCGTTGTCGGGGCACAGGAATTAACACTGGTTGCTGCAACGGAGGGCAGTATCACCAACTGTGCCGCCAACTGGGCACAGGCCCGACTGACTCGCTCCGCCAACCCCATCACAAATATCATATCAGAAACGGTTGATATTGCTCCGTTTGGCCGCATGGTGACATGGGATCCGGCTCGTATGGACGGTTGCAGAAATAACCGCTTTCAGGATTTCACAGTCGAAGACCTATATATGGAAACCGATGTGGTTGCCGACAAAAATGGATTCTACCAGGTACCGAAGTCAAACGGTATCGGCTGTATCGGGCTGCAATGGCTGGAGCAGCGACGCATTAAAAGCGTTGGAATCCAATTTGCGGACGAATCCAGAATGCCGTCAAGCGAGGGTGTCCGGGTTCAGTACTGGGTCATGACCCGGCAGGGCGGATCTCCCGGCGGATCAATCTGGCAGGGCCAGTGGGAAAATCTCGATGGGACCCTGCAGAAAGATAAATTGAAATGGACCTACTTGATTCAATGGAAAGACCGAACGGCCAGGCAGCAGGGTACGCTCAAGATTCGATGGATATTTCCTGCCTCAGCAAATGAGATATCTATCTGTCGGCTTTCGGCAATTCCGGATTCGAAGTGGAAAACGGTTGATCTGGCCCTGCAACTTGAAAAAGCCGACCCGGGACAGCATGGCATCATTGAAATGTATAATGGCCAAATCATGGATCAGCAGGGGAAATCCTCTGTTTCCGCGGACTGGGATGTCAATCAGCCGCTTCATTTGAAAGTGCGGTATTGTACAACCACGCATTGGATGACAGATCGTACTGTATTGCGTTTCAAGCTCCCGAATGGCTCCTTTGGGATTGCAGTTGATGACATAATAAATAATGTATGTGTGTATGCTAAAGATTTTGGTCTGTATGCGGTACAGGACCCGGCCAGAACACTCGACCAATACAAAGCCTCCATTGCCGACAAGAAAACGATTCTGGAGCGAGTTCATACCATGCCGGACCAGACGTTTAAACAGGCCGAAGAGCGGATACATCGTGCGGCGGCAGACCTTGGTCCGACATTGTTTTCACTGGCGTGTGATAACAGCAAGTTTCTGGCTGCCCGGGATGGTGCAGTGTACTTCA
>CAZKAI010000117.1:0-12172 GCA_964550565.1 uncultured Pirellulales bacterium
CAAGACTGGGGTATATTATAATCATGGTCTGGCGGGACAAGCAACTTTAAAATCGCATGTTTGAACAGAATCACAACGGCAGATAACATTCTAGTCATAAATATGTGCCTTAAAAAAAGACCCGGCCTGATGATGGGCCGGGTCTTTGAAATCATGCCTGCAGATATTCGGCAGGCGTTCTTAATTGAATGGTCTGTGGTTTACGGGCATTCGGAAGCGGGGTAGTAGCCGCAATCGAGCCATTTGGCTGCAAAGGCTGCAAAGTCGGACAGATTGACCAGGCAGTCCTCATTGAAGTCAAATTCGGATGCATAGTCGCCGATACAGACCGGCTCGCCTGTGACGGCATAGAAGATGTCGCCGATCTGTGTGTTGCTTAAGGCATAGTTATAGATTTGGATATCATCGAGATTGCCATTGAATAAGACGGAAATGACACCCTGTTCATCGATCTGTGTGGCACCCAGAGACATGGCTGCCTCGGTTCCAGCGGTCGGGCTGACGGTTCCGGATGCGGCGCTGACACCCTTGCGATAGAATGTTGTTGTGGTTCCGTCATAGACGACGGCCAGATGTTCCCATTCGCCCGTTGGCAGGGTGTCGGTGGTTACGGTGTCGCCGCTGCCGTTTTTATAGACGACGTTATTGTTGTTGGAATCCACTTCGACCTGCCACATCATGCCTTCGGCACTGTTGACGGTGCGCTTGCCGATAAGACCCTGCCAGGTGGAGGGGGAGGTCTGCCCGGCCCATTTGGCCCACATGGAAATGGTGAACTGGCTGGTGAACTGCGAGGGATTCCATGTGCCGGCATTGGCAAAGCCGTTGGCAATCATATTCACGCTGTCACCGACGATGCCGGCAGCAAAAACCGGTGTGCCGTTGGGATCGGCGTCATGGCCTTCACCGCTGGTATCAACATAAAGGCCGTTGACATAATCCGCTTCATTCAATGTCCAGTGGGCTGCTTTCCGCTTTACGCCCAGCATTACAGCATCGGACAACACCGTGCCGCCCTGATTGGTTACCTTGCAGAAATAATAGCCTTCATTGGATTTGGCAAGGGGTGAAATGGTCAGGGTATTGGTCTGGCCGCCGGTTGCGGTTGCGACTACGATGTCATCCGCTGGGGTATTATTGGCATTGTCCGTGGTTTTATACCAGGTGTAGGTTGGCGTAGTATTGCTTGCGATCCCAAGGGCCAGGGCGGCGGTCCCGCCCAGATCTCCGAGCGTGTTGTCCGGCTGATCGGTAATCACAGGCATTGGTGGAAGTGTTTTGAATGACCAGGCCAGGCCAGTATGTTTAATTGGAATATATGGCTCCGCTGTATTGGGTTCATAAGCATCCACACGCCAATAATAGGTGGTATCATTTTGCAGATTTCCGGGAGGATCGTAGCTGGTTTGCTGCTGATTGACTACCACTTTGGCACCAGTGGGCAGGTTGGGATCTGAGCTGAAATACACATCGCAGTTCCAGTCTTTATAAACCGCCCACTGCAAGGTTGCATCCGGAAGTACGGTCAGAGAGCCGTCGGCTGGTGAAATCCATGACGAAAAATAACGTTCGATACGCACGTTATCCATGCCATGCCAACTGTCTCCGCCAGTGCCGGTGGCGACATTGTCCAGTTCGACGCCCAGCTTGTGGCCAAGGCAGGCGGGGATACTGTTGGCGGAGAAATTCAGTGTATAGGCTGCATAGGCATCTGTAACTGCGACGATTGCAGATGAGCCGACACCCAGAATTGTGGCCAGGTCACCGGTCCCGGTTTTATCGGCATACAGGAAGCTGATTTTGTGATTATAGGTTGTGGGCGAGGGTGTCCATGTACTGCGAAGGTCCACGATGAGCTGGTAGGATTCACCGGAGGCGATTATATGATCGGTGATGTTATAACAGGCCAGGTCGGTGTTTCGTATAAAACCCGTGTAAGTTCCATCTGTTGGTGTCCAGCCTTCCTCGACACCCGAGTCGGCAGCGGGCTGATTGGCGGCACTGGCCCAATTGGGGATATTCACCTGCGGGGTACCTTCTCCATTCCAGCCTTTTATTTTACCGGCAGCCGGCTGTTCGAAACTGTAATTGGGGACCGTAATGGAATCCGCGACGGTCCAGACTGATAAACACAAGAATACTGCCATCCATACCCATTTTGTTTTCATATCCGCATCTCCCTTGAAAGAAACCATGTTTTCGGGCAACCGCTGCCCGATAATTCCGTGTCAACAGGCCAGATGGATTTTTTTGCGGTGCAAGCTTACTGCCAGCTTCTTCCGGAAAAGCGGAATAAGGGATTTAGTCCAGGTTGTACATCGCCATCGCTCGCAAAGTCAGTTTGTACGTCATGATAGAAAAAGAATTGCCGTTCCTGCAAATCCATCCACACGCATATCTTATTTGTCATTTTGCCCTGCCTGCTGAGACAGGACAGAATGTATAGATTCAACGATGTTTTTGAACTCTGAGGCGTTTTCGCAGGTAGTTGTGTTAACTATTCTGTGCGGCATCCAGGGTGCGGATTAATCAGGAATGCTTATCGATGTTCAGATATAAAAAATCTTCCGACAGCATGATTGTCCGCCGTCGGAAGATTTTAATTTTGTGATACGGGCTTATTTTCTTTTGCGAATTAAGGCGGTTGCGCCAAGGCCCATCAGAAGCATTGTTGCTGGTTCCGGGATAACATCCAAACGCACGTTGTCCAGGCCCTGCCAACTGCTGATGGAGGGGGAAACATTGTCGATTTCAATGCCAATCAGATTGCCGATTGCAGCGGGGGTGTCATTGGCTGCAAAAGTCAGAGAATACGTCATCCAGACATCCGCGGCATCCAGTGTAAAAGTTGAAGAAGCGACGGTGTTTCGGACTCCGGCAAGGTCGTAATACAGGCTGATCATCAAATCGGCGGTGCCATCGGTCCAGTTATCACGGGCGTCTACTTGCAGCGTGAACACTTCTCCCGCTGCGATGGCATGACCGGTCAGATTATAGATGGAAGGATCACCTTGCATGATGAAAGCTGTCCACAAACCATCAGTATGTCCGGGCCAGTCGCTTTCGACACCGGAATCCACGGCCTGTCCATCGCTGGCCCAGCCGGGGACATCCGCACCAGCTTCGCCATTCCACCCTTTGATTTTGCCTGTGCCCGGCTGCTCGAAACTAAAATTGTCTACGACGACCGGAGCCGCCTGCACCACAACCACCAAACCCAATACCAACACAGCAAGAAATGTTTTCTTTGTCATCTTACCCTCTCCTAAAATAGTGTATTTACTTAGTCCAATACAATACATACAAATCTGCGTAACAATTATTCTATATCATATTTAGTCAAAACCAAACAGATTTTGGGACTTTTATTAGAAAATCATTATTTTTGTGTTAAAAATGCAGTTTTTACAAGACGTCTTAGCCTTTTTTTCGAGGCTTTTAATTTCGGTGGAGGCTTTCAAGGGCAAGTTCGGCTTGCTGGCATACATCCGAATCCTTGTCATTCAATAATAACCGAATCTCCTGCTCGTATGACTTGGCTTTCGAACCGGCCGAACGAAAACCCAATAATCCCAAAAAGCGGATATGTGGATTCTGTGATTTGATACAATCGGCCAGGAAAGGAAATGCGGGCTGACCGATGTTTCCCAGACTCATGGCGGCATCGGCCGCAAGCGTTTCATTTTTGTCCAGCACAAGCTTTTGCAGCAGGGGGATTATCTTGCCTGCTGCAGACTCTTTACAATAACCGAAAATTTGGATTATATTTGATTGTGATTCAGGGTCGGTAATGGCTATCTTTGCAATTAAAAAGTCGATAACTTCCTGTGTCGTTTCGTTGTCACGAGATAAACCATGAGCCTGGACTTCCAGAAGCCATTTTGACAGTTTGTTGACCTCTGGGTTGGGATGTGTCAATCCCTCCTGCAATTTGTCCAATCGTGGACAGCCGGGCGGCCAATTTTTTGCAGCACATAAGATAAGTGCAAAGATATCAGGTTCGTATAACGGGGTATCTTTTTCAATCAACATGAACGGAGACTGGGTGTCTATTTCACCCGACCCATAACAGTGATTCTCGTTGATGCTGTAAGCAAACACGGCTTTATTGAAATAGGGAATTGCCACGATGGTATTCGTTGAGGTCATATATAGCTGGCTTTGATTATCCTTGACCCGATTGGCGGGTCTGATAATGGATAGCCAACTGAATTCCAGACAATTTTG
This sequence comes from uncultured Pirellulales bacterium, assembly GCA_964550565.1. Lineage (GTDB taxonomy): Bacteria > Planctomycetota > Phycisphaerae > Sedimentisphaerales > Anaerohalosphaeraceae > Anaeroglomus. Next base: position 4,228 of record CAZKAI010000117.1, read on the forward strand.
TCCGAGTTCCTCAAAGGTGTCTTCTGCCTTAATGTCCTTTGTTCTGATAAGCTTGACAGAAGGATCCTGCATCAATCCACTCTCATGCAGTAAACAATAGGTATATCCGTCAGGGCCTGTAATGGTGTCCCCTTTTAGCCATGTGGGTTCCCAGCCTCGGGTCCCCAGATAAATCAGAAAGAATACAGGTGACAGTAGTAAAAGACTGAAAAAAAGACTCAACATTATGATGACAAGTACAATATATTTTTTGGGTGCTGCACAAGGGGCGGTTTCCATATACCATCCTGTCCGAGTTGACCTTCTTGCAGATTTGTGGCATAGACAACCACCGAAGTTGCCGAAGCTCACATCGCCCCCCATCATACTATCTTTCGGCTGCTGCGTCAATTGGGTAGATTAACAGGGGGCTTGATGTTAACGAATAACACTGGATTGTTCATAAAAAGGGTGTACAATTAGCCGATATACCCAACAGGTATTTGAAATGGTTGTTGTCCTGTCTGGCAGGAGGGGCTGCCATCACGGGGCAACTGAAGATAGCAGCAGAAGTGAACCTTGGAATACGGCAGTAGGCGATATGAACATTCTCATTACAGGCGGTGCAGGTTTTATCGGGTCCCATCTGGCAGAGCATTTGCTGGAGCAGGGGCATTCAGTGATTGCTTTGGACAATCTCAGTACGGGAAGTCTGGGCAATATACGTCATCTGCTGCATCGCAAGGGGTTCAGTTTTGTGCAGGAGGATGTCCGCAACAGCCAGACACTGCATGTGCTGGTGCCGCAGTGCGATAGTATTTTTCATCTGGCGGCGGCGGTGGGGGTTAAGCTGATTGTCGAGCAGCCGGTGCATACGATTGAAACCAATATCCACGGTACCGAGGTGGTGCTGGCGGTGGCCAACAAATTCCGCAAGAAGGTCCTGATAGCCTCTACCAGCGAGGTCTATGGCAAAAGCGAGGCGATTCCCTTTTACGAAGACGATGATACGGTCCTGGGCAGCACCCGTTTCAGCCGGTGGTCATACGCCTGCAGCAAGGCGATAGACGAGTTTCTGGCCCTGGCGTACCACCAGCAGTATGGGCTGGAGGCGGTGATTGTCCGGCTGTTTAACACGGTGGGGCCGCGGCAAACCGGACAATATGGGATGGTTGTACCGAGATTTGTTGAAAAAGCCTTAAAAAATGAGCCGATTGAGATTTATGGCACCGGCCAGCAAAGCCGATGTTTCTGTTGTGTCCATGATGTGGTCCGCGCCCTGGGGCAATTGATGGTCAATCCAGATACGGCGGGGCGTGTATTTAATCTGGGCACGGACCGGGAAATCACGATTGACCAGCTTGCTGATATGGTTATCGGACTGACCGACAGCCGGAGTGAAAAAAAGTTTCTTTCTTATGAACAGGCGTATGGCAAGCCATTTGACGATATGATACGTCGTGTACCTGGCTTGAAGCGCATCCAGGAGGCAATTGGTTACCGGCCGGAGTTTGGTCTGGAAAAGACGCTTGAATTGGTGATTCAGGACATTAAGAGTCGGTTATGATTTTGGAGCATAATTGTCTAAGGTCTACACAAATGAACAGGTCAAGGTTGTAATCCTTGTCGGCGGCAGGGACTTTGGTCGATGTCCGTTGGCGACGCGGATGAATCGTGCGCTTTGGCCGGTAATCGACAAGCCTGCTCTCCAATATATGATTGAAGCGATTTCCCAGCAGGGATTTCGTCGATTTGTGATTTGCTGCGAGGAACAGGGGCAGGATATCCAAAATGCCATGAACCTGCCTGCGTCGCTGGAGGTAGAATATCAATCGGAGACCTTGCCGAGGGGAACGGCGGGATGTTTAAAGGATGTGTTGCGGGAAGGTCAGGATGAGCTTTTGATCGTATTTCAAACCATGTTTGTTCCGGCTCCCAATATTCACGACTTAATAGCTCAACATTGTGCTCGCGATTCCGAGATGACAGTATTGTTTTACCCGAAAGGCGATGGTCAATCTCCGGGCAGGTCGGCACCGCTTTATCTGTGTGAGAAATCTATTGTGGAATTTATCCCTGAGACAGGCTATTGCGATTTGAAAGAAGGCCTGATTCCGCAGCTTGTTCGGGCGGGCAGGACGATTTGTGCGGGTCTTTTGGATGTATCGAACCGGAGTTACCGAAACTGGCTGGAATATGTCGATGTTGTGACGCGGTATATTTCCCGGCCGGAACAGCAGACTCAAACGGGCCAGGACAAAGACGGACGCACATGGCCGGGAGTGAGTATAGGCGAGGATGTCAGCATTTCACTGACGAGTCGAATTATCGGTCCTGTCTCTGTTGGAGATAATGTTTGCATTGAGGATAATTCAGTAATTATCGGGCCGACCGTGATAGGTCGACAAAGCAAGATTGGTGCAGGTGCCATAATCGACCAGAGTGTGATATGGGAAGGTGCTCAAATTGGACCGGGGTCTCTGATTGAAAGGAGTCTTGTGGATTCGAATAAGGTGGTCAAATCGGACTCATCATATCAGGAAAAACTGCTTGTTCAGGAAGACGGATTTTCGGGTCGCCTGCTGAACTGGTGTGCGGGTCAGATTAACCGATTCAGTTGGCTGGGGAATAAGCCGAAAAAGACTTTGGCCGAATATCTTGCGGTTCCTTACGGCAAGAAGACGCTGGCTGCCGGTGCGATAGCTTTGATCTGCTGTCTGCTGGGGGCGTATGCCGTGCCGACGCTGCGGGATTTGTGGAAGATGTGGATCAGCAGTGACGAGTATTCCAGCGGGATGCTGGTTCCGATGCTGGCGGTTGTGGTGGTTTGGATGCGCCGCAAACGTGTTCTGAACAGCGGATTCTATCCAGCGATCTGGTCGGGTGTCGCCTTGCTGCTGTTTGCCCAGGGCGTGCGGTTTTTCGGCCTGTATTATATGTTTGGCTCTTTGGAAAATATTTCGATGATTTTGACAGTGATTGCACTGTGTCTGCTGATCCTGGGGTACCGGGTGATGCTGCAGATATGGTCGGTCATGCTGTTTTTGTTTTTGATGCTGCCGCTGCCGAACCGGGTTCAGAACTATGTGGCTGAACCGCTGCAGGAATGGGCGACGACGTCAGCGGTATTTGTGCTGGAGACGGTTGGATTCAATGTCGTGCGAGAAGGCAATGTGATTAATCTGAATGGAACGATGGTTGCAGTGGCCGAGGCCTGTAACGGGCTTCGGATGCTGACAGCGTTTATCGTGGTCTCGGCGCTGGTGGTTTTGATTTCCGAACGGTCTCGGTTTGTAAAACTGATTTTGCTGGTTTCGAGCATCCCGATTGCGCTGCTGTGCAACACGCTGCGGCTTGCGGTGACCTCGATTGCCTTTACGATAATTACCAGCGAGCAATGGGAAAAGGCCTTTCATGACTACGGTGGGCTGGCGATGATGCCGGTGGCGCTGTTTATTGCGGTCGGCGAGTTATGGCTGCTGTCGAAGCTGTTTTATGAGCAGCGGCTGATTGAACCGCCGGTATCTGATATGGTGTACAGAAAAACGAAGGATTCATTATGAATGATAATCAAGCCAAACAGGATTTTGAATTCGACAATCAGCAGGTGGTGCAGTATGAGGGCGGGGCGGAATCGTTTCAGTCGCAGCAGCATGCTGAGGGGGGATTTGATATTGTGGGGATGCTCAAGCGGCGGTGGCTGCTGATCCTGCTGATTCTTCTGCCGGTGTCGGGCGGCGGGCTGGCGGGAGCGCTGCGGTTTGTCGGCAAGCAGTACAAGACACAGGCGGCGATTGAGATTGCACCGATTATTCAGCCTATTTTGTATTCTGACTCTGATTCTGAACGGCCGCTGCCAAATTATGACGCATTCAAAAACACCCAAGCCATCAGGATGACTAACGATCAAATCCTGAATCGAGTTGCAGATGAACTGCATAACCAGGGATTGAAGTTTTTTGCAGGTGTTGGTGATTATCGCATGCGACTCCGTGAGGCGATTGCGAATGGGGAAATTCTTATTCAGCCTCAGCGCAACAGCAATTTAATTGTGTTGGAAATGACCGGGCCAGCAGAAAATTACTCTGAAGCAGAAAAAATTCTCAAATCTATCATCAGGAGTTATATAGATATCGCGGTTACCTCAGAGAAGCAGGCTGAAAATGATAAATTAAATCAATTGGATAGTGAAAAAAAGACCCTGCAAAACACTATGGAGAGCCAGCGCGAAGCCATTCGCCGGCTGGCAGATGAATTTGGATCGAGAGAATTAACCCCGCGTCAACAGATGATGTTTGAACAGGTGGCCAGCCTTCAGAAGGAACTGATTACAATTAGTATTCGCAAGATGGCGCTGGAAAGCCAGATTGAGATACACAAAAATGACGAGCCGAATGAGCCGCTGTCCTATGAACTGGTGAGTCGCAAGTCGACGATTATTCAGTCTGACCCTGCGATTCAGGCCCTGGCGACCGACATTCGACGGTATGAAGAACTGGTCAATGCCGGCCAGCAGAACATGGTGGATACCCACCCGGAAATGCGGCGTCGGCGTGAGATGCTGCAGACACTGCAGAGCCGATACGACGAAAAACTAAAAGAAGTTACAGAACAGGTAGAATCCAACCTGCAGGTTGAACAGACTCGCTCGCAAACACGAAAACTCTCTGAACTGGAAAACGAACTGGTCCAGATTACTGAATATGAAAAGAAGCTGACCGACAAGATTAATGAACAGGATATGGCGACCATCAGCTTGGGGCGCAGGCAGTTTAACATTGATGATGAGAAAGAACAGCTCGAGCAGACCAAGACGCGGTACAATGAAGTGGTTCGTCGTATTGAGGAATTGGTCATGGAGAGTAAACGTCAGCCCCGTATTTCAGTTGGACTTGAAGTCAATAGTGTTCCAGTCGAGGGCAAGCTGAAAAAAATCGCGGCGGCCTCGGTGTTTGCGGGATTTGCCCTGAGTTTCGGCCTGGCGTTCCTGCTGGAAAAGGCTGATAAAAGACTCCATGCACCGGATGAAGTAGCCCGTCGAATTGGAGTTCGAATTATCGGGACAACGACCTGCCCCAAGGAAATTGACCGCAAACTGCTGGGCCAGCAACTGGTGGATGACTTCCAGACCATCCGGGCCAACCTGAGCCTGATGGGCGGTGATGCACATAAAATTATTGTTGTCAGCAGCGCCGGCAAAGGGGATGGCAAGACGACATTTTCGATTAACCTTGCCACCAGCTTTGCCCATGCCGGTCAGCGAACCCTTCTGATTGACGGCGACCTGCGCAAGCCGGACATTGCCTATAAGCTGGATCTGCCCGAACATAACCGCGGACTTCAGGATTATCTTTTTGGCACCGACGTCCGCAAAGTGCTGACAAGTCTTAACGGCGACGGCCTGTCGATCCTGGCGGCCGATGAGCGGAATGCGACGGATGCCGCAGATCTGCTCAGTCAGAAATCCACGATCCAGCGGATTCGGGATCTGGCCAATCATTTCGATGTGGTGATTATTGATACACCGCCGGTGCTGGCCTTTGCCGATGCGCTGCTGTGGGGCAAGATGGCCGACGGCATCGTGATGGTCAGCTTTGTGGGCAGGACATCGCATCCGGAGATACGTCAGGCCATTGAGCGGATTAACCTGGCAGGCATTCGCGTTCTGGGCACGGTGGTGAACAATGTCAAACTGCACCAGAACTATCGCCGCTATGGCTATGGTTACGGATACGGCTATGGATATCATCAGCGGCCGGAAGCCAAACGGACACCGAAAAAGGAACGGTCCGATTTCCTGCTGCTGTCCCATGCGGCCGACAAGTCTCACAGCGAGAACCCGGTATAATCCTAATCGGTAGAAATCTTAGTCTATGCAGCTATTGATATTTCCAGAGATGTATGAGGGTCGAAGCGGTTTGGGGCCGTGGAATCGGCTGGCCGCCAATGTGCCGCGTCGTGAAAACCTGTGGACGGTTTTTCTGGCCAGACAAACCCGTCAGCCGTGGGGGCAAGCAAGAATTCTGATGCCATCCCTGCAGGGCGATAAACACGCAGCGGCTGTTCCTGGGGTGTTTGGCGGACGGATGGCGGCAAACCTGAATACGACTGAATCCGGATCGAACTATCTGCTGATTCATAATGCGCGGTTTTTGACGACTTTGTCATCGGAGGTATTTGATACCATCGCCGGCAGTGTTGATGCAGATGTGATTACCATTCAGGCGGCGGAGGAACTGTCGGCGTTTTATGAGACGGCCCGCCTGACGGATAAAGGGTATCTGGCCGGCGTCAGCAGACCTTATTATGACGGGATTGAACCTCAAATCCAGGCGGTCGCGCAGCCGCATCATATTCTGATCCATCAGAGGCTGCTGGCCCGGTATCCCTCGCTGGCGGAAATATCCGATATTGACACCTGGCTGCACAATGCCAATCAGGCCGGGGCTAAATGCCTTCATTTCAGTGCGGCCGGGACTGCACGTGATCTGGACAGCGAAAAAGGGCTGCTGTCGTTGTTATCGGATGAGGCTTTTGAGGAATTCGAGGCTCCCCAGCGGCATGATTTGCATGAATCCGTCCGTGCAGATGGAACCGTACTGTGGGGACAGGATGTTCACGTGGATCAGGATGTGATTCTGACAGGGCCGGTGATTCTGTGTGATGGGGTCAGAATTCATTCCGGAGCGATTGTCAAGAACTCCGTTATCGGACCCGGCGTGGAGATTGTGTCGGACAAAGTGATTCGAAATCGTGTCATCTGGACGCAGCAGGACTGTGAATCACAGAATGGTCTATTGACAGAGTCCTCGTATGCATTCAAGGCAGCCGATTCTGCCCAGTCGTTCCGGCAGTGGTCGATCTTATCTTATGCACGGTTTCTGAAACGTATTGGCGATATCCTGTTTTCCCTGGTGGTTTTGATTTTATCGACGCCCATTTTTCTGATTGTGGCGGCCATCATCAAATTGACTTCACCGGGGCCGATATTTTATCCGGCCCGCCGGCAGGGGCAGCATGGGATTGAATTCGATTGTCTGAAATTCAGGACGATGATTGTGCAGGCGGATGCCCTGCAGGATCGCCTGCGGGTGGTGAATCAGGTGGATGGGCCTCAGTTCAAGATTGAAGATGACCCGCGGATTACGGGGATAGGCAAGTTTTTGCGGGATACCTGTATTGACGAAATTCCCCAGTTTATCAATGTTTTGCTGGGGCAGATGAGTGTGGTGGGTCCTCGCCCGTCGCCGGATCGGGAAAATCGGACCTGTCCGGCGTGGCGGGATGCCCGGCTTTCGGTGCGTCCGGGAATTACCGGGTTGTGGCAAATCAGCCGAACCCGGAAAATCGGGATGGATTTTCAGGAGTGGGTGTATTATGATATGGAATATGTCCGTAATCTGAATTTGTGGATGGATGTGCGGATTTGCGTACGAACGGTGCTGCACCTGCTGCATCAGTTCCTTAAACAGTTTGGTTAATCATTGCCCAAAGGATTGAAACAGGGAGAAAGCTATGGCTCGGCTGAAAGTCAATTGGACGCTGCTGATTGTATTGGTGTTGTCGCTTGTCGTTCTGGGATTAACGGTGTTGGGATTGCGGGGGTGGAACCGTAATTATCGCGCCAAGATCGGCAAAGAGAAGGGTCTTGCGGCCTTTGAGCAGAAACAGTGGCCTGAAGCGGCTCAGTTTCTGGGGCAATATCTGGGGGTGCACCAGGATGATACGGATATTCTCCTCAAATATGCTCAGGCACAGATGAGCATCAAGCCCGCCAAGCAGGCCAATCTCAACCAGGCGGTCAATGCGTATCGCGCCATACTCCGTCAGGGTGAAAATGTAGAGGCGGCTAAGAACCTGATTGGAATATATCTGTGGATTGCCGGTCTGCCGGGGGAAGGCCAGCTCACTGCGGAACGGTTTCTTGAAAAGCAGAATAATGCCGAGATTCGCCAGTTGCTGGCAG
>CAZKAI010000118.1:0-8723 GCA_964550565.1 uncultured Pirellulales bacterium
CGGCAGAAAAACAATGGGAGGCACATCGCAAAGAATTATTTGTCCGCTGGAAAACGGTTTACTCCACACATCCTCATAATCTTTGCCGTATTACTGAGATACGCAAAAAAGCCCGGGAACTGCAAGTGGCATAGGCACCTTCTGCGACGATTTTATTCAATCCTTTTCGGGATTGGTGAGATTTTGCTCGGGCGTTTTCTCCGGATTTGATCCTGCGGGTCCGTTGAGTTGGAAATGAGAAATGAAATAATGCTTTTAGGTGTGGTGGGGCAACTGGAATACATTATGCTGCCCTGGGCTGGATTATATCGGCCCGTTGGGCCGGGACAATGAATTATATGAAGCAGGATGCTTCATCTACGCTGTGGGAAATTACGTCGCTTGCGGTGAAAAGGGAGTGAATCATTAAATCCTGTCGCTTGCGCTCCAGGCTGCTGTTAATAATTGTTGACCGAATCGGGCGACCGCAGGTCGCGCCCTACATAATATGGGCAGGCACGGGGAGGCGGAATTGCCGATTGATGATTTTTGGATTGTTGATTGGAGAGAGGGATTTTCCATTTTCCGGTGTCAATTTTCTATTCAGGCCAAAGCCGGTTGGTAAGGATGGATAAAGAGTCGCACCCTACCGAGAGGTTGGAAGAATTCAACCCCGTTCGGGGTTGGGGGGATTTTGCTCGGACGTTTTCTCCGGGTCTCGCTTTGCTTACCCGGAGCTATTCGGGTTTGACCCTGCGGATCGGGTGTGATGGAAATGAGAAATGAAATAGTGCTTTTGGGTCCGATGGGGTAATTGGGATACGTTATACTGCCCTTTCAGGGCGCGGGATAAAAAGAGGGGACAGGCAATCCAGGGTGCTGAGGCTGGGCTGAGTTATATTGGCCCGTTGGGCCGGAATGGATACAGACAAGCAAGGGGCGGACACACAGGTTTGCACCATGCGATTGAACAGGGCGACCGCGGGTCGCCCCTACGGAAATTTGGGCAGGCACAGGGGCCTGGCCCCTACGGAATACGTGTCATTCAGCGGCGGCCGGGGCGTGATAGGGGTCGCCTTTTTCGAGGCGGCCGATGAAGCGGAGCAGGCCGTCGAGGATGGTCAGCGGATGCGGCGGGCAGCCGGGGATATACAGATCCACAGGAACGACCGACTCGGCGCCGTTGTGGGCCTGCGGGTGGTCGATAAAGGGGCCGCCGGCCACGGCACAGGAGCCGACGGCAATCACGATGCGGGGGTCGGGCAGAGCGTCATAGGTTTTCTTGAGAGCCAGGTGCATATTCTCGGTGACTGGGCCTGTGATTAACAGGCCGTCGGCGTGTCGGGGTGAGGCGACAAACTGGATGCCGAAGCGTCCCAGGTCCCAAGCCAGCGTACCAAGCACGTTGCAGTCCGCCTCGCAGGCGTTGCAGCCGCCGGCGGAGACCTGACGCAGTTTCAGTGAGCGACCAAACAGCTTTTTAAGTTTGCCGTCGAGGGCGGCGGCCAGCTTGAGGGTCTGCTGGTCATCGACAACCAGGTCCTGACGCTGACGGACGGCCAGGCGGTAGTCACTGGAATAGGTAATGGCCTTGTGCGGGCAAGCGGCGGCACAATCGGTGCAGAACAGGCACTTGCCCAGATCCACGGTGGCTTTTTTGCCGGTCATCGTAATCGCCCCGGTCGGGCAGGCCTCGGCACAGGCACGACAGCCGTCGGGGCACTTGCTCGTATCGAACAGGGGCCTGCAGCGCAGCCGGTCGGGCAGTTCCGGCGGCAGGCCGTCGGGGTATTTCATCGTTCTGTGGCCCTGCTGAAGTCGGGCGAGAATTATCTTAAACATATCTGGTTCCTCATCCGCGCATCTGACGCGGTCTTGTTATACTGAATCTTACTTGAAAAATTCCGTTTCATCGGGCTAAGTACAGCAGCATTAACCACTTGCTTCTTTTGCTCGCGGAATAATCATACCCGTTGGGTATATCTTATAAATCGTATCCGCAATAGGACAGGTTGAAGCTTTTGTTGCATAACGGGAAATCGGAAATCTCCTGGTTTCGCAGAACATAAGCCAGCCCCGACCAATTGTGGAACGACGGGTCCACGACCTTGTATCGGGCGAAGCGGCCCTGACCATCCGTGATGGCGACGTGGCAGACCTCGCCGCGCCAGCCTTCGTTGAGCGTGACAGCCAGGCTTTCCGGCGCGAGTGAACCGACCGACGACTGGGGCGCGCCGGCGGGGATGGCCCGAAGCTGCTCCCGGACGAAGTCGAAGGACTGCTGGATTTCCAGCCAGCGGACAAAGGCCCGGGCAAAGACATCGCCGGTGTCGCAGGTGGACACGGGTACATGGACGAAGCGGAAAATGCCCGAGGGCTGATCCTGGCGGATATCGCGGGCCAGACCTGCGGCACGGGCCGCGGGGCCAACAATGCCCAGTTCGATGGCGATTTGGCGCGGCAGCGGGCCGGTGTTTTCCAGCCTGGCCATGACCGAGGGTGTATCCCAGAGCAGGTTGATGGCCACGGCGGTGTCGCGTTCGGCCAAATCCAGCCGACGCAGGAGTTCGGCGGCGCGGGCCTCGTCGATGTTGAAACCGACACCGCCGGGACAGACCATGCCGCGGCCAAAGCGGCTGCCGCACAGCACTGCGGACATATTGAGGACATCACCGCGAATTCGGCCGCAATAGCTGGAGGTGGGCAGAAAGCCCACGTCGTTGCCGATGGCGCCGAGGTCGCCGATGTGATTGGCCAGGCGTTCCAGTTCCAGCGCAATGCCCCGCAGCGTCTGGGCGCGGGCGGATTTCTGACAGCGGGCGAAGGCCTCGAGCATCTGGCAATAGCCGGTGGTGTGGGCGATGGTCGTATCGCCGGCCAGCGTCTCGGCGTAATGCAGACTGCGGCGATTGGGACCGCCGATGAGGGCCTGCTCGACGCCGCGGTGCTGAAAGCCCAGGGCAATTTCCAGATGGAAGACCTTTTCGCCGTGGCACTGAAAGCGGAAGTGGCCCGGTTCGATCACGCCGGCATGGACGGGGCCGACGGCGACTTCATGTATCTCATCGCCTTCGACGCGGTAGAAGTCGCTGACGGCGGGCAGGATGGCCTCGTTGGCAGGCCGATCCCAGGCATCCCGGCCGGTGAAAGACCGATGATAGCGGACGGGCTTGAACCATGGATGGCCGATAGGTTTGAGACCGAACTGCTCGGCGATTTCACGCTCGAACAGATGGACCTGCGGGCAGCGCGGGGTCAGTGACGGGAAGCTGTCGCCTTTTACTTCGGTGCGGCCGACATAAAGCTGGTTCTGGGCATCATCGGCCAGAACGACATAAAGCTGTGTCAGGTCAGCTTGACCGGCCGAGACGCCGAACAGGGCCGAGACGCGATGCTCAAAGGCAACGGCGCTGCAGATGCCCTGCTGGAAATCGTCCATCGTCAGGGTTGGAATTGAATCCAGCCGAACGGCGCTGCCGCTGGTCAGCGTCGCAAATTGAACATTATTGGAAGTCATTATTTGCCCTCCAGAAAAGCCACCGCATCGTTGATCAGGTTGCTCAACGGGGCAGGGATATACAAACCGATAAGCAGCACAATCGCCATCAGAATGACGACTGGGGCGGCGGTCAGGATGCTTTCGCGATAGGGTTTGGCAGCGATTTCAGGCGATGGCGTTCCCTGAACGACCTGCAGGACGGTCGAGCCCATGCCGATGAAGACCACCAGCAGCAGAAACAGGAACAGCCCTGCGGCGATGAAGCGGCCCGCACCAAATGCACCGTTGAGAATGGCGAATTCACTGATGAACGGGCCGAACGGCGGCGAGCCGGTAATAGCCAGAAACCCGGCCAGAAACAGCGTGCCGGATAAGGGCACTTTACGCATGGCACCATAGACCTGGTCGAGGCTCTTGCTGCCATAGGCACGATGGATATTGCCGGCCGACAGGAACAGGACGCCCTTGGTCATGCCGTTGGTGATGATGTGCAGCAGGGTTCCGAACAGGGCCGGACCGCCGATGCCCAGACCCAGCGCCAGAATACCCATGTGCTCAACGCTCGAATAGGCCAGCATCCGTTTGAAATCCCGCTGGCCGACCATGAACAGGCCTGCAACAGCCATCGAGAAAAGACCCATGAAAATCAGCAGCCGCGAGGTATAAACGTTCTCGCCGGCGGCCAGACAGATATTATAGATACGCAATATCGCAAGAAACGCACAACTGGTAACGCCGCCGGCCAGCAACGCACCGACCACGCCGGGGGCTTCGCCGTAGGCCTCGGGTTTCCAGGTATGCATCGGGGCAAGACCCATTTTGGTGCCATAGCCGACCAGCAGCAGAATAAACGCCGCCCGAAGCCACGGTTTGGATAACTGCGAGGCGTGCTGCAGGAGCGATTCAAAAGTCATCGTGGATTCCAGGCCGCCCTGCAGGGAAGCATAAGCCAGAAAGAACGTACCCAGCAATGCCAGTGCGATACCGACAGAGCCGACGATAAGGTACTTCCATGTGGCCTCGATACTGCGCTGGGTATGATTGAAGTAAATTAGCGGTGCTGTGGCCAGTGTGGTGGCTTCAATCGCCACCCACATCAGGCCCAGATGATGCGACCATGCCACGAGGCTCACGATGCCGAGAAAGGCCTGCATGCAACTGCAGAACACGCGATTGATACGTTCCTGACGATACTGCAGGTAACCGGCTGCATAGAACGAACAGAAGAAAAACAGCGTGCTGACAACCAGCAGGACGATGCGTCCGGGCGGGTCCAGCACCAGCCATGTCGCAGCGGTCATCAGGTCCGGCCGGGACAGGACAAACACGACCATGGCCAGATGCACGACCGCGGTAATCGGCAGCAGCCACGGCCGCAGGCGGTTGGAGGGAATCGCCGCGGTCAGGGCCGCCATCATCAACGGAAAACAAATCATTACCCAAGCCATGAATTATTCCTTCAGAGAAACCAGCTTGCGTGTATCCATCGAGGAAAACGCCTGGTTGATGTGATTAATGATAATACAGGCTACGAAAATGCCTACAAACAGGTCCAGCAGCACACCCAGTTCCACCACCAGCGGCATTGCCTCGATCAGCAGCATACCAAAGATGAAGATGCCGTTTTCGAGAATCAGATAACCAATGACCTGGCTGATGGCTTTGTAGCGGGTGACCAGGATGATAAAGCCGACAAAGACCGTGGAAATGGCCGTGGGGACGATCAGGGTGCCTTCATGTTCTTTGGCCAGGGGAAGCTGGCCGGCAAACAGCAGCGCAAAGGCGGTGGCAATCGCACCCAAGATCAAAGACGGCAGCAGACCGATGAGCGGTTCAACTTCGCGCTTAATCTGGGCGTCTCGCAGGGCGCGAATGATAATCGCGGGAATGACAGCAGCCTTGATAAACACCGCCGCAATGACCGTCAGGGCCACCGCAATCGACAGATGGTCATGCACCAGCAGCGGGATAAGGCCCAGCAGGACACCCTGGGCGGCAACGATATGCGTAACCGCAAGGATGCGGCTGGTGCCCAGCGCCGCCAGGTTCATCACCAGCAGCAGTACCAGAACAGCATTAAGCAGATTGGTCATAATTACCTCACCAGCAGAATAAAGCCGAAACCGCAAAACAGGATTGCGGCAATCAGCAGATACGGGACATGGCGCATTTGAAGCCGCGCCATCACAGATTCGACGATACCGATCACCACTGCCAGCCCGAGCAGTTCGCCGATAAACAGGGGCCAGTCCAGCCACGCCCGGCCGGTCTGAAACGTAAAGACCACATGCAGCAGGACCGAACCGATGACCAGCATCTTGAGGGAGGCGGCATAGAGAATCACGCCGAACAGCGGGCCGCTGTGGTCCAGGACCATCACTTCATGAATCATGGTCAGTTCGAGGTGGGTGTTGGGGTCATCCACGGGAATACGGCAGGTCTCCGCCAGCAGCACAATAAACAGGCCGATGGCCACCAGCACCAGCGGTGCTGCGACAGCAGCAGTAAATCCGCCCGCCGGGCCATGCAGCATCTCGGTCAGTTTCAGCGAGCCGGAGACCTTGGCCAGCACCAGCAGGGCAAAGAATAACGCCGGCTCGGACAGGCAGGCAAAAGTCACTTCACGCGCTGCGCCCATGCCTTCAAAAGCAGACCCCGTATCCATCGCCGCGGCGGTCGTAAAAAAACGTGCCAGGCCAAACAGATATGCGAACAGAATCAGATCGCCTGTAAAGGCTATCGGGGCATCAAAGCGGCCCATCGGCACGAGCAATCCCGCCAGCAGAACGGTTGCCAGTGTAATGACCGGCCCGGCCAGAAAGACCCAGGTCGTCGTTGTGCTGATGGCCATGCCTTTACGCATCAGCTTGAACAGATCGTAATAGACCTGCAGCAGAACCGGCCCGTTACGGCCGGCAAACCACGCCTTGGTTTTGTTGATCACGCCCAGCAGCAGCGGCGGCAAAACCAGCAGCACCCCAATATGAATCACTTTTTCTATCATATACTGTTCCTACTTGAAATTTCCCGGTTCGTCGCGGCTAAGTACAGCAGCTTCGACCACGTGCTTGTTTTGCTCGCGGAATAATCATACCCGTTGGGTATATCAATTCCCACATGCTCCCCAAATCATCAATATCATCACAATAACAACAATATAAAGGACATACAAATGCGTCTGGCCCTGCTGTATAATCCGCAGCCACGGCAGGTATCGCCCGGCCAGGTTAAACACAGGAACAACCAGCCGGTCCAGCACGGTATCCGGAACAAGACTTTTGAACTGAGTGGCCCCGGAAAAAACGCCCTGCAGTTTTGGCGCTTCAGTCTTGGGCCAGAGGAAAAATCCGAACAGCCTGACCAGCATCTGGCCCAGCGATGAGCCGGTGTACTGGATACGTGCCGTCGGACGGCTGTAGCCGCAATCCCAGGTGCCCACTTCGCGGACGACCGTTGACATCGGCAGGAAATTGATACCCAGAGTAATCAGTCCAACCACGATAATCAGGGCAAGTCCAAGCATTGTAATCCAGTTCAGCGGGGCAATCGCCGCGATAGAGTCCGCCGCGACAGGCATCGTCATCCACATGCCGACAGCTTTTTCGAGCAGGCCTGCGGCCAACATCGGAAACAACCCAATCGCCGCACAGCCGCCGGCCAGCAGCAGCATGGGAATTGTCATGCTGGTCGAAGCCGGATGCAGATGCTCCGGCAAAGGATGACGCGGCGAACCGAGAAAGACCGCCGACAACAGCTTGACAAAACAGGCCACCGCCAGCGCCCCGATCATGGCCAGTGCTACTGCCGCCAGCGCCGCAGCCGGACAGCCTGCCTGCACATCCGAACCGAGCGTGCTGAACAGACCAACATACAGCAGCCATTCGCTGGCAAAGCCGTTCAATGGAGGCAATGCACAGATGGCAACCGCCCCGACGACAAACAGCCCCATCACCAGCGGCATGTGTCGTGTCAGGCCGCCCAAACGATTGATATCCCGTGTATGTACCGCATGAATAATCGCGCCGGCATTGAAGAACAGGAGCGATTTGAACAAACTGTGATTCCAGACATGCAGCAACGCCCCGCCCAGCCCCAGCAGGACCCAGTCGGAACGATTCTGCGTACGGCCCAGCAGCGCCAGGCCCAGCCCCATCGCAATGATACCGATATTTTCGATACTGCTGTAAGCCAGCAGGCGTTTGAGGTCGTGCTGACCAATCGCAAAGGCGATACCCGCAATACCCGTAACCGCCCCCACGGCCAGCAGGACACCGCCCCACCACATCTCCGGGGCCGGCAGCAGGGCTGTCATTCGCACGATGCCGTACACGCCCATCTTGAGCATGACGCCGGACATGACCGCCGAGACATGGCTGGGAGCGTTGGCGTGAGCACCCGGCAGCCAGACATGCAGCGGCATCAGGCCCGCCTTGAAACCAAAACCAATGAGGGCAAGGATAAAGAGTGCCCCGGCCAGTTCCGACGATACGCCTTGAGTCGGGCTTAAGGCAAACGAACCCGTTGCCTGATTCCAGAGGGCAAACATGGCAATCAGGCACAGGGTCCCGACATGAGTCGCGATCAGATAGACCCAGCCCGCACGGCGGACTTCGGGATTGTCATCTTCGGCAGTGGCGGCAAAGTAGGCGGCAATCGCCATGACTTCCCAGGCAATCAGAAACAGGACACCGTCGCGGGAAATCGTCACCAGCGCCATCGCCCCGGCCAGCAGGCCATAGAACAAGCCCAGCCGTCGGCCATTGGTCGGATGTTCGGATTGTTTCCAGTAGCCCAGGCCGTAAATCGACCCGAGCGCCGGCACCACAAAGACCGGCAGCAGAAACACAACACTGAGCGGATCGATTGCAACAGCGAATCGGCCCCATGGCAAAAACCATGCCGCACACACCGACGCCGTTGTCGATTCATTCAGCGACATCACAACACCGCTCAATCCCAGTCCGCTGCCCAGCAGCATTAATAACGTTGTCAGCTTCTGTCCTGCCGCCCAGCGTGACGAAAACATACACGCCGGCAGGCCGCCAAAGCCCAATACGGCAATCGCCGCAAGTATCATCCACACACTCATATTGTTTTCATATCCTTGATACGGATCGCATATCAACCACGGCCGTATTCATCTTCTTTAACACTCACCGCGCAAATAGACGCGTAATAAATTCCTCAAAAGGTATCAATGTACTCAGCATCAGGATTACCGCAATCAGGATGTAGAGTACATACT
>CAZKAI010000118.1:8823-12032 GCA_964550565.1 uncultured Pirellulales bacterium
GGTATCAATGTACTCAGCATCAGGATTACCGCAATCAGGATGTAGAGTACATACTGTTGTATCATGCCATGCTGGAATCGACGAAACCAGCCAAACCACTTCTCAATTCTGCTCCCGAAAGGCAGAAGTACTTTATCCAGAACCGCATCATCCACATGGCTGTGCATCTGTGCCGCATGGGGAAAGACACCTTCGACATGCGGCTTGTGCGTGCGGGGACGAAGCACCCAATTGAACAATGCCACAATCATCTGGGCCAGCGAAGACGCCGTATATTGAATCCGGCTGGCCGGGGCTGCATAACCGCAATCCCAGGTCACCGTGGAACGCAGAGGCTGATGACGCAGCCGCAGGGCCAGTGACAATACCGCAAATAATGCAATCAGCACGATAGACAGAATGCTGATGGCTTCCAGCGGGGCCACCATACAGACACTGGGCGACATGATATCCGAATCCAGCATCCAGACGGCAATCGCAGAATCCAGTATTGGAGTCAGCAGAATCGGCACGATGCCAATGACCGCACAGCAGACAGCAAGCACCCCCATCGGCCCCCGCATCGAAAACGGGGCTTCGTGGGGATTCATCGCAGCCGGCGTACGCGGACTGCCGAGAAAGACCACGCTATAGACTTTTACAAAACACGCCACTGCCAGCGCCCCAATCATCGCCAGCACAGGCACGACAATAACCGCCGCCGAGCCTGTGATACCATCGGAGGACATCGCCCCCAGTAAGCCCAGATAGACGAATAATTCACTGATGAAACCATTCAGCGGAGGCAGCCCGCAGATGGCAACCGCACCAACCAGAAACATCGCCGCAGTCCACGGCATGGTTTTGGCCAGTCCGCCGAGGTGATCGATCTGGCGTGTACGGGTGCTGTGCACGACGGAGCCGGCACACAAAAACAGCAGTGCCTTGAACAGACTGTGATTCCAGACATGCAATAAACAGCCAGCCAGTCCCAGCACGATCCACTCGGGCCGGTCCAAAGACCGCCCCAGCATTGCCAGGCCAAGCCCCATCAGAATAATGCCGATGTTTTCGACACTGTGATAGGCCAGCAGGCGTTTGAGGTCATGCTGACCGATAGCGAATACAACGCCAAGCAGGCCGCTGATGGCACCCAGCAGAAGAATCAGCCCGCCCCATACGGCAGGCGGGTCGGACAGCAGCCACAGAAATCGCACCAGGCCGTAAATGCCCATCTTGAGCACCACCCCCGACAGCATCGCCGAGACATGGCTGGGAGCGTTGGCATGGGCCCCGGGCAGCCAGAAATGAAGCGGCATGACGCCTGCCTTGAGTCCGAATCCAATCAGCGCCATAAGAAACAGAAGATTCAGCACAGGCAGGCTGATTGCATCAGGAGCCGCCGGCGTCAGGGTATAGGAGCCCGTGGCCCATCGCCACAGGGCAAACAGGCCAAATAAAGTCAATGTGCCAATATGAGTGGCAATCAGATAGATCCAGGCTGCACGGCGACACTCGTCTTTTTCATCTTCGGTAGAAATCAGAAAAAATGCCGCAAGGGCCATGACTTCCCATCCGAACAGAAAAGCCATCGCGTGTCGGCTGATGACCAATAGCGACATCCCCGCCGTCAACAGCCCCCAGAACAGGCGAAGTTTCCGGCCGTTGTGCGGGAATTGACGCTGGGGCCAGTAGCCAAGGCTGTAAATCGCCCCCAGCCCGCCCATCAGAAAGATCGGAAACAGAAAAAATGCACTGAGGGCATCGAGGCCAACGAAAGAATGTCCCGCTGCCTGCCAGGGGAAGTTGATAATTGGATTATGTTGTGTGAATAAGCCCGCCGCAGCACCGCTTAATCCCAAAATAGCGGCCAGCGTCATAAACACAGCCGAAAGTCTTTGCACCCAGACCGATGACCGCGACAGACCCAGTCCCGGCAGGCCGCTGGCGGCTGCAAGACCAATCGCTATCAGGATCAGGGATAAAGACATCAATGCGTCCTTTCAGGCCGGCAATCCGTCGGCATCCGTTCACTTCAAATCATTTGACCTGACCATTCTGAGTCGCAGGGGCTGTGGGCAGCGAGGCTTCGGCACGCGCCAGAGTCTCCATTAATTCCTCACGCGAGGCCTGACGCTTCAGGGCTGCCTTGAATTCCTGATTCTGCAGAACAAAGCCCAGACGCGACAGCATGTGCAGGTGTGCCCGGACGGTAGGGCTGGTCAGTGTAAATAACGTGCCGACCGGCTGACCGTCAATCGCATGAAAATCAATCGGGTGGTCGAGGAAGCACAGAGCCATGCTGGGCTTGGAGACATGCAGGACGACCGGATTCCGGACGTGCGGTATCGCAATCCCTTCCCCAATCCCGGTCGAACCCAGCGTTTCGCGGGCCATGAGCACTTGATACAAGAATTCGCGATCCACTTCCTCCGGAAGATTCAGCACATCGACAATCGCCCGCAGAACGGACGGCTTGTCGCTGCCGCCGACGCGATAATAAATCCCCCCGGCCTTTAATGCATCAGTCAGGCTGGGCAGCGGCGTTTTATTGGGATCCACTTCCTTGAAAATCTCCGGCGAAACCTGTATCCGTCGGGAGGTAGCCCAATCCAGTAATTCGGACCGATTAAATCGGAATTGTTCATTGATTCGATAAAACGGAATCGCTTCCTGCTTAATCCAGCGATAAATCGTTTTCTCAGAAACATTTAACAGCGCTGCTGTATCTTTTACTGACAATTGCATTTATGATTCTCCACAGTAATATTTGCCCTTAATAGGACAAGCGGGAATTTTATAATAATATGTCCATAGATGTCAATGCAAATCCAAAAATGACAAAATATTAATTCCGTTATTAACATGCCTATTTTATACAATACAAACTATTTGAGTTCGGCTTTATGCCATTTGTGGATAGTCCTTTATATAAAAGGAATTGATGTTTTTACGGAAAACCGGTATGCTCTGGGGCCGGTTGAATACAGGCGATGATGGGTAAAAACGCAAAAAACATAGCAACACACGAGATCGCAGCCACAGGGAAGCGGCCCGGATTTGCTGCGCTGATTGCGGTGACGATTTTTCTGGGAGCGTTCCTGCTGTTTCAGGTTCAGCCGCTGGTCGGGCGGTTTCTGCTGCCGTGGTTTGGGGGCAGCCCGGAGGTCTGGACGACCTGTATGCTGTTTTTTCAGTTGTTCCTGCTGGCCGGCTACGGATGGGCGCAT
>CAZKAI010000119.1:0-6087 GCA_964550565.1 uncultured Pirellulales bacterium
GTAGAGCGAGCGGCTGTTAACCGCTAGGTCGTAGGTTCGAGCCCTACTCGGGGAGCTGGTGAAATTCGCCATAAGGTATTGTAAGTCGAAAACTTGCAATACCTTTTATTTTGCATCCATAAATAATTCTTTAATTTCGGGGATATAAAAAGGACAAGCAAGCGTATTCTGCGTAGAAATATTTTGAAAATGTACCGGCTTGGAGTTAGACTTAAATTTAATGAGAAAGCCGATCGGAAAGGTGGTTCTATGCAGATTTCGAGAATTCTTTTGACCTATGCGGTTAGCGTACCTGTATTTTTTGTTATCGATATGATTTGGCTTGGGGTGATCGCAAGGGGATTTTATCGGAAAGCGCTTGAGTCACTCCTGACGCCAAACATTAACTGGACCGCGGCAATCATCTTCTACTTTCTGTTTCTTGTGGGGATCCTGGTTTTTGCACTGATTCCCGGCATGGAAAGACGGTCATTGGGGTACACCATCGGCATGGCGGCCTTGTTTGGATTTATTGCCTATGCGACCTATGATTTAACCAACCTGGCTACGCTCCGCGACTGGCCTTTGATGCTGTCTATTGTGGATATGACCTGGGGTGCTTTTTTGTCTGCATCGACAGCGGCAATGACTTATCTCATCATGAGCCGCATCTCCTCAGTCTGATTTTGATTTAAACCAGGGTACTATCATGGATGTGGTGTTCTGATAACGACGATAGGCTTCTGGTTTGGAACGTAAAGACTGCCGCTCTGAAACAGGACCTGTAATCAGCCTCATGGTCAGCAGCAGGGCTATCGGCGAAAGCAGTCCGAGCCATCCAGACGGGGCCGGAACACCAATCAGGGCAAAGCCGAACCACAGCATGATTTCGAAAAAATAATTCGGGTGTCGTGAATAATTCCAAAGGCCGTTCTGGCAGACGTGTCCCTTATTGGCCGGATTGGTTCGAAACCGATGCAGTTGAATATCTGATAGAATAGACCCGGTGAGTCCCGCCCCCCACAACATCAGTCCAATCAGGTCAGATACAGCGAATGGCGTGTCACGTTGAGAAGTGAAAATAAACACAAACCCGACGATCGTTTGAAAACAGGCCTGGATGAGATAATGAAATAGAAAAAAAAGAGGGGCAGGCAGTGTCTGTTCTTTCTGTAAGGTTTCATAGCGAGCGTCTTTTTTCCCCAGCCGAAGACGCGTCCAGAACAGGTATCCTCCCAGGCGAAATCCCCAGAGCAGAACCAATATGCTAACCAGAATTCTGATAGGAGAGGATGTTCCAAGAATTAAATGATGAATCACCCCCATCAGGGTTAAGCCCGCCGCCCAGCCCAAATCCACGATCGCCGCGTTTCGCTTCCACAGATAGACCAGCCACAATCCCATCAGAATGCCGGCAGCCGTCAGCAGATTAACCAGAATCCCTGTGACAATCATTGTAGCGTTTCCTTCATTTCATGCAGGCCGCTGACGTCCTGGCCGAATAACTGGATTAAGTCAGGATTTCGGGGACGGGTGATAACCATTTGAATGTCATCAATATACTGTTGTGCAAAACCGGCCTGGCAATACGAGAAATAATACTCCCACCGTCGAATAAAACTGTCCGAAAACCCCATGTCCATGATTTTATTTCGGTTTTCAAGGAAGCGTTCTCTCCATCGGGCCAGCGTCAAGGCATAGTGTGGACCAATGCTTTCGACCTGTTTGACAACAAAAGAGGTGTAGCGTGTCAGAATTTTTGTCAGGATAGTCAGTGAAGGCAGCAGGCCGCCTGGAAAGATGAACAGACGCATCCAGTCGGTCGTTTTGGAATAGGCCTCATAGCGCTGATCCGGAATCGTGATGGTCTGAATAACCATAATGCCATTGGGTTTCAGTACACGGTCACAGCACCGGAAAAAAGCCGGATAGTAGGCCTTTCCCACGGCTTCAAGCATTTCCACGGAAATAATCCGATCATACAGGCCGGTCACATTGCGATAGTCGCACAGCATGACCTTCACCTGGTCGGATAACCCGGCTTCTGCGATGCGTTTTTCGGCAAGCTGCTGCTGCTCTTTGGAAAGTGTGATGGAAGTGACACGACACCCGAAACGCGTTGCCGCACGGATCGCCAGGGTGCCCCACCCGGTGCCGATCTCTAAAATATGGTGGTGTTTTGAAATACAGGCTTTGTGCAGGATACGATCAATCTTGCGAAGCTGCGCTTGTTCGAGATTTTCATCCGCTCGCTCAAAGATTGCACACGAATAGGTTAGTGTTTCATCCAAAAACGTTTGATACATCGCGTTGCTGAGGTCGTAATGGCGTGAAATGTTTTTTCTCGCATGATATTGTGTATTTCTGTTGTTGTGGTGGATGGACAGATAAAGCAGCCTGATGAATCGGGAATACCAGGGGGTTCGAACCGAATTCGAAAGGGTTGCATTCAGCATAAAATCCAAGAGCTGCACAAGATTGTCGGAACGCCAGTACCCCCTTTCGTAGGCCATCCCGAACCCGATTTCATCTGCTTTAGCCAGCATGGCAAAAAACCGATAATCGCGCACCTGCAAGTCCGCACAATCTTCCGTCTGGCCCTTGCCGAAAAGACGACGCTGACCTTCGGGCAAAGTCACTGAAATCTTTCCCGCAGATTGGTCGTCTAAAAATGAAAAGAATGCCTTCATGCCTTGTCGAGCGATCCATGAGGGGCTTTTATTCCGCATGGTAAAGTCCTGATCCGCTATCGGCTTCGGATAAATCGGCAATTTTTTACGAACAGACAAGGTAAACGCCTGCCGAATGATGCGGGGCATAATCATAAAACAATTAAATGGATATTTTCGAATCGTACCCCACAGAGATTCTGCTGTCAGCGGTGCCGCCTGTCCTGCGAGTTGGGCAAAAAATACGGGCTTGTCGCCGCATTCGGGTTTGGTTA
The DNA here is from genome assembly GCA_964550565.1 of uncultured Pirellulales bacterium. Classification (GTDB taxonomy): domain Bacteria; phylum Planctomycetota; class Phycisphaerae; order Sedimentisphaerales; family Anaerohalosphaeraceae; genus Anaeroglomus. Next base: position 2,924 of record CAZKAI010000119.1, read on the forward strand.
ATGCAATGGCGATTTCCATACGGTCTCTGGAATCCTTAAGGCGGACGGTGTACGTGCCGCGTCTGTCAAAAAAGGGAGACACATGAAACGCCTTGGGAATCTCAAAACACAGCGAGTTGGATTGCCGGTTTGGATATTGCAGCACATATAAATGGGTTTCACTGAATGTATTATGCACCTCCGCCAGAAGGAGTGCACAGGAATCCGTCTGGTCATAACAGATAAAAAAAGTCACCGGTCGAAACGTGAGATTCAAATACTTGGCAAACCCGACCAGCTCAATGCGGCGCAAAGAGCCTGAATACCCGATTTTATGCAGTACCCCGGCGATTTTTTCTTTCAGCGATTCATTACCCCGCCAGAAATAATCCTTGTCGTCGATGCGAACCGCGGAAAAGCGATTGTATCCAAATCCGGGCAGCGTTCGGTTTAAGTCAGGCAATTCATCCAGGTCGAATCGAAAGAAATAGGCCGGATAAGAAAACTGGTGCTCCGTCGGCCAGCTTCGACGATGGAATAGTCTGCCGGTAAAAATCTGTGAATTCACAGTTCAACTCCCAGCTTGCGCGCCGCCGTCAGCCCTGAACGCGCGCCATCCTCGTGAAATCCGTACCCGCAATACGCTCCGCAATAGAAGATGCGATGATTGCCGTTTATGGCATCCAGTTCCTGGTGCGTTCCCAGGGCATCAAAAGTGTAGCAGGGATGATCAAATACGACGGATTTGATGCCTTGTTGCGGATCAATCAAATCCTCGCCGTTTAAGGTCACAAAATAATCCAGGGCAGTTGTAAGACGCCCCAGCCGATTCATATAGTAAGACATCGTCATCACAGGACTTGCATGGTTTTCGCTCATTCTAAGATAGCTCCAACTGGCCCAGGCGCTTCGTTTGGGAGGCATCAGGTGTATATCCGTGTGGAGCGTCACCTGGTTCTTGGTGTATTTCCATTGGCTTAATATGCGAAATTCATTTGGCTCCGGATTGCTCAGCAGGTGAAGGCTGGTGTCGGCGTGGGTAGCAAGCACCACATAGTCAAACTCCATTTGCGTGCGATCGGCACACGTCACATGAATCGAGTCCGCCGATCGCCTGACCTGCAGAATCGGGCAATTCTTTTTAATAGTACCCCGAAACTGTTTCTCAAATGCGTTCACGTATGCAATGCTTCCACCGACCACGGTTTTCCAGTGAGGCCTGTCAGTCAGCTTCAGAAAACCATGGTTATCATAAAACCGGAGAATCGATTCTGCGGGAAAATCCAGAATGCCCTGAGCGGGTGTTGACCATACCGCCGCACTGATCGGCGTGATATGATAATCGATATATGCCTTTGAGAATCCGTATTTTTCTAAAAACTCGCCCAGCGTCAACCGGCCTAGACCTGTTTGTAATGTTTGACGGGCAATCCTGTTGAAACGAAAGATATCAACAAATAGTCTCCAAAAACACGGAGAGATTATATTCTTTCGGCGTGCGAACAGCCCCCGGGGAACATCGCTTGAATAATAAAACCCTGTAGCCTTGTCCTCAAACCCAAAGCCCATATCCGAATCTTTGATCCGAACACCCCATTGCTCAAACAGTTTCATGAGGATTGGATAATTCCGGTCATTCAGGACAATAAATCCCATGTCTATTGGGGTTTTCGCATCCGGCCCGCTATCCAGTATATAAGTATGCGCATGGCCGCCAAGCCGGGGCTCCTTTTCAATCAATGTCACCTCATAACGACGAGACAACAACCATGCCGCCGTTATCCCCGAAATACCTGCACCAATCACACCGATGCGGGCCCGTTTATCCGTTGTCTGAGCAGCATTTTGATTCACGGCTGGATTCCTTATCCAGAATTATATCAATCGCAATATAATCTGAGCTTGCAATCCTTTCAAGATAAATTTCCAGTGCAAGAAAAGCCGTTTCCGCCAGGATAATCTTTATGCAAGTTTGTCATAATGTATTATGGCAGGATTCTATGCAGCCTTTATCTTGATCCTTCTGAGTGTGGTAATAAAATCTTGCCATAAGACTCAGGCCCGGCATCGCAAAGAACCAGACTATACCGACCCACACTAAATTCAGACCTATCGGCTCTGCAAAATGCAGTGCACCCAGACGGTCACCCGCAAAATACGTCCCAGGTGCCAATAAAGCCCCAAGGAGCGCCGCAGCGAAAGGCTTTTTCTGCAAATAGCGAAGCGACACATCAAGAGCCAGGGAAAAATTGGCCCAAATCATCAGATCCCACAGGGGGATGAAGGGGGGCGGCATGATCCAGCGTTTGGGTTCGACTATGCCAAGGACGATTAAAAGGGTGTCTGCAAAGAAACCAATTCCCATGGTTATCAAGGCGACCGTGAAAACGGCACGTATATTACGGATTTCAATCAGTGTGATATGAATCACAAAAAGAATCGGAACAACAATTAAACCCAGCCAGGGATAGCCGTATGATGCTCCAAGAATACAGGCTGACCAGCCGATATCGATGGACAGAAAGTTGAACAATCCTTTTGTCAATCGGCCAATCGATAGCCGCCATCCGGTTGCATGTGTATTCATAACATCCTATTCATTGATTTTATGGTCAACTCAATTTGCAGGATATTTGAGTATTTGTAAGGCATTATTCCGTAATAATAAACCAGGTCCGGTTTTCAGCGGGGATTTCGATGGGAAGAATTATATTATATTCCCGATCAAGCTTATACCGTGTGCTTTTACCATCAGAAGAAAAAACCTGGGCCGAGTCGGTCAGGCCGGTGTAGTACAGTGGAAGTTTCAATTGTTTTTTTGCTGTTTTGTTCGTGGGATTATAGATCATCATGAGAGCTTTTTCCTTCAACTGTGAATTAACATGCATCATGCAGTCAATATCTTGCCCGTCGGCTCTGCGGATATGGATAATATCGGAATCCAGGATCGGCCGATGCAGCTTATAAAAATCCACCCACTTTTTTACCACAGCTTTTGTCTTCTCAGTATCGTAAAGCCGCGGTCCCCGATAGCAGGCCTGTACCCCCGCTCCGAAATTGTTGGCAAGCTGGGCCTCATACGCATCCAGATTGGCTTCCAGAGGTTCATAGGTGGCGGCCGATCCGCCGCCGTGATACTCAGTCAAAGGCAGGAACATCCACCCCATACTTGGCGTTTTTTCCCA
>CAZKAI010000119.1:6187-11990 GCA_964550565.1 uncultured Pirellulales bacterium
AATATCACCATCTCGAAGCCGACTTCGGCGCACTGGTCGATGGCAGATCGAACCGCCTTGGGGTCGGAACTGCGTACATGCATCAGTATTGGATTTTCGGTTACCCACGGAGCGATGGTGCGGTACATACGTCGGAGTGAAAGCCCCCTGCGTTCCCGTTCTGAGCTGTCATAAAGCAGTTCGTATGTTCTGAATGATACAAAATTCTCACCGGGTGCAAGGGTGATATCCGGTCCTTTCGGCGGCGCGGCAACAAGCAGACACGGCGTCTGGTACTGATAGTTGACCTGTGTTTTATATTCGGGGTCCGGCAGAAAAAGACAGGTTTTGTTGGCACTGGCCGCGGAGCCGCCGCCGAATGCGTAATCGCTTTCGGCATGAATAAAGGATGGGTACCAAAAGGGAGACATTTCTACGGAAGAGTCACTTTCAACTAATGCCAGGATTTCACTTTTAAATGAACTCAGTTTTACCGGGCGTCCTGAACCATTATGAACTTCGATCCATTTGCACAGTACCGGTACGCCGTCGTACATCTCGTAATGTATCGACACAACGATCTCTTTCAGATGTGATTGTTCCTGTCCGGCCTCTGACTGTTTGTCTGTCGGTGCGGCCTGGGGAGGGGAGGTTTTGAGGCGAAAATCCAATCTCAGTGAAGCACCCGGCGGCGGCCAGAGTGCCTCTGCGCTATATCGTTTTTTATTCCACGAAAAAGGCGATTTTGTTTTTCCGGTCGAAATGCTTTCAATCTGAAATGCCGCCGGGTTGGAAGTCATGGTATCAAGCCATTCGGGCAGGACAAAAGCATAGTTGGGCTGGCCCTTCAGCCCGCCGATTTCAAAAAGCTGCCCGTCCAGCTCAATGACAGCTTCAGGCTTTACCCCGCGTACAAGGGATTGGCCTGTGATATGGTTGTCCAGTGCGACCGTTGCCGCATTGGGTAAAATCCGAAAGGTCCTGCTTATCAGGCCGTTTGTCAGAACCAGCTCATCGTCATGATTCGTGCGATAGACGGACGTCGGTATTTTCGTCGGATGAATAAGCCAGTCAGACTCTACTGTCCCGGCAGCCTGTCCTGATAGCAGCGGCAATTGTTGTATGGATTTCAAGAGGTCCTTTTGTTGCAGCGAATCCTCAGCGTGAAGGATTGCCGGGGTAAGTGATGAAACAGATAACATGAAGAAAATATGGAAGACTCTCATGTCCAATCTCCTAATCCTGCCAAATTCTGATGTCTCTTTCCTGGCCAAACGCGTTCTGCAATAGTCTGCCAGCGATGTTAACGGATAATAAGATATTTTCTTGCGGTTTTAAACCATAAAATCAATTCAAAAATTTAACTGTTTTTGACACATCAAGGTCGATTCAAAAAAGGGGGATTAAGTCGCCTTAAAAAGGTATTCCAGAGCCATATTGTATAATAAATGTCTCTCAAAAAAACGAGTTCCTAGAGCAATGTTCAGGCATTAATAATGGGCTGCTTATGCAGAATAAGCGATTTTAAGAGGATTAAGGCAGCATAGGCTGTATTGTGTTTCTATGTCTATTATTCACAAGAGATTAGACTTGACAGCGGTATCTTGTTTCTGATATGTTATAGGACATCAATACGACTTGAATTCGGAGGGAAACAAAGTGAAAATGAAAATCTTTTTATTGTGTTCTTTGCACGTGTGCTTATCTTCCGTAAGTCTTGGTTCATCGGGCTTTACCCAATCCTCACATGTGACAGCATCAGTTACAACCATGGACTATGACTCGCCGCAGACAGCAGAAATCGCCGATACGTCGCTGCCGACAAATCAAGTTCAGGGATCAACAGCGGATCAATCCACAACGGCAGGGATTGAGCTTGTCAACGGCAGGGAAGCGGTCGCTGGCGAGGTGCTGGTGTCGTTTCATCCCGGACGGGCTGGCAAAATCCCAGGGATTCGCAATAAGATGAAGGCCAAAGAGTTGAAGGTTATCCCCAGAGTTGGCGTGCATCGCTGGCGTCTAGAGTCAAAAAAATCTGTGTCACAGGCAATCCGGGAGCTTTCCGCTAATCCGGATGTGAAATATGCAGAAGCGAATTATCTGGTTTATGCTGCTGCGACTCCGAACGATCCCCTTCAGAGCAAGCTCTGGGGTTTGGACAATACCGGCCAGACCGAGGGAACGCCGGATGCCGACATTGACGCTCCGGAAGCATGGAATATTGCCACGGGCAGTAATCAGATTGTCGTGGGTGTGATTGATACCGGGGTGGATTATGTACATCCCGATTTGGCCGCAAATATGTGGACCAACGAAGCCGAACGAAATGGCGTTGCCGGGTTTGATGATGATGGAAACGGCTATATCGATGATATTTATGGCTGGGACTTTTGCAACAATGATAATGATCCGTATGATGACAATGGCCATGGGACACATTGTTCCGGAACCATTGGGGCCGTGGGGAATAATGGAGCGGGCCTGACAGGCGTTAACTGGAATGTTAAAATTATGGCTTTGAAATTCCTTAATGAAAATGCTCAGGGCAACGTTGCTGATGCTGCGGAGACCATAGAGTATGCAATAGAAATGCGGCAGCGAGGAGTTAATGTTCTATTAACAAATAACAGCTGGGGTGCATCTGAAGATTCCACGACGCTTTTAGATGCGATTGAACTCTGCAAGCAGGCCGGGATGTTGTTTGTGGCTGCTGCGGGTAATAGTAATAAAGACACGGATTTATATCCGAATTATCCTTCCTGTTATGATCTGGATAATATTATCTCTGTGGCTGCTACGGACCATAATGATAACCGGGCGTCCTTTTCAAACTGGGGAATGAAATCTGTGGATATTGCTGCGCCGGGGGTTGATATCTGGAGTACAATTCAAGGAAATGGGTACACAGCTAAAAGCGGAACTTCGATGGCAGCACCGCATGTTGCAGGCGTGGCAGCGCTGGCATGGAGTATTGCACCCAATTCTTCATATATTCAAATACGTGATGCAATCCTGACAGGGATTGATCTGGTAAACCTGGATCAACCCACTGTGACTGGCGGCAGGCTTAATGCATTTGGAGCTCTTTCTCGAATAGGCATGGTTGTAACAGGAGGAACTCCGGCGAATGGGGATATTATTGTCAGCCCCAATCCTCCTGTGAGTTTCACAATTCACTTCTCATTTCCTGTGGATAGAACAACGCTGCACCCGGCTGACTTGAAAGTTAACGACAAAAAAGCTAACATGTTCACGGTTAGCCACGATAATCGGAGTGTCACATTTTATTATTATGCAAGTCCGGTCAAAACGCAGGGATTGCAGAAAATGCATATGCTTGCAAATGCGATCAAAACGGATTCCACTATTCCCTCCAGCCCGAACCTCAAAGCATGGACAGCGACATTTCACTGGGATATGGCCCCAATGGCTGTTATTGAATCCAGACCGACTAATTCTTCAGCCATTCAGTTGCCATTTACCGGCATGACAATCACGTTTAATGAACCGTACGATCCCGCATCTGTTGATGCAGCGGATCTGATTCTCAGTCAGGGTACAATGGTGAATGTGGTTAAAAACAATGCATCGCAAATCACTTATGTTCTATCAGGAATCGACCAGGAAGGGAGGCTGACAGTAACCATTCCTGCCGGGGCTGTGACGGACATGTATGGCAATCCGATGCAACCTTATTCAGCCAGCTTTGATTTGGATTATGGTGTTGTGCCATTTCCAAAGAAACTGTCGCCTTTGGCCCCACTGGGTTCGCTCATTCATCAGGGAAAAATATCAGGTTCCATCAGACAGGGTGATACGGATAGTTTCCAGCTTACAGTGGATTCCGGCCAGACCATGACTATTATTGTGACTCCTGATGAATCATTATGTCCGGTTCTTGATTTGTCCAGTGTATGGGCAAATAAGACCGTTCCGGCTGCCAATCCCGGCCAGAGTGTGGTGCTCCAACTGGAGCCAGCGGCGAATGTTATGTCAACTTATACCATCTCTGTAAGCGGTCTTAGCACAATCGGCAATTACGCGATGGAAGTTCTGCTCAATTCCACTGTCGAACAGGAAAGCCTCGATGGCTCACGAAACGACGATCTATTATCGGCCCAGAATATTGATCCCGCCTTTATTGATCTGAATGATACGCATTCGCAGCGAACCGCTGTTTGTGGAAAAATTCAGTGGGAATTTACACCGTTCCAGACTATCGAAGACTTTGAAGATCAAAACCTGACGGAATACCTGTCGCCGACTAACAACTTTTTGGGTTTCAGTGTTGTCCCTGCACCGGCGGCTCATGATGGCACACAAGGTCTCCAAGCTGTAAGTACCGGGTGGATTTATCGGAATGATCCATCGGTTTATCTGGAACAGGGCAGCCGGGTCTCTGCCTGGATTTATTATGCGGGCCAACCTGCGGGCAGAACAGATATGCTATATTTTGGTTTTGGAGCCAGTGCAGCGGGTACTTTGTCGGCAGTCATAGCCCCTGGTACAAACGAGCTTTTTCTACAGCGGAATCTCAATTATGCTACCTATGAATACCTTGGGAAGGTGTCTCAGCAATGGCTGCCGGATCACTGGTATCGGATTGAAGTGGATTGGAGACCGGGAGGGGATATTATTGTAAATCTTTATGACAGCGATGGAGCTACGCTGCTGAACTCAGTATCTGGTGCAGACACGACTATCCTCTCCGGTGGTATCGCATTCAGGGCTGTCGGCAGCACTAAATTCATTGATACGGTCAAAGTTTCAAGGACATTGAACACTGATCCGGACTTTTTCTCTGTTACGTTATTGGCAGGTCAGAGTATGACTGCTATGCTTGAGACTGCCGGTGATAACGCAGTAATGGAACTTTATGATTCGACAGGAATAATGATGGCAAGCAGTGCTGCATGTGCTGCTAACGTAGATATGGTCATCAACAACTTTGTTCCACCTGCTGCGGACACTTACTATATTAAGATTAATGGTCAAAATCAAATAAACTATAACCTGGTGATGACTCGTAGCGGAACATTTGACCTGGAGTTTAATGACAAAATAGTCTCTGCTCAAGATATTACGGCCCAGGATGCTGTTCTTGGACACATAGGAACGCCTTCGATTGATTTTATCAAGTCAAATCCCAAACCGAAAGCTCCCATAAGGATTGGGTATTATACTGATTTTTATCCAAATACCGAAGTGCCCGGGCAGACTATTCTTCTGGCCGGATTTATTCCTGTCCAGATATTGGATATTGCAACCTTTGATTTGAGTACAATTGACATGTTAATGGTCAACGAACCGAGCAACTTTGAGCTGTCCATAGAAATGCAGTCTCGTTTGAATGATATTGAAGCCTGGGTTCTTAGCGGAGGGATTTTTATTGTACATGATCGTTTTGTCAGCACGAATTCAGACGATCCACAGAAAAATCCATTCCTTGTTGGTGCTTCTGGAATTTTAGTTGATCGCGATCTTACCTATGGTAATGATATTGATATTATTACCTCGGGAACGCTTGTTACCGATGGATACTATGGTGTGATTGATGACCATAATCTGGACTCCGAGAACTTCTCCAATCATGGTTTTGCAATAGGTAATACGCTGCCTTCTGGAAGTGTTGCTATTCTTAGCGCTGGGCCTGTGGCTAATAATAAGGTGACTGCTTTTTCTTATGGATTGGGTAAAGGATTTGTCTATTATGCAGCGATTCCTCTGGATTACTTTATGGCAGGAATCCGAGGAGATAGTTTCAGAACAATCTATGCCCCCAACGTGCTGCTGTATATGAACAACCTCAAGCCGGACGAAGACT
>CAZKAI010000120.1:0-11893 GCA_964550565.1 uncultured Pirellulales bacterium
GGACAGCCGGGTGCCAGACAGGCCCAGATTTCCGTCCGAATCCAGGCCCCGTTGCTGTGCTTCCAGCGTTCATTATCAAAAGCGCCAGATACCGGCGGCAGGATTCCCTGTCTCATATTCCGCTTGCCGACGCCATATTCATTCCAGTCCACCGGTATAAATTTGAGCCAGTATTCGCCCAATATACGTGCGTCCACCCGGCCATTGTTTTCTTCCATGGCCTTGAGCCAGAGCAATTGCAGGTCCAGGTCATCATTGGCTGCCGGTTCGCCGGGCTGTAAGTTGGTGTAAAAGCTGATGTCGCGTGCTTCCTGATTGCCCTCAAACGGCATGCCCAGGGTACCGCCGATATTTTTGCCCAGCCAACAGGCAAACACCCGGTCACGGAACTGGGCTTCATTGAACTGGACAATCGTGTCCTGGGCAAATGCAGAAGTTTTCCAAATTAATCCCAGCATTCCAATCAACAACAGCCGTGTGCAAGTCATAATCGTTTCCTTTCATGGGACCATAACAATTGCGGGGCATTCACAATCAAATAGCAACTCACTTACTGGCCGATTCGCAGCAAGGCTCTATTTGTTCACACTATTTTATTCGATTTGCTTCCACTTTAGTATAACAAGCAGTTGCTTAAAATAAAGTCCAAATTTTCATGAAAAATGATGTTGATGTGGATTGCCAGGCAAATTTGTGCAATATATCGATAATCTCTCATTGCCTTCCAAATTACTCCAGAATTCTGTTTTGTAATGAATAAGTATCTTTTGACGCAAAGAGAACCACAGAACGTATTGAAACGGATCGTAGTCGTGACCATGGCGCCCCTTTCATGCTGGAGCAGGACATGTCCCCCTAACCATTTCGAAATGGCAGAAGAGGGTTGAAAAATACGTCGCTATGATTACAATAGACTGAGTCGATTTATACGGATTGTCCTGAATGAGCGCGATGCAAAGACCATGAAAGACGAAAAGAAAGATCATTCCGAAATCAAGGCAACAAAGTTTGGCACATTCGGAGGCGTATTTACTCCCAGTGTTCTGACCATCCTGGGTGTCATTATGTTTTTGCGTTTTTCCACGGTGGTCGGATATGCCGGCCTCGCAGGCTGTCTTTTAATTCTCCTGGCATCAAAAGTCGTTACAATCACGACGGCTTTGTCGCTTTCGTCGATAGCAACCAATATGCGAGTCAGGGGCGGTGGTGCCTATTTCCTGATCAGCCGAAGCCTTGGTGTGGAATTCGGCGGTGTCATCGCTGTCTTTTTTTATATCGCTCAGGCCGTCGCCGTTACTCTGTATGTGATTGGTTTTACGGAAGCTGTTTTTTCTGCGTTCCCGGATATTTCCCTGTCTTTTCGTATGACAGCCACGCTGACCAATCTGGCTGTATTTATCTGTGTCTTTATCGGCGCGGGATGGACAATTCGTGTTCAATATGGAATTTTAGCCATCCTTTTAGTTTCCATCGCATCATTTTGTATAGGTGCCTGGAACCAGGCCTCGCTAGAACATATCCAGGCTAATTTTGCCCCTGCCTGGACCGACCGGTATTCGCTGCCTTTCATTTTTGCTCTGTTTTTTCCAGCCGTGACGGGCATTATGGCCGGGGTCAATATGTCGGGCGATCTGAAAAATCCCAGCAGCTCAATCCCCAGAGGAACACTGGCCGCGGTTGGATTCACAGCATTGATTTATGCGATAATTGCTGTATTGCTGGCAGCCAGCAGCCCGCGTTCCACACTCATTAACGAAGGTTTTGTGATGAAAGAAACGGCCTGGTCGGGAATGCTGATTTTTGCAGGAGTTTTCTGTGCCACACTGTCCTCTGCCTTGGGCAGTTTAATGGGAGCGCCGCGCATTCTGCAGGCCTTCGCCCAGGATAATGTATTCAAATGGCTCCGATGGTTCGGGCGCGGCAGCGGCGCATCCAATGAGCCCCGGCGAGCGATCATCGTTACTTTTCTGATTGCTCAGGCTGGGATTATGGCCGGCGAACTCGACACGATAGCTCCAATTATTACCATGTTTTTCCTGTTGACATACGGCACCCTCAATCTTGCCTGTTTCTATGAAAGCATCACACGCAACCCCAGCTTTCGTCCTACTTTCAAATTTAACCACTGGTCCATTGCGTTGATTGGGGCTTTAAGCTGTCTGGCAGTCATGTTTCTGGTCAATATTTTCTGGGCCATTGTTGCAATACTGCTGGCAGCCAGCATGTTTCTTTTAATCGAACGAGCTGAAATTGTTGTTCAATGGGGAGACGTTACCAGCGGTCTGGCGTTTCAGCGTGCACGAAAAGCACTTTTACGTCTTGAAAAGGAACGCTTTCATCCAAAAAACTGGAGACCTTCCATTCTGGCCTTGAGTGGAAATCCGAAGAACCGTCTTCATCTGGTCAGCTATGCCTGTCTGCTTTCGGCTGAACGAGGCGTAGTGTCGCTGGGGCAGATTATCAGCGGACAACTGGAAGACCGTATCAATCGACAGGTTGAAGCCGAAAAAATGCTTCGTAAATTCATTGCCAGAGAAAGGCTGGATGCATTTCCCGCTGTTGTCGTTGATGACAATTTTGCCGACGGGCTGAAGGCTTTGATTCAGTGCCATGGCATTGGCGGATTGCGTCCCAACACGGTTTTACTGGGTTGGAGCGAGGATACATCGAAATCGGACATCGCCTCGATGATATTGGCCCTGTCGCAGAAAATGAAGCGAAATGTGCTGATTGTGCGATGTCAGCAGGTTCAGGAAAAATGGAATCCTCAGACCGGAGCTATCAATATCTGGTGGAATGATTCTGTTAATGGCCCAATTATGCTGCTGTTCGGATTTCTTTTGAAAGAGAATCGGCAGTGGCGAGACTGTCCATTACGAGTCCTGCGAACAATTCCTTCTCGGGCTAATATTAAACAATTAAAAGCCGAAATGGAAGACATACTGTCTACTGCGCGTATCAGCGCTGAAATTGTTTTACTGCCGACGGAAACGCCGCTGGAAGCAATTCGATATGCAATGCAGCCATCAGCAGTACTGTTTGCAGGCATTGAACCCATTGATAATACCAAAGCCTGTACATTGATCGCGTCGATGCGAGAAGTAGCTAATCTGCCGGGGGATGTGATATTGGTATGTAATGCCGGCGATGTTTCCCTTTCTGACTAAAAAAAGAATTCCTTCGGGCTTGCAAAACTCATCAAATACATCACATGTCTTTTGTCATCAAGGATTTATCGTTACTGCACCCGGCGCGATTCGAACGCACGACCTACGGTTTAGGAAACCGTTGCTCTATCCTACTGAGCTACGGGTGCTCTGTCTGAAGTGTATAATTTCTGCGTAAATTTGCAAGCTTTTTGGCCGGATTCTGCCGTTAAATCGGATGAATATCCTGCAAAATGCTCATTGCAACCCCCTTAATGAGCGATTCTTCGCCGCAACGGGCAGCCATGATGCGAATATCCCGCCAGGGTGAGTCGTAAACAAGCCCGTTCATCGCCTGACGGATGTTTTCGGCAAAAAAACCTGTACATTGACGACAGACATAACCCGCAAGAATAATCGTATCCGGATCAAATGTATTAATTGCTGCTGCTGCTGCACGATTTAAACGTTCTGCGACATAGTCGCGCACTTGCAGGGCATATTCATCTTGCTGTTCGATGGCCTTTCCCCACAAATCCACAACATCCTCCGGCATCTCGGAGGGCTGTTCGGCCAGCCAATCCGACAGGATGGATTTCGCACCATTGTGAACATCTTTTCGTATTTTATCCGCCAGGATTGGTCCGGAAATCAAAGACTCCAGACACCCTTTATGTCCGCAACCGCATACAGGGCCATCGGGGTCATAAATAATGTGACCAATTTCCCCGCAACGCCCCGTTGAGCCGGTCATCAGCTTGCCATCCATATAAATATTGGCACCGACACCATTGGCGACATTAATATACAAGATGTTACGGGATTGCAATTCAGGTTCCTGGGCAATTTCAGCCATCAGCCGGACACGAGTTCCGTAGATTAAGACCTTGTTTTTCAGCCGCAGTTCCAGCATTTCCTTTAATGGAACCTGTTTCCAGCCAAGGGTGCTGGATAGCTGGACAGTCCCCTGCGGAGAAACAGAACCGCTCAATGTAACCCCAATCCCCAGTATTTTATCCTGATCCCCATTTAATTTCTTCACAATAGCCGGAAATTGCCGTTCAATCGTATCCAATACATAATCAACGGTATGACTGGCTGTGAGTTGGAGTTTGCTTTTTATCAACAGGCCTGCTGTAAAATCAAACACACCGATATGGATATAGCTGGGATTGATTTCGATACCTGCGACATAGCGTGCAGAGGGATTGATTTTTAATAAAATGGGTTTTGGTCCGCGTTTATCACTTTGGCCCTGTGTTTCAATCACAAGCCCCTTGTCACGCAAGCGTGATACAATGCTGCTGGCCGTCGAACTGCCCAAGGCAATCATACGACAAAGCTGGGTCTGTGATAATTCCCCATGCTCCCGCAGCAAGGACAGAATTAGTCGTTCATTACGCTGGCCGGCCAGCCTCGAATCAATCGGAGTATTTTTCATCATTCAAGACCTGATTTAGATAATATTTTAATGTTAAAATATCTCAGGTCATTGGATTTTTCAAGAAATTTATATCAAGTATTATAAATTCTACTATATCCTTTTACATACAATATTATCCATCAGAAAAGGCCTATCCGCAGACAGGCCTTTGACGACGAAAGTCTCTGTGAAACGATAGAAGGATACTAAGGCTTTTCCGAATGTTCCGCAGCCAGCGAGCAGATAAACTGCATGACAGCGTTGGCATTTTTCTTGAGCAAAACCTTGCCCTGCTTGGTCTTTTCAGTAACAAATTCCCGGCTCTTTTTGGTCTTGGTGGCGATCAGTTCACTGACCAGCCCGGGTGCCATCGCCAGAAACAGTTCGTGCTCTTTCTGGATGTTATCCAACTGGCCCTGCTTGAAAGCCTTGTCTCCGTTTAGTATCTCAGTAATGTACTTGGGTGTTGTTCCGGCCAGTTTGGCGATTTGTTTTTCATCGAGACCTTTTTCTGTCTTGAGAAAGTCAATGATTTTTTTTGACAATGCGCTGGAAATTGTTTTCATAGTTTCACTCCTTACCTTGTTTTAATTGTTTTCCTTTTCAATAATGTTGCCCTGTTCGGCACATTATTTTTTCGTCATAGCCCCTTTGGCTTCCGAGACCTTGCGAAACGCCTCGGTCACGATGCGTGAGGCATTCAGAAAATCGTCCCGTTCCTGTGCCACCAGAGGTGAAACATCCTGCGATGGCGGAATGCAATCCCGAATATCATAGGCAATCTGTCCCGGTGCATGGGTCAATATCCAGACTCGCTGCCCCAGATAGACCGCTTCCATGATGCTGTGAGTCACACAGAACACAGTGGGCTGAACACGATACCACAATTTCACCAGCAGGGCCTGCATTTCCAGCCGGGTCGGCTCATCCAGAGCCGAAAAGGGTTCGTCCATCAACAGAATCCGCGGTTCCAGAGCCAATGTACGGGCAATCGCAACACGCTGTCGCTGGCCGCCGGACAACTGGTGCGGATATTTTCTTTCGTGGCCGGCAAGCCCGACTTCCTGTATCAGTTTTTCGACCCTTTCGGTCCGTTGATCAGCGGTCAGATGAAGCTTTTTCTGATTCATCCGCAGGCCGAAAAGAATATTGTCCCGGACCGTCAGATGCGGAAACGAGCTGTACTGCTGGAAAATCATTCCGCGGTCGCTGCCCGGGCCCGTAATCGGCTCACCATGAATCAAAATTTCTCCTGAGGTCGGTTTCAGCAGGCCGGAAATAAGGTTCAGAATCGTACTTTTACCGCAGCCGCTGGGGCCAATAACACTGATAAATTCACCGATATTGGGGATATCATCAATCACAAATGAAATATCATTGATGGCAGTAAACGTTCCGAAACGTACTGTCACATTACGAAATTCGATAATCGGCGGTTTGGCAGTACTCTGCGGTTCGACTATAGGACTATTCTGTAATTCAGGCATCAGGCAGCCCCCCTGTAGCGAAACATCATCCGCCCCAGACGATCCCAAAGCAGGTCCGCCGCCCAGGCAATGAGTGTAATCAGCACAATCACCAGATAAATATGCTCGCGGGGTCCGCGCCGAAAGGAAATCTGAACCAGATACCCCAGCCCGCTTTCCATGACCACCACTTCGGTCAGCACCAGATACGTCCATCCGACCCCAAAGGCCAGCCGCATTGCATTCCAGATATCAGGCATGGCTATCGGAATCATTACATGAAAGACAATCTGTCGTGTATTGGCCCCAAGCGTATAGGCCGTTTTGATATACACATCAGCCACATTATCAATCGCCGAGACAATCAGCGGAAGCAAATAGATACCAAATGCCATTGCCAGAAAAATCACCTTCTGCAGCTCACCGGTTCCAAACCAGGATAAGGTTAGCGGCACGAGTGTCGCAATGGGAATATAACCCGAAGCCGTCGTCAGAGGCGTAAATAAGGCTCGCATAAACGACAATGCTCCCATGGTAATCCCCAGCGGAACTGCAATTGCCAGAGCCAGCAGATACCCCAGTCCGATGCGTTTGAGACTGGCCAGGGTGTGAGTCGGCAAGTCCCGCCGGAACAGCTCGGCAGTACTATCTGCCACTTCCACCGGGCTTGGCAGCAGGGTCGGGCTGATCATCCGCTGCTCCACAGGTCCGGCGGTCATTATCCACCAGATGACCAGCAGCAGAATCATTGGGATTAAACCCAATGGCAAAATCAGCCACCGGGGTAATGTGCTTCGAAGTTTGAACAAATCCTTCATCATCGATTAATTCGCTCCCGGAGTCTCAGGCTGTTCAACCAGAATCTTACCCATCAGGACATAATCCAGGGTTTGCTGCAGCTCAACGCCATTGGCAGCCGACAAGATCAGTCCCCCGGCGTCACGGACGGCATTAAATTTATTCGCAGCCACATCAAAAGCAAAAAAGTACACACTGGAACGCCGGTCATCGGGAAGCCGCGACAGGACATCGACCACATCACCCGGAGCATACCCCTGATTATTTTCACCATCGGTAATAACCAGCAGATGCTTTGTCTTCAGACCTGTCTGGTCGATTGCCTGTTTGACATGGATGACGGCATCGCCAATCGGCGTTCCACCTTCCGGCTTCATCCTTTCAACCGCAGACGTCGCTGCGGATAAATTGATAGGGCCAAACGGAATGACCTGACGGCAGGAAGGTCCTCTCTGACGGGAACTGAATTCAAACACACCCACCTCGACCGTCTGTTCAGGATGTTTTTGCACAAATGCATCGGCCTGTTTGAGAATACCCAGAGCACACTGCCGTGCAACCTGAATTTTCGGCATCATCTTGCCGTCAGCGCCGGCGACATTGTCTTTCATGCTCCCTGAAACATCGAACGCCACACCAATAGCAATTCCCTCTCGCTGCGCCGTCACCACCGATGATTCAGTCAGGGCGCGCATAATCGGATTGCGTACCGGTTCTCTGTGCACGATCGGCGGCTGTTCATGCGTCACCTGCACCGAAGAATGCCGTCTGTTATTTTTAAAGACTGTAAAAAATACACAGACCAGAATGATGGCAAAGATAAGTCGTCCTAATACATTCATGGGATTCTTATTGTTGTTCCGGCGGATAGACATTGATTTCAACCCTCCTGTTCAGGACCTGATTTAACGGATCATTCATATCCGCGGGTTTATCCCATCCGGCACCCTGGACTATAAATTTATTGGGTTCAAATTTGTATTTATCGATCAAGGCCTGTTTGATTGCCTCGGCACGGGAAAGACTTAAATCTTTGACGGCCTGAACAGGCACCCGGCCCTTCATGCTCGAATCCGTATGACCTTCAATCAGCACCACAGCCCGGTCAAACTGCCCTGCTAGACGTGCCACCTGTTCCAGCGTCGCATCCACACCCGGGTCATACAGTTTGCCCTGAATAATGGTGCCGATCTGGTCGCGAGCGGGTTCATAAGGATTTGACGAATTCGGGTAAAAGTTGATTCGAATTGTCTGTGTCAGGATCGGCGCCTCGGCCTGAATGACCTTGTAACTGGCCGGAGTAAATGTAGCAATGCTTTCATCTTTCTGATGAGCAAACGTGCCGGCCTTTTCCAGTTTCTGAATAACTGAAAAATCCATAATCTGGTCAAAGGGCACGGGACTGTTGATACGGCCTAATTCACGATAGACATAGCTGGCATTCTGCCAGGTGCGTTCGAAGTTGGTGGGATTGGAGGCATTCAGGAAAAACTGCACGTTTTCGGCAAAGTTCGTCGGGTGGGCATCGTTCCGCATTCCCATGACTTCTTCGACTTTCATGCCAAAGGCCTCAGCCATCCAGCCGGCAGCCTGTTCGGGGCTGTCTTTAACCATATCCATGCCCTCGAATATGCCCGCCACGAGTCCTTCGACCACTTCCGGATGGTCACGCTGGAAGTCGGCACGAACCGCATATACATCGGCAATCAGCTTGTTGGATTCGGCGGTGCTGCACAAAATACGTGTCCCGGCAACACGATCCGGGATATTGTAAATATCCGGCGCCCAGGATACGCAGGCGTCCACGGATTTATCCGCTACAAATGCGGCAGCGGCTTCAAACGCCGTAGCGGTATATTTCGGGCGAATATCTGCGGGTTTCATCCCGGCGCTGAGCAGGAGTGATGTCAGATAATATTCGCTCGGCGAATTCTGAGCCAGGGCGATAGTCTTGCCTCGCAAATCCGCCACCGATTTAATCGTATTGCGAACCACAATACCATCACCGCCATTGGACCAGTCAATCTGCTGGACGACACGCGGAGAGATACGCGAATCACGAACCAGTTCCGGGGCGAACAGCACCATCATATCAGCCGTACCCCACAGGGTATGCACTTCCCCTGCAGCAAAGGCGTCACGGGCGGTCACCGGATCATCCATCAGGACCATCTCGACACGGAAACCGTACTTTTTGAAAAATACACTGTCATCGTTGGGCTTTACACCATGATTGGCCGCAATCACCGGCAGCCAGCCGGCCCAGACATTATACGAAAAACGCAGGACTTTCTGGTCTGCGTCCCACTTGTACTGACTGACACCCTTGACAGCGGGCAGGCGTTCTGCCGGAACATACTTGTATTCCTTGACGGTAGTAACACCTGATAAATCCTGTTCTTCAACAGCGGGTGTTTCCGCAGCACCGGGAGTCGTGGCGGAACCTGGTGCCTTGCCAAGAAGTCCGGGCATCATCCGATTGACCACAAGGTAGCCACCGACGCCAATCAAACCGAGAATCAATAATACGGAAACAATTCGACCCAGCGGTGTAATTTTATGTTCCTGAGATTCCATAATAGATATTCCTTTCTACTCGACTATTAGTGAGATTAACTCTGACCGCCCTGCTGCGAAGGGCCGATCTCCTTGTTCATGACAGGGGCTGATTGGGTTGCAGCGGGTGCCTGAATGCCCTGGCTGGCCAGAAATTCAGCCAGAGCATTCTGCTCCAGGGCTTTTCGTTCTGATTCTTTTTCACGAAGCTGGTCCAAATCCACAATATCTTTGGCAACTCGGGCCTTTCCGGCAGACACCTCATACCGTTTGGCCAGGACTTCTTCGACGGTCTTCATTGTATCACCCATATCACCGACCTTGAAGGCAACATTGCCGAGAGCACTGGCGGCCTCAGCTTGAGCTTCCTTAATTTTGACCTGGGATAACTGCTTATCGAGGCGTCTGATTTTTTCTTCAAATTCCTTCTGAGCCATTTTGGCCTGACGCAGATTGGCCTGGTAAGCATCTTCGGTTTCTTTCAACTCCTGCGTATCGGTCAGAAGATCGGACTTCAATTCCTGCAGCTCTCGTGCAAGGCTGCCCGCCAATTCCAGATTGCCTGCCTGATGATTGGCCAGTACGCGACGTTCCAATTCTTTGGCGCGATTGGTTTTGGCGGTAATCTGAGCCTTGAGACGCTCAGCAATGCCTGCCATCTGGGCCAGCGCCAGATTATACTGCGCCATCCGATCCCGGAATTCCTGACGAGCCGCCTCGATCAGAGCTTCGGGGTTGCGCCGCTCAATACCGCTGACAAACAGACTGACAAAACCCGAAACCAGTCGTTTTAAACGTGCCATAATCGCCATACTATTCTCCTTAATTGATTGAAAGTCCTCATCCGCATCCGGGCTTACTGTGTGTTGTTCGTCAAGAGGTCAACCGCCCGGCTGATATCCTGTTCATAGCTTTTTTTTCGATTTTGCCATTTTCCGGCATCATTCTGTTCCTGCTGCATTTCGCCTTCAAGCTGTTTCAGTTCCTGTTTTAATTTATCTATTTCTTTAGCAATCTCAGAAATACGACCCTGTCTCGCCTGACTCCGTCCGTTCATTTTTTTTAAGACAAACTCTTCATATGCATCCAGCGCCTGATCTTTAGCAAGTGCATCCCGGACGAGATCTTCAGAAGAGACTTTTTTTTCACTCAACCACAACTGAACGGCTTTTTTGACTTCATTCGCATCTGCCGTTTTATATTTAGACTGAAAAACCTCAATAAATTTTTCAATTGTCCAGCCATGATTTGGTATTTTTATACCAGCCGACTCAAATATCTTGCCAAATTCTATTGTTAATTCCACCGGAGACTCTGCCAAAATCTTGACATTTTCGGCATGCAATTCCGTTATAAGTTCTTTGATGGTAACGGCTTTAGTCTCAACCTTGGTCGGCATCTTTGCTGCCGGACGCTCAACAGACTGGACCAGTTTTAACTGGCACCCTAATTCCTGTAATTTTGCCAGTAATCCCATTTTTAGACATATCTCCTTAGCGATTCAATCCGCAATTCAAGTTGTTCTGGAGCCAGATTCTTAAAATGTTCCGGCAAAAACCGCTCATCCGTGCACTCCCGGACTGCAACCAGATCCATATACTCCAGTTTCTTGGTATGAGCACTGGGTCGAACCTGAGTCAGGGTTTCCTCTAATGCTTTTTTAAGCGGCAGATGATTCTCGCCGGCCAATTCATACTTTCGCAATGCCCGTACCAGGACGCCTTCCACTTCGTTGCCCCCCAATACCAATCCTTTGGGCAAGTCCGGCAAATCCGCCTCGGTCAGCGGAAATCGTAATTTCTTGGCCACCGCATGGAATAAAACCCTCATTTCCTCCTCGGTCTGTGGGGCAAATAACGGAATATGCACATCCAGACGACCCTGCCGCTTCAAATCGACTTCCAGCAGGTCCGGCCGGCTTGTGGCAAATACCCATATAATCCGTCCGCGATTGCGTGTATCCGACATCTCCTTGGCCAGCATGGCGTATATCCGGCCGGAAAGCCCGCTGTCTCCGTCACCGCTTTCACGCTTGCCCGCCGCCTGGTCTGCTTCATCGACAAAGACCACGACCTGCCCCAGTGCGTGCAGGATGGAAAATATCTTTTCGAGATTGGATTCGGTCGCTCCCACCCAGCGGTCTCGGAAATTCTTAAATACCAGACAAGGTATCCCCAGTTCCCCTGCCCAGCACTGAACCAGAAAGGTCTTGCCGGTGCCAATTCGGCCGGCAATTAAATACCCCATTGGCAAGGCATGAAACGCATTTTTACGCAGAAGCTGTGTATCTTCTCGCAGCCATACCTTGGCAGCATCGAGACCCGCCACATGGTCCAGGGTATAAGGCGATTCCAAGAACTCCAGCAGCCCTTGACATTCCCGCTCAATCAGGGTCTTTTTCATCCTGCTCAGCCAGGCAGTGGTGATCTTGCCTTCCGTATTCAACGCCATTGATAGGGCCGTCCTGGCCCCGACACGGCTCAGGCCAGTCAGACGATTGGCCA
>CAZKAI010000121.1:0-11729 GCA_964550565.1 uncultured Pirellulales bacterium
CAGTGGCCGTCCTTCCGCGGGCCGTGGGGCGATGGCGTCTGCCGGATGCCGGATATTCCGGCGGCATGGAATGAAAAAGAAAACAAAGCAATTGTCTGGAAATCCGAAGTCCCGCTGCTGGGTTTCAGTTCGCCAATCGTCTGGGATGACCGGGTCTATCTGACCGGCGCCACAGAAACCGAACAGAAGATATTCTGTTACGACGCCAAAGACGGCAAGCTGTTATGGACCGGCCAGATCCAGCCGGACGGCACCGCTGGACGCGAAGCCCCGCATATCATGGAAGATACCGGCTTTGCCGCCAATACCCCCGCGACCAACGGCAGCTATGTCTGTGCGATCTTTGCCACCGGCGATATCGGCTGTTTTGACCGCGATGGCAAGGTTCAATGGCAAAAGGCTCTCGGTGTTCCTGAAAGTGCCTATGGCTATGCGACCTCGCTGGCGGTGTTTGATGATAAAGTCATTGTGCAGTTCGATCAGGGCAGTGAGGAAGGGCTCAGCGAAATTCTGGCGTTCAATATTACCGACGGCGCCATCGTCTGGCGTACCAAACGCCCGACACCCAATACATGGACCTCGCCGACGATTGTCAAGACGGACAAAGGCTATCAGATTCTGACCAGCGGCTCACCGTGGATAATAGGGTATGACCCGGCAACCGGACAGGAATTGTGGAAGGCCTCGTGCCTGGGCAGCGATATTGCCCCGACACAGATTCTGGCCGCCGGGCTGGTCGTGGCCCTTCAGCCGTATGACAAGCTCTATGCCTATCGGCTGGATAACGCCGGCGGCGATGTGACCGAGTCCGCCAAGGCTTGGGAAGGCCCGGGGGATATGCCCGATGTGGCCAGCCCCGTCAGCGACGGCGAACTGGTCTGGACCCTGACGGTTTCGGGCGGGCTGAGCTGTTTTGACCTGGCCGATGGCAAGGAGGCCTATACGCAATCGCTGGAACTGGAATGCCATGCCTCCCCGGCCCTCGTCGGCGACAAGCTCTATATTCTGGGCCAGAACGGCCAGATGATTATCGCTCAGGCAGGCCGGACATATCAGGAAGTGGGCCGCAGCGCCATCGATGAAGAATGTTATGCTACCCCGGCGTTTGCCCCGGGGCGGATGTTTCTGCGTTCAACCAAGAGCCTGTATTGCATCGGGAAGGTGGATTAGTGCCGCAGTGT
Source organism: uncultured Pirellulales bacterium (assembly GCA_964550565.1). GTDB lineage: Bacteria > Planctomycetota > Phycisphaerae > Sedimentisphaerales > Anaerohalosphaeraceae > Anaeroglomus. Next base: position 1,182 of record CAZKAI010000121.1, read on the forward strand.
GATTTACAACCGATTGAGGCGATTCTGACTTGCACCGGCACCGGACAGGAAAAGACGCTGGCCATCCTGCAGGCGATTCAGCAGCAGTACGGCTATCTGCCGACCGAGGCGATTGAGGAGGTCTGCCGCCGGACGGGGCTTCGTCATGCCGACATCTGGGGTGTGGCGACCTTTTATGACCAGTTTCGTCTCACTCCGGCTGGCAAGCATACCGTCCGGGTCTGTGTCGGAACCGCCTGTCATGTCAAGGGAGCCGAGCGGGTCTATGAGGCCTTTCGGCGACAGTTAAAAATCGACCCGGATAAAGACACCGACAGGGATTTTCTGTTCACCGTCGAAAAGATTGCCTGCCTGGGCTGCTGTACGCTTGCGCCGGTGGTGCAGGTGGATAAAAAAGTCTATGGCCCGGTGCGTCCGGAGGCCGTGCACGAGATTCTCGAAGCAACCCTGCGTGGAGGCGATGCCGAATCGTCTCCGTCGGGTAACGGCCAGAGCAAGACGGTTACAGAGGCCCCGGTGGAATTGCGGATCGGCGTTGGCTCCTGCTGTGTGGCCGGCGGCAGTATGGATGTCCGCAGGGAACTGGATCAGACCGTCGCGAAGATGGGACTATCCGACAGCGTGGTCATCAAGCCCGTTGGCTGTGTGGGTATGTGTCATCAAACCCCGCTGGTGGAAATCGTGGATACCGCGTCTTCCAAAGACGTCGGAGAGGTTTTATATACCAAAGTTTCGGCTGCGGAAGCCGGACGGATTGTCAAACGACATTTCAAACCCAAAGGACTGTGGCGTCGATTGCGAATAGCTGCCGATGATGCCCTTGATGGATTGCTGGAAAGCGAATCCAAACCGCTGGTCCGGCGTGCCGTGCGAGATGGGGAAATCTGCACTTTCCTCGGCGGCCAGCAGCGTATCGCCACGGAATACTGCGGACGGCTGAATCCGCTGGATATGGATGAATACCTGCGTCATCAGGGGTGGCAGGGCTGGCAGCAGGCCAGTCAGATGTCTGCTGATGCTATTGTCGAGCGGGTCATCGAGTCGGGCCTGCGCGGTCGCGGCGGCGGCGGATTTCCGACGGGCCGCAAATGGCAGCTTACTCAGCAGGCCCCCGGCAATCCAAAATATATCGTCTGTAACGGTGACGAAGGTGACCCCGGCGCGTTCATGGACCGGATGATTCTGGAAAGCTATCCTTACCGTGTGCTGGAAGGGATGGCCATTGCCGCCCGGGCTATCGGCGCCAAAGAAGGCGTGTTGTATATCCGTGCCGAATATCCACTGGCAGTCCAGCGGATTCGAGCTGCGATTGATATTTGTCATGAGCGTGGTCTGCTGGGAGATTTGAAGCTGTCGATTATGGAAGGGGCCGGTGCGTTTGTCTGCGGCGAGGAAACCGCTCTGCTGGCCTCGATTGAAGGCAAGCGCGGGATGCCTTCTCTGCGTCCGCCATACCCGGCCGAAGAAGGCCTGTGGGACAAGCCCACGCTGATTAATAATGTCGAAACGTACGCCGCGATTCCGTGGATATTCCGCAGTGAACCGGGAGCGTATTCATCCATCGGCACCGCCGGCAGCAAGGGCACCAAGGTCTTCGCTCTGACCGGCAAGGTTGTTCGCGGCGGGCTGATTGAAGTGCCGATGGGCATGACCATTCGTCATATCGTCGAACAAATCGGCGGCGGTGTCGCCGGGGGAGCGAAATTCAAGGCCGTCCAGATCGGCGGACCATCCGGCGGATGTGTGCCCGCGTCGCTGGCCGATACACCGATTGATTATGAATCCCTGCTGTCGGTTGGGGCCATGATGGGCTCCGGCGGCATGGTCGTACTCGACGAAAACGACTGCATGGTCGATATCGCCCGGTATTTTCTGGAATTCACCCAGGCCCAGTCCTGCGGCAAATGCACCTACTGCCGCGTCGGCACCAAACGGATGCTGGAGATGCTGACGGATTTGTGCGAGGGCAAGCCGTGTGATCTGGAAGCACTGGAAAACCTGGCCCGACAGATTAAGGCCGGCAGCCTCTGCGGGCTGGGCAAAACCGCGCCCAATCCGGTCTTATCGACGCTGCACTATTTCCGCGAGGAATACGAAGCCCACAAGCATGGCCGCTGTCCGGCGGGCAAGTGCAAGGGGCTGATTCGTTATGTGATTAATGATAACTGCATCGGCTGCACGCTCTGTGCTCAGCGGTGCCCCGTTGAGGCGATTACGCCCGAGCCGTACCGCAAGCATCGCATTCAGCACGAAAAATGCGTGCGGTGCGGAACCTGCAAAGCGGTCTGCCCGGCCAAAGCCGTGGATGTGGAGTCTTAAGCAATGACGCATCATGATAATCTCATTCAATTGACCATTGACGGCCATCACGTTCATGTGGAACCGGGAACGACGGTCCTGCAGGCGGCGGCAAAGCTGGGCATTGCGATTCCCACGATGTGCTTCAAGCCCGGCTGTACGCCATCGACAAGCTGCATGGTCTGTGTCGTGGCGATGGAGCGGTCGGGGGCGCTGATTCCCTCCTGCGGGGCCCTGGCTCAGGAAGGAATGCGGATTCGCACCGATACGCAGCAGGTCCTGGCTGCACGCCAGTCGGCCATAGCCCTGCTGCTTAGCGAGCATGCCGGCGATTGTATGGGGCCTTGCCAGCGGGGTTGTCCTGCCGAGATGAATATCCCGCAGATGCTGCGGCAGATTGCCACCGGCCAACTCGACCAGGCTATTGCGACCATTAAAGCCGATATTGCCCTGCCCGCGATTCTGGGCCGGATCTGTCCGGCGCCCTGCGAAAAAGTCTGCCGCCGGGCGGGACATGATGCGGCGGTATCGATTTGTTTATTAAAGCGATTCGTCGCCGATTGGGATTTGGCCTCGGGCAAACCGTATCAGCCGCAGTGCAAATCCTTAACGGGTAAAAAGGTGGCTATTGTCGGCGCCGGCCCGTGCGGACTGGCCGCGGCGTATTATCTGGCCGCAGCAGGCGTCACGTCAGTCGTTTTTGATAAGAATCCCCAGCCTAGCGGAATGCTGACGACGATAGATAAAGCTGTCTTGCCGCCGGAGGTGCTCAAGGCGGAAATCGATACCCTGTTGTCGCTGCCGGGAATTGAATTCCGCGGTAACGTTGAGATTGGCCGGACGCTTTCTTTCCTGCAGCTCAGTTCGGAATTTGATTCGGTTTTTGTGGCCGTGGGTAAAGCGGATATCAATGCTTTGGGGCTTGAGGCAACCGACAAAGGAATCAAGGTGGATGCCAAAACCTATCGCATTGGCCAGAATAAAATCTTTGCCGGCGGTGAAGCGATTGGCCGAAGACGCCTGGCCGTCCGTGCGGTTGCCGATGGCAAAGAAGCCGCCGTATCGATTGTGCAATTATTATCCGGCAAAGAAGTCACAGGTGTTCACCAACGGTTCAACAGTCGCCTGGGCCAGCTTGCCGAAGGCGAAATGCAGCAGTTTCTTGCAACGGCCCAAACCGGCCCGCGTCGTACCGTGCTCAGGCCCGGTGATGGACTGTCCCCCGACGATGCCGTGATTGAATCGAAACGATGTCTGGGTTGTGACTGCCTGAAAAAGGACGCCTGCGTTCTCCGCAACCTTGCCGAACAGCATCATGTTCGCCAGCAGACATACAAAGGTCATCGCAAACCCTTCACACGCCAGACAACGCCGTATGGCCTTGTGTTTGAGCAGGGCAAGTGTATTTTATGCGGCCTGTGTGTCCAGACCGCCCGCAAATACACTGATCAGAAAGGACTTGCATTTGCCGGCCGCGGCTTTGAAACCGAAATTGCCGTCCCACTGCATGGATTGCTGGCCCAGAGCCTGTCTCAGGCCTGTGCCGACGAATGTGTCAAAATCTGCCCGACGGGGGCGATTTCAAGTCTGCCTCGCTGACCGCAAAATGGGTATTCACCAGCGGGCTCAAAAATGAGTCTGCCAGAGGAACAGCTATGAATTCATTATTGACGTGTTTTATATGGATGCTGTCATGTGTTATTCCGGCCATGGCTGCCGCTGAGGATATTCTCATCGCCGATTTCGAAGGCGATACCTACGGCGACTGGCAAGTCACAGGCCAGGCCTTCGGTCCCGGCCCCGCCCGCGGAACCCTGCCCAATCAGATGCAGGTCTCCGGCTTCAAAGGCAAGGGCCTGGTTAACTCCTTTTATCAGGGCGACGGTACAACCGGCACGCTGACGTCTCCGGCCTTCAAAATCGATCGCAATTTTATCAATTTCCTCATTGGCGGCGGCGGACACCCCGGCCAGACCTGCATGAACCTGCTGGCCGACGGCAAAGTCGTTCGCACTGCAGCCGGTCCCAACACCGCCCCCGGCGGCTCCGAACAGCTCGACTGGCAGTCGTGGAATGTCAGCGAACTGGCCGGCCAGACCGTCCGGATTCAGATTGTCGACCAACACACCGGCGGATGGGGCCACATCAATGTGGACCACATCGTCCAGAGCAGTGTTCCCCATCAGGTGATTGCCAATAAAGAACGCGTCTTTGACCTGCAGAAAAAATATCTGAACTTCCCCGTCAAGACCGGTGCTGCAAATCGTCTGGTTCGACTGTTTGTCGATAAACAGTGCGTGCGGGAATTTCAGATTGAAATCGCCCCAGAAGGTCCGGATTTCTGGGTCTATCTGGATGTCAGCGAATTTGCAGGCAAACAAGGTATCCTCCAAATCGATCGCTATGACTCGGCCTGGAAGACCGGCTTTGACGCCGTCACTCACGCCGACACCTTCCCCGGCCAGGACACCCTCTACCGCGAAGCGCTTCGCCCGCAGTTCCACTTCTCCAGCCGGCGCGGCTGGCTCAACGACACCAACGGCATGGTCTATTACAAAGGCCGGTACCATCTGTTCTATCAGCACAATCCCTATGGCTGGAACTGGGGCAATATGACCTGGGGCCACGCCGTCAGTACCGATATGGTGCGCTGGCAGGAATGGCCGGACGCCCTTCATCCCGATGCACTGGGCACCATCTATTCGGGCTCCGCGGTCGTGGATCATAACAACACCGCCGGCCTGCAGACGGGTGACGAAAAAACTATTGTGGCGTTTTACACCTCCGCCGGCGGCAATAATCCGTTGTCGCAGGGCAAGCCCTTTACCCAATCGATGGCATACAGCAACGACGCCGGCAAGGCCTGGGCCAAATACAAAAACAATCCTGTCATCGACAAGATCGTCGACGGCAGCCGCGACCCAAAGGTCTTCTGGCATGAATCGACAGGCAAATGGGTCATGATTCTGTGGATCGATGGCTCGACCCTGTCGATTTTTAATTCCTCCGACCTGAAAACATGGCAAAAGCAAAGTGATGTGGATGGATTTTTTGAATGTCCGGAGCTGTTTGAATTGCCGGTGGATGGAGACCCGGCAAACAGCAAGTGGGTTGTCTATGGTGCCAGCGGCGATTATAAAATAGGCTGCTTCGACGGAACCCGATTTGTTCCCGACACCGGCTTGCTCAAATTTGAATACGGCAACTGCTTCTACGCCTCCCAGACATTTAACGATATCCCGCCCTCGGATGGCCGCCGCGTACAGATGGGCTGGGCACGGATCAATATGCCCGATATGCCCTTCAATCAGATGATCCTGTTTCCGGTCACGCTGACCCTGCGGACGACCCCCGACGGCATCCGGATGTTCACCGACCCCATTCGTGAAATCCAAAACCTCCATCAGCAGCACTGGCAAAAAGAAAACCTTACCGTCAAACCCGGCGACAATCCGCTGGCCGACATCAAAGGCGAATTGTTCCATATCATCGCTGAATTCAAGCACCAGGATGCCCAATCCTGCTCGCTGGTCATTCGCGATACCCCCATCGTCTATGATGCGGCAAAGCAGCAGTTGACCTGCCTGGATAAATCCGCCCCGCTATTACCCATCGACGGTAAAATCCGCCTTGAAGTGCTGGCCGATCGCATGAGCATCGAAATCTTTGCCAACAACGGCCGTATCTATATGCCCCTTGGCGTCAACCTGACCCAAAAGCCGGATTCCCTGCAATGGAACTGCATAGGCGGCAGCAGCATGATTGATAAATTGGATGTTTACACGCTCAAGTCCATCTGGTATTAATCATAACTAAGGATCGAATATTCAAAAAACAGATTTTGGACCTGTTTTTGTGGATATCGCAGATGAGACGGGATCGCTCCTAAACCGGACAGTATCCCGTCCCATATCGTGCAGCGCCGAATCCGGGATTAACCCAAAACAAGGACTATGCCATGGATCGCAGATGTTTTTTGAAGAAGGCGGGATTGCTGGCCGTTTCAATGTCGATGGCTCCCCAGCTCGCGTCGGCAGCACAATCAAACACCAAAAAACCCAACATCGTAATCATCCTGGCCGATGATATGGGATTCAGTGACATTGGCTGTTATGGCGGGGAAATCGAAACTCCCAACCTGGATGCCCTCGCAGCCGGAGGTCTCCGATTTAAACAGTTTTATAATGCCGCCCGCTGCTGTCCAACCCGTGCCGGCCTGATGACCGGCCTGGATCCGCATCTGGCCGGTATTGGGCACATGACAGAAACATCGAAGGGGCCAAGCCCTCTTGTGGATGAACCGTATCAGGGGTATCTCAATAATCGATGTGTGACGATTGCTCAGATGCTGAAAAAAGCCGGCTATCATACCCTCATGACTGGAAAGTGGCATCTCGGCTTGCATCATAAGGAATGCTGGCCGCTCCAGCGCGGCTTTGATAAGTATTTCGGCATCATTGACGGCGCAAGCGATTATTTCAAGCCGCAGCGATTGACCTATATGAATGACCCCATCGATGCTCCGGAGGAGTTTTACACCACCGATGCATTTACAGATTATGCCTGCCGGTTTGTGGATGAATCCGTCAAGACCCAAGACAAGCCGTTTTTCCTGTATCTGGCCTACAATGCCCCGCACTGGCCGCTGGAAGCCAAAACAAAAGACCTCAAAAAATACGAGGGCAAGTACAAAGCTGGCTGGCACGAGATTTCTGCCCGGCGGTTTGAACGCCAGAAGAAAATGGGCCTTATCAGTTCGGATTACACCCCGGCTCCGCATGATGGTCCGCAGTGGGATACCCTTACCGATGAACAGAAGCAGCTTCAGGATTTGCGTATGGCCGCCTATGCTGCCTGTATCGATGCAATTGACCAGAATATCGGCAAGCTGGTCGCCAAACTCAAAGAACTGGACAAACTGGACAACACCATCATCTTCTTTTTCAGCGATAACGGTGCCTGCCATGAAGGCGGCATACGAGGCTCAGGATCAGAAGCCGTGATTCGAGATCCCAATCTTACCTCCGGCACCGACGGTCCACGTTGCGGCCGGGTCTGGGCCAATGCCTCCAATACCCCGTTTCGGTATTATAAATCTTTTGTCCATGAAGGGGGAATGTCCACCCCCCTGATTGTCCACTGGCCGACAGGAATAGCAAAAACACGAAACGGTTCGTTTGTCGAAAATTTCGGATATCTGCTCGATTTTATGCCGACCTGCCTGGAACTGGCCGAGGGCAAATATCCCGCCGATTGGAATGGTCAGCCTGTCCACCCCATGGTTGGCAAGTCACTGGTACCTTTAATCATGACAGAAGACGCACCCATTCATACCGAGCCGGTCTTCTGGGAACACGAAGGCAACCGCGCCATGCGCGATGGCCCCTGGAAACTGGTCTGGGCCAAAGACGGCCCCTGGGAATTGTATGACCTCAGCAAAGATCGGACCGAAATGAATAACCTGATTGACAAAATGCCCAAACGCGCCGCCCGGATGAAACGCATGTGGGAATCCTGGGCGCGCCGCACCGGCGTCCAATTCCAAACCTCGTTCAGTTATTACAATATGATTGACAACTATGTCAAAGAACAGTCCCTCGAAGAATAAGGACAGAAGGCGGAAACGGTCCTGTCCGAATAGGAATACACCATGAATAAAGGATGCAATTGCCAACCCGGTAAAAGTGTTTCTCTGTCACGACGCCAATTTGTCAAGCTGACAGGCTTAACCAGTGTGGCGCTGGCCTTCAAAAACGCATCACTGATCGCCGGACCTTTTGAAGACAAAAACGACTATCTCAAAGTCATTCCGCAGGATAAACGCCTGCACCCGGCCTGGGTCAAGTCGCTCTTTGAACGCGGCACCAAAGACACCGTCACGCATCCCGAGGCCCTTGGCCATATCGGCATGCCCGTCGGCGGCCTGTTTGCCGGGACTGTCTATCTCAGCGGCGATGGACGGCTCTGGCTGTGGGATATCTTCAATCGTGATCAGGAAGGCATCAATCCACGCCCCGTGGAGTACAAAGGCAAAAATATCGTTATGCGGGATGGTGCCAATTATGTCGAGCCCTCCCCGATTACCTCCCCATTCCAATTGTCGTTTGCCCTGGAAATCGCAGGCAAATCCCTTCCCCTGACCACGGAAGGCTTTTCGTCGATTACCTTTGACGGGCGTTATCCGCTGGCTCATATTCATTATGAACAAACGGACTGCCCCATCAAGGCCGAACTGGAAGCATTTTCGCCATTTATCCCGCTGAATCTGGATGACTCCTCCCTTCCGGCAGTTATGCTCAATTACAGCCTGACTAATACCAGCGACCAATCAGTGACACTCACCCTGACCGGAAAGCTGCAAAATGCCGTCTGCCATCACAGTGCAGACAAAGCCGCAGGTCAGCTCAAAAATCGAATTATCCATCGTGATGAAGTCCTGTCCCTGGATTGCTCCGCAAGTCCATTACCTTCAGAGGCATCCAAACGCCCCGATATCCTGTTCGAGGATTTCGAAAAGCCCGACTGGCAGGGCTGGCAGGTCACCGGCGATGCCTTCGGCACCGGTCCTGTCAAAATGACCGATATTCCCGACTATCAGGGCGATGTCAAAGGCCGGGGTGCTCGCGTCGTCAATAGTCACGCCTCTGCTCCCGGCAAGTCAGTCTCCGAAAAGGATGCCCAAACAGGCACATTGACCAGCCGGCCGTTCACCGTCGAACGTCATTTCATCAACTGCCTCATCGGGGGAGGAAATCATACAGGCCAAACCTGCCTTGAAGTCCTCGTGGATAATACCGTGGTGGCCTCAGCAACTGGCCAAGCCAGCAACCAAATGACCCCGCTCCAGATGAACCTCCGCCGCCACGAAGGCAAACAGGCAGTCATTCGCATCGTCGATCAGGCAACCGCTGGCTGGGGCAATATCGGCGTCGATCAGATCGTCTTCACCGATCAGCCGCTGGCCGAATCCAAACTCGAAATGCTGTCCGATTTTGGCACAATGACCTTGTCTATCCTCAACACCGATGATAATACTGCCGCCGCTGCATCAATCAATGCAGCAGCCCTGCAAAAAGACTCTGCCGAAGTCCCCCTCGGCCAAAAGCTCATCGGCACCCTCAGCCAAACCATCACCCTTGCTCCCGGCCAGAGCCATAGCATTCCTTTTGTCATCTGCTGGCATTTTCCCAATCTCTACGGACGTGGTGTCGGCGGTCAGTGGGTCGGCCATGAATATGCCTCCCGCTTCGACTCGGCTCTGGCAGTCACCCGTTATATTGCGGACAATTTCGTCCGCCTCACCGATTCTACCCGCCTGTGGGTCAAAACCTGGTATGATTCCACGCTGCCGTACTGGCTGCTGGACCGCACCATGGCCAACACATCCACCCTGGCCACGACCACCTGCTATCGATTCAAAGACGGCCGCTTCTGGGCATGGGAAGGTATCGGCTGCTGCGAAGGCACCTGCACCCACGTCTGGCACTACGCCCAGGCCCCCGCGCGATTATTCCCCGCCATGGAGCGCGACATGCGCCAGCGGGTGGACCTCGGCATCGCCCAGCACGACGACGGTTCCATCGGCATGCGTGCCGGCCTCGACAAAGCCAATGAAGCCGCCGATGACGGCCAGTGCGGCCGCATCCTCGGCGCCTATCGCGAACACCAGATGTCAGCCGATTATGCCTTCCTCCGCAAAAACTGGCCCAACATCAAGCGCGCCATCCAGTATCTCATCGCCAAAGACGGCAACGACGACGGCATCATCGAAGGTGACCAGCCCAACACGCTCGACGCCTCCTGGTTCGGCAAAATCAGCTTTCTGGCCTCGCTCTATCTGGCCGCCCTGCGTGCCGGCCAGGCCATGGCCGCCGAAGTCGGCGACACAGCCTTTTCCACCCGCTGCAAGACCATCGCCGACAAAGGCGCACAATCCATCCTTGAACTGTTCAACGGCGAATACTTCATCCAGATCGAAGACCCCACCCGCAAGACCGCAGTCGCCGTCCGCGATGGCTGTTATATCGACCAGATCTTCGGCCAGACCTGGGCCCACTGGGTCGGCCTCGGCCACCTGTTCGACCCCGACAAGCAAAAAACCGCCCTCCAGTCCCTCTGGCGTTACAACTTCGTCCCCGATGTCGGCCCGTTCCGCGCTGCCTTCACCCGTGGACGCTGGTATGCCGCTGCCGGCGATGCGGGTCTGCTGATGTGCACCTGGCCCCGCAGCGGACGCCCCGAAAACTGGGA
>CAZKAI010000122.1:0-3299 GCA_964550565.1 uncultured Pirellulales bacterium
GCATCCATATCGACATGGAGGATATAACGGGCGGTTTTCATGTGGGTATTATAATCTGAGTAGCGAATGAAAAAAGAGAAATTTGGGATTATGCAAAGCAGGACATTACTGCTAAAATAGGACAACTGATTATATAGTTGTCGTACCTACTATATCAGTATATCGCACAAAAAATGAAAAAGGTGTGACTATGCAGGCAACTCGTATCTGGCGGATTGTCATCGTGTTGTTACTGGCTGCTGGGATTCAAAACAGCTTTGCAGAAAACTGGCCGTGCTGGCGGGGACCGCGGGGCGATGGGACAAGCCTTGAAACCAAAGTACCCATGCAATGGGATGCCAACACCCACATCGTCTGGAAGACACCTGTGCCGGGGGTCGGCTACGCTTCCCCGATTGTGTGGGAAGACCATATCTTCACCGCAACGGCCATGCCGGACAGCCAGGAACGCATGCTGCTTTGTTTTGACCGCAAGACGGGGGCGTGTTTGTGGAGCAAGGCCGTTCTGAAGGCGCCGCTGGAGAAAAAACATGCCGATAACAGTTATGCCTCGGGCACCCCGGCCACGGACGGCAAGTATGTCTATGTCTCCTTCCTCGACGGCAAGGATGTGGTCGTAGCTGCATACGATTTTGCAGGCGAGCCAATCTGGCTCAAGCGGCCGGGCACATTTTCCAGCCCGCACGGGTATAGCTGTTCGCCGGTGATTTATAAGGATACCGTGATTGTCAACGGTTCCAGCCAGGGCGAATCGTTTCTGGTCGCACTGAGCTGCTCGGATGGACGGGAGGTGTGGAAGATATCGCTGGACAAGCCCGCCCTGAGCTACAGCACGCCGCTGATTCGCACGCTGGCCGGAAAGACCCAGATGATTTTCGGCGGTAATCAGGAAGTGGCCGGCATGAATCCGGACAATGGCTCGCGTTATTGGGTCATCGACGGGCCGTCGGAGGAATTCTGCTCCAGCCCGGTCTATAGCGAACAGGCGGGACTGCTTTTTGTCTGCAGCAGTTGGCCCGAACGCCACCTGCTGGCGGTCAAGCCGGATGGGGCGGGCAATGTGACCGAGACCCATATTACATGGCGAACGAAGAATGGAGCTTATTATGTACCGTCACCGATATGCGTGGATAAGTACCTGTTGACCACGACGACCGGCGGCGAGATTTACTGTTTTGACGCGGCTGCCGGTACAGTCCTCTGGAAACAAAAGCACGGCGATCAGTATGCCTCGCCGGTGCTGGCCAATGGGCTGGTCTATATGCCCAATGACGATGGAATCATCACAGTCATCAAGCCCGGACCGGCGTTTGAACAGGTCGCCCGGAATGCCATCGGCGAAAAGACGTTTGCTTCGCCGGCTATCAGCAGTGGCCAAATCTTTTTACGCGGCGAAAAATATCTATACTGTATCGGGCAGTGATCAGACCGCAGGAAACAACCACATGGCTTTGTATTTTCAGTCCCTGTGCAGCAGCAGTTCAGGCAACTGCCTGACGCTGTGGTCGGATACAACGCGGCTGGTGATTGACTGCGGGCTGGCTTCCATGAAAAGGACCCGGCTGGCCCTGCATCCCCTGACCGAACAGCGGCCGATTGATTCGGTCCTGCTGACCCATGTTCACAGCGACCACATTTCCTATTATCCGCTGCGTGTTCTTGAGGCGATGGGCATTCCGGTTCATCTTCCCGCCGATTGCATTGATCTGCTCAAGGCCAGGCACTTCAATGGATACGGATTTAAACACCTGGGTCTTCATCCGTATTCAAACAAGGCGTTTACCGTCGGCGATTTTCAGATCAGGCCGTTTGAGGTATCGCATTACCCCGGGTTTCCGACGTTTGGATTTGAAGTGTTTTATCAGGATGTCAAGGTCGTCATTGCCACGGATTTTTATCAATGGGACAACATTTTTGACCGTTTTATCGATGCGGATTTTATCTTTGTCGAATCCAATCATGATATGGAACTCCTGCGGCAGTATTACAATCCCAACAGCCGGTATCATCTGCCCAATCCAAGGACCGCGGAACTGCTGGTCAATCTCATCAAGACAGGCAGAAAGATACCGAGGATTATTATGCTGGGGCACCTGAGCAATCAACGGAATACCCCCCGGCTGGCTATTCAGGAGACAGCAACCGCGTTCACGCACGCAGGCCTGCACATGTCGTTCGCTCTGGAAGCGGCGCCGTTAAGACAGGCTGGTAAACCAGTCAGGATTGCATGAAACCAGACATCCTGTTTGAACCCATCATCATCTGATTCGAACTGACAAGAAATGACTTACGGACGCTGCCAGGCCTGCACAAACTCCGTCAAATCCTCCAGGTCGATAATCCGACTTGCCCGGTCGGCTAAATCGCAGGCCGGATTCCAGTCCGCATCCTGCGGCGTCGTCTGCCAGGCCCTGGCCAATACGGCAAAATCATCCATATCCACCGCACCATCGCCTGTGAAATCCGCCTGCACAATCCGGACGGTATCCACCACGCCATAATACGTGCCATTGGTATAATAGCCGTGCTGGGTCAGTGTCAGCTCGGTCCCATCAATATCGAGTTTGGCATAGCCGTGCACGCAGCCGCCAATAAAGGGACCGATATTGTGTGCCCCGCCGACGGTCATGTGCGGCCAGTCAGCCACCACCGGTTCGACCGTATCCAGATAGCTGGTACATCCGCTGATGATGTAGTAAGTTCCGTCCAGTCTCCCCCGCTCGTATTCATGAGTATGGCCGCTGAAGCACATCTGGACTCCGTACTGTTTCATCAGCGGCACCAGATACATCCGCAAAATCGGGCTGCCGTCAAACCACCGCTCGCAATACGGCGGCACATGGACAAAGACAAACCGCCACGCAGCGTTCTGTGCGGCATCGGAGGACAAATCCTGTTCCAACCAGCCCAGCGGCAGTGAACTGATCGAGTCATCATACGGCAGGGTATTGTCATTGAGCTGCGAATAATCGATGCAGGTAAAATGGGCATTGCCGTAATTGAACGAGAAACTGGTCATGCCGCTGTTTTGAACCGCCTTGTGCACAAAGCTGGTTTGAGGCTCGTCGTGGTTGCCGAATGCGACAAAAAACGGCTTCTGACGAGCGAAGATATCGCATACATATTTGCGGAATGGATTGGCAAAATACGAATAGTCGGAGTTCTGCACAATATCCCCGACTGAAACGCCCAAATCCGTACTGGCCGCCATGTCCGTAAACATCGCCAGGCTGACGGCAGGATTGGTCGTTTCCTGCTGGCTGTCTCCCCAGACGGCAAAACTGAAAGAGGTGTCGGTC
>CAZKAI010000122.1:3399-11625 GCA_964550565.1 uncultured Pirellulales bacterium
TTTCCACTGATGCGAAACGATATAATTGGCGCCGGAATCCCGGTCTTCCGACCACATGGAAGTCCCATCGCCCCAGTCCACCTGATAGCGTACGGAATCCCCCTCAGGATCAACCGACGAGAACATAAACGCAATAATGTCATCAATCCCCGCCGCGGCGCCGGAAGCCCTTGCCGAAGGCACACCCGGAGCCGTATTGCCCGCCGCCGCAAGACTGTACTCCCAGACAAAATCGTCGCCGATGGCATCGCACTCCTCGCCCGCCAGCCGCTGGGTCAGAAAACCAAATCGAACCGACCGCGTCCCCGCCGGGATCAACAGCCCGGCCTCATCCGGCACAACCACCGAGGCCCACTCCTTTCCGCCCGGCCCCGCAATCCAGCTGCTGTCAACCGTCGCAAGCGCGTCCCCCGCCGCATTAAGATACTGAATATAGATGCGTCCCTGATCCTGTCCGTCACCACCCACATTTCCACCGGCCCGGCCCAGAATAGTCCCGCTGTCGATTTCCGCCGCTAGAAAGCTGACATCAATCACCTGGGCAATCTGCCCCAGAGCCGTTTTGCCCGATGTAAAATAGTGACTTCCGGTACGCGGAAAATGCCAGTCGGTCCTGTCGGTGGCCTGCCAGTCGAATCCCTCCACGATCGTCCAGTTCATCAGGTCGCTTTCCCCGGATGGGTTCGACAATAAATTCATCCCGACATAGTCGGCGGCCTGCGTAATCTTGACAGGCTCGCTCGGCCCGCCCAGCGAACCGACCTGCACATCCGTCAGGGCCTGCCCCCAGATTGCCGCCGTGGTGCAGCGTATCGGATAATCCTCCCCGCTTTCATCGGCAAACAACAAGATCGACCCCTCCAGCCCGAATCGCCCATCCAGCGGCTGGGGAACACCTTCGAGCCATTTTACACCGTTGACATAAATGCGATAAAAATTCGAATTGCTGACCGAGATGACAATACGCATCCAGGTTTCACTCTGTACCACACTGGATGTATATCCGGTGGCGGAAATTCCAATCTTCCGGTCGGTTGAGATAAAACAGTCGCCGTCATTGGCGTTGGAGGTGTTGGTTTGAAACAGCGATACCCAGTTGCCCACACTGGACGCCGGGAGCTTGACATCCAGCAGCACCGTCCACTGATTGACATAGATGCCCCCGCCATTGGCCGACAGCCCGTGAACGCAGGTATAATAGCTGCCAATGCCATCGAGCACCGCACCATCCCCCGTAGCAATCCCCGCCGCAGCCGTGTGGGTTCCGGATTCCACCAAATCCGAACCGAGCGTACTTTTAGCCAAATGAGCCGGGTCATCAAACAACCACAACCCCGCAGGCTGCGGATAGGTTGCCAGGGCTAAACCCGTCAGTATAACACCCCATAATAATGCCGTTTTCAACATCCCATCTCCCACGCAAAACCGCTTAAAACATCAGGACAAACGTTTGTCCTATTACTATACAACAATCCTGCCTAAAAGTCAATCGTCGGTGGATTGTCCAACGGAAAAACGAGTTGAAGGCAGCCCGGACGGCATACAAAACCTGTTTTTTTGACCGCAAAATGGGTTTTGTCGGCCGAATAAGCCCTTTGATGACAAGGTTTACCCCTGATTTTTTCAGTACATCTTCAGTTTATGCGTGTTTTCCAATCCGGCCCCGGCGGCAGGGAGTCTGCATCCGACCCCAGCGTCTTATTCGGGACATCTCCCATCACCATTTCAAGTGCCCCGCCGGCCGTGATTTCATCGTGCCGAATCCATAACCGCCCCAGCGGCTTGCCGTTTAACGCGGCAGACTGGATATAGCGATTTTTATCGGAATTGTTTTTGGCCGTGATGGTAAATGTCTTGCCCCTGGCATACCGGCCATCCAGCGTAAACGTAACTCGTTCAAACAGCGGACTGGTCAGCATATACACTCCATCCCCCGGGCAAACCGGATGCAGCCCGCTGGACGCCAGCACATACCAGGCCGACATCTGGCCGACGTCCTCATTGCCGCACAGGCCGTCCACGCCGGTTCCATACGCCTGTTCACAGACAATCAGACTCCACTTCTGAGTCAGCCACGGCAGGCCGGCATAGTGGAACATGAACGCCACCTGGTGAACCGGTTCATTGGCATGATTGTAATAGTCATTCCAGGTAAATTTGGCCGGCGCCTTCTCAAAAAATGCCGTCAACTCGCGGATATACGTTTCCCTGCCCAACAGGTCCATTAATCCATATACATCATGCGGCACAAACCACCCCTGCTGATACGGATTGCTCTCGGTGCAGCCCTGCCCGTGTACGGTCTTGCCCTGCCATGCCTCCCAGCTTCCGTCGGCCTTGCGGGCCTGAAACCACTCAATGGCGGGATTGTAAATATTCTTATAATCCAGAGAGCGCCGGTAGTATGTTTTGGAATCGGCCGCATGGCCCAGCAGTTCCGCAAACCGTCCCACGCACCAGTCCGTATAGGCATATTCCAGTGTCCGCGATACATCCCCGGCCACATACCCCAGCGGCTGATTGCTGAACTTGTCCACAGTATTGCGGCACAGGGCGTACGCCTTCTGCACATCATAACCGCGAATACCCTTGGTATAGGCGTCCACGACAACCGAAACCCCCGGATTGCCCAGCATGCACCCGGACTCGACATTCAAAATCTCCCAGCGGGGATAACACAGGCTGCCGCTCAATTCCGCAATCTGAATCAGCGAATTGACCTCGTCATTGACCACCCTCGGATTGATAATCGTCTGCAGCGGGAACTGGCTGCGGAATACATCCCACCCGCTGAAAATTGTGCGATATTGAAAATCAGACGTTTGATGCGTTTTCCCGTCCGCCCCGCGGTAGGACCCATCCACATCCGACGCACACCGCGGATCAATCATCGTATGATACAGCGCCGTATAAAAGATTTCCTTCTGGTCTTCGGTTCCGCCCTCAACGCGAACTCCCGACACCGCCTTGTTCCACAATTGACGTGCCTGCTGGACCGTCGCATCGAAATCCCAGCCGAGAATATCTTTTTCCAGATTCTTCCGAGCCCCTTCGATACTGACAAAGGAAATGCCGCTTTTGACCAGAACCTGCTGCTTGTCAGTCGTCGGAAATTCCACAAAGAATCCCAGATGCTTGCCCTGCATCTGACGGCAGCCTCTCAGCACTTCGGCTTTTGCAACCTGCTCACGGTAGCGCTGGCTGGTCACATCGTCTCGTTTTCGTTTCCAGTCGTCCGGGATATCCGCCTTCCAGACCCCGTAAGTCTTGAGCGGAATATTCAACATGCAATAAAAATAGACGGTGTAATTGGCCATACCGCTGCCGTCTCCCCAGCCGCCTCCATCCGGCGTACACTTCATCCAGCCTTCAATGGTAGTATCATCGACCACCCGTACATATTGCTCCGTGGAAGTCCCTCCGACACGCCGGGCCAGATCTATCTGAATCCGTGACACAGGAGACTCCGGATACGTAAATCGCAATATGCCCGCGTGAGGGGCCGCCGTCAGTTCCGCCCGAATCTGATAATCCGACAGGTCCACCGCATAATATCCCGCCCGGCAGACCTCGGACTCGTGGCTGAAACGGGAACGATATCCCTCATCCGGAAAATCCGTCCGCCCGCAGGCCGTCTTGAGTTCGCCCGTCGTCGGCATGACCAGGAAGTTGCCCAAATCCCCATACCAGCCGATGCCGCTCATGTGTGTAAAACTGAATCCTTCGATAGTCGTATGATGATGCGAATATCCCGGCCCGTTATCTCCGCCGGTGATGGTGTCCGGACTGAGCTGCACCAGCCCAAACGGCGTCGCAGGCCCGGGAAAGGTCTTGCCCAGCCCGTGAAGCACCCCGGCTGCCTCCGTGGATGTCGAGGCCCCAATCATCGGATTGATGTAATCAACAGGCTCTTTGGCATACAGAGCCGCACTCCCCGCAATCAGACCCACCCAAACCATCACCGCATTATGCAAACCATTGAACCTCGCTGCTTTATACCCGTCCATATCGAACTCCCGATTGGCTTATCTGTTTAGATGTTTATATTTGGCATCGCCATCCGCAATGCACCTTTGTTTAAGATGACACAATTACATCCCGGGTTTCACAGTGCAGCCGCAAATCCTGAATCAGGTTTATATGCTGATAAAACAGATTCAGCCATGGCTATGTCCCCGGCACACCCGCCGAATCAATATCGGCCACAACATCAGCACAATCACCGGCACCACAAAGGCCAGCACCCCGAACACAAAAATCGGCCTGCCCCAGTCCGCCGTGGTAATCGCCATGGAAATCGAGCCGACCAGAAACTGGTAAAACACGATAAACGACGACGCCGAGCCGATGTCGGTCTGAACCTGCTCCAGAATCAGGTGATTGCTCAGCGGCCGGCTGATGCCCAGGCAATAGGAAATCCCCGCCATAAACACCGCAAAATAAAGATAATGCACCGACCCCAATAGCAGCATCCCCAGCCCGCACGCCGCATAGCCAAACAGCGACGCGGTAATCAACCCGACATCGGAAACATATCGCGTCAGCCGCGTACACGTAAACGCCCCCAGCATAGACACCATCGCGTTAAGACCGAAAAACACACTGAACATCTGCTCGGACAGACCGAAAATCGTGATATACACAATCGACGAAAACCCCAGATACCCGAAAAACGGCCCCGCCAGAAGCCCCATCGCGTTATTGCACAGCAGATAATTCGTATTGCTCAGCAGCTTGAGATACCGCCCCAGGAGTTTATAAAACGGCTCCGAAAGCGGCGACCGCAGTGTCTCATCAAACATCAGCGTCAGTGACAACGTCCCCAGTGTCAGCACTCCCTGCACCACAAAGATCGCCCGCCAGTGCACATATTTAAGCAGCATCGCCCCGATCATCGGGGCCAGCATCGGCGTAATCGACAGGATAATACTGATATATGCCAGCACATGTTTTCGACGCTGGCCCTCGTAACGGTCTCTGCAGATCGCCATGCACATCGATCCCGGCGCCGCGGCGCTGGCCCCCTGCAGCATCCGAAACACAATAAGCTGCACGACATTACCCGCCGACGCACACAGGAAGCTGGACAGCGTAAACAGCGACAAGCCCGCCAGCAGTACCGGCCGCCGTCCGTACTTGTCGGAAATCGGCCCGCACAGCAGCAGGCAGATGCTGAAGCTGATAAACCACATCACCATCGACAGCCCCACCCGGCTCTGGGGCACGCCCCACTGTTCGGCGATCAGCGGCAGCGCCGCCAGGTACATATCCGTGGACAGTGCCGGCACCGCCGCAATCAGCCCCAGAAAACCCACCAGCCATTTTTCATTGAGCAGCTTTTTCATCGCGACGCCACAGTCTCACCATGGGCTGAATTCACCCGATTCCGTTTCCATAACTCGCACAGGATCGCCGCGGTAAAGATGCACACATACACAAACAGCGCCGTGGGCACCGCCGCACGCGGCCCAAAATTCTGAATCGCCAGCACACTGCCAAGCCCGGCGTTCTGCATCCCGATTTCAATACTCAGCGTCCGCCGCTGCGGAATACCGAGCTTGAACAGTGTTCCCAGCAGATAGCCGCATGACAGCCCGCCGACATTCAATATCACCACCACCAGCAAAATCAAAGACGTCATCTCTGCAATCCGGTCATGATTGGCCGCGATCACCACCGCACAGATAAAAAAGATAAAGGTGACCGAGACTGCAGGAAAGACATCTTTGATCGTCTCTGCAAATCGTCTGAAGAAATGGCGAAACGTAAAACCCGCCGCCAGCGGTATAAGCACCGTCAATATCAAATCAAAAAACATCTTCCAGAAACTCACCTCCAGCCTCGCCCCCACCAGCAGTTTGGTCAGTCCCGCCGTCATCAGCGGACACAGCAGCGTTGACACCGAGGTCAGTGCCACCGAATACGCGGTATCGGCTCCCGAGATATAGCAGATCACATTGCTGGACATCGCTCCCGGCGCACACCCGGCCAGAATCAGCCCCGCTGCCAGTTCATCGGGCAACTGAAACAGTCGCGAAATCAGATACGCACTGAACGGCATAATCGTATATTGCGCCGCCGTCCCCAGCAGCACCAGCCACGGCTGCCGCACCACCGGCATAAAATCCGCCGGCGTCAGCACCGCCCCGATGCCAAACATCGTCAGCGCAAAAAAATACAGGTTGTATTGCTGTGCCCCGGCAAACACACCGGGATAAAAATACGCCACCACCCCGGCCAGCACAATCCACAGGCCAAAAAGCCGACTATATCCTTGTAGAATTTGTCTATACACAACGGCGACTTTCTAATCTAACATCTTTCTATCCATTGTCTTACGACGAAAACAGGTAAAGCTTAGTCCCCTTATAGGGAGAAAGCAAACAAAAACCTGATTCCCCATTCAGCTTTTAGAGTTGACTCAAAATGCCTGATTTGATACAATCTTATCCACTATTAAGGTATAACCATGCCCAAATAGATGCAGGTGCCAACAAGTACTTGAAAACGCAAAAGAGAGGGTGATGACACCAACATCACTTTTGACTATAGGCCGCGGGTGACCCTCGCGGCTTTTTTATTTTGGCCTACCGAAGCTTCCATCTGTATTCTTGACGTAGACTGTAAAATCTGTTATGATTTATCTAATGTTATTGATCTATAGTCTTACGATAGTATGACTACAGGAGAGGAGAAATGATGAAAACCAACGTATTTTTCAGTCTTGTCTTGTGTGCTGTTCTGGCAATTGCAGTGCCGGCGTCAGCCTCTGTTTTAGCTATCTGGAATTTTGGCGACAGCAGCGCCTTCTACACCGAAAGCCCGGCCTACTACAACACCGTTACCGCTCCGACGCTGTCCCTGCTCGGTTCCGGCCTCGACACCAACGGCAAAAACGGGGTTGCCTATACCGACTCTGCCGGCATTTCGCATATCGCCGGCCAGGGTGCCGCATGGGACGACATCAACAAATCCGGCTCAGACAACGACGCCGCATTAATCATCACGCTCAACACCACAGGCTTCACCGGCCTGACTATTCGCTGGAATTACAAATCCGAACTGGCAACCAGCTTTGACTTCGCCTATCGCACCGCCGCCGACGGCAAATGGACGCAGGCCGCCGACAACCAGGCCATCATACCCGGCTGGGCTACTGATTCCTGGTACTCGGTAACATTGGATTTATCAGCGTATAGTGCCATCGATAATCAATCTTATGTCCAGCTTCGGCTGGACGACCTCGTGGAAGGTCCCGGCAACGATAAGTTCGCCATTGACAATATCGAAATCGCCAGCATCCCCGAACCGGCAACACTGCTGATTCTGAGTCTGGGCGGAATGGCTCTGAGAATGCGTAAAAAATAAAAGAGAGGGTGGTGTCACCATACATCACTTTTGACCATAGGCCGCGGGTGACCCTCGCGGCTTTTTTTATTGATATAGCCCCCTGCTGATGTTATTTCATCCCGTCGCGGCTATGTAGGATAACGTAACACCGTGCATACACGCGGCAGAACAGTGGCCATTGGCCAGCTCGCGGCTTTTTTATTTGATCGCCCAGCGTAATTTTGCCGACGCACTGCGCGGGTTGGATGCAATCTCTTCACGCGACGGCGTAATCACTTCTTTAGCCGCCATCGAATACACACCCTCGCGTACTCCATTGGCAAAGGCATGTTTGACCAGCCGGTCTTCGCCGCTGTGAAAACTTAATATTCCGATTCGCCCGCCGGGCTTCAGACAGTACGGCACCACCCGCAGCAATTCCTTCAGCGTCCCCAGTTCATCATTAACCAGTATCCGCAGCGCCTGAAACGTCAGCGCCGCCGGATGCAGCAGGCCCGGATTCTGCCGTCGCTTCCAGTCCTGCATCGTGATGCCCTTGACATCAAAAATCAGCGCGACAAGCTGCCCCGTTTCGATGAATTTCTCCGTCGCACGCTGCCGGACCACCTGCCGTGCAATCGCCCTGCAGTCCGGCTCATCGGCAAGTTCTTCCAGCGCCACAGCCAGTTCCTGCTCCGACAGCGTATTGAGCAAATTCGCCGCCGTCCGCTGCCGCCGGTCATCCATCCGCATATCCAGCGGCCCGCCATGCTTATAGCTCATCCCGCGGGCGGGATTATCAATCTGCATACTCGACAGCCCCAGGTCGGCAAAAATCACATCAAATCCCTCCAGCCCCTCTTTCGTCATCACATTGGCAATCCCCGCAAAATTGCT
>CAZKAI010000123.1:0-3199 GCA_964550565.1 uncultured Pirellulales bacterium
GACCTGTGCACCGGCTCCGGCTGCATCGCCATCGCCATCGCCAAAAACTACAAAGACTGCCTCGTCACCGCCACCGATATCTGCGACAAAGCCCTGGCCATCGCAGCCGAAAACGCCGCCGCCATGAAATTATCCGACAAAATTCGGTATTTATGCGGAGATTTATTCGCCCCGCTCATCGAAGGCATCGAATCCAAATTCGACCTGATCGTCTCCAATCCGCCCTATGTCAGTGAGGCCGAATTCGCCAAACTCGAGCCGAACGTCCGTGATTATGAACCCCGGAGGGCACTCTATGGAGGCGTCGATGGCCTGGATGTCTATCGGCGTATTCTCAATCAGGCCGCCGATTTCCTTAAACCCGAGGGTGCCCTGATGATGGAAATCGGCTACGCCCAGGGCCTGGCCATACGAGGATTAATTGACTCAACAGGCCAGTTTGCCCCGGCACGAATCGAAAAAGACCTCTCCAAAAACGACCGGGTCGTAATGGCCCAAAAAACAACGGCTTAACTATGGAATATACGTTTATTTGTGGTATAGTAACCGGCTTGTTTAGTCAGTCAAAAATCCGGCCGGGCAGCAAGAAAATCAGATAAGTCCGGGTTTTAATCTTGACGAACCAACAGGGTATCTATACTATACTACGCTATACTGGCAATAGTGAGGCCGGTTTGCAGCGGAATGCACAAACCGGAACAAGGAACGGGATTACAATATCGATGGTGCAGTATAAAGTAAAACTCAACGCAAAATCCAATCTGCCCAAATACGAGCAGATCATCCAGAGTCTGACGGATGCCATTGGGGCCAAGCATTTGATTCGCGGAAGCATCCTCCCGTCCATCAAACAGCTCAGCAAAGAACTCAATATTTCCTGTGCCACAGTCGCCAAGGCCTATGACGAACTGAAACGCCGCGGAATCATCCAATCCACTCCCTACAAGGGCTTTCACGTCGCCAGCGAGTCCATTGACCACACCCGGCGGATTTTCCTGCTGTTCGACGAACTGAACCTCTTTAAGGAAGACCTGTACAATTCCTTCAAGCACCGCCTGGCCCGCAAGGCTGTTATCGACCTGTATTTCCATCATTATAATATTGAAGTCTTCAAGACCCTTATACTCGATAATGTCGGCCGCTATAACAACTACGTCATTATGCCGTTTTATCATCCCGAAGTCGCCGAAACCCTGGAGGCCATTGACCCCGACAAGATGCTGATACTCGACCAGCCCGGCTACGTCAACGGCACCTATCCCGGTGTCGTTCAGGACTTCGAAAACGACGTCTATCAATCCCTCAAAAGCCGTGCCGAACTGGTCCGCAAATATAAAAAACTGATCCTGATCTACCCCGAGCCGAACATTCACCCTAAAGATATTATGCACGGCTTTGAGCGGTTCTGCAGTGATTTCGGCATCAAGGGAACGATCACCCAGTCCATCACGCAGGTTCCCCCGCAGGCCGGGAGCGCCTATATCATCATCGCCGATGTCCTGCTGGTCGAGCTGATTAAGCAATGCCACCAGAAAGGCCTTAAAGTCGGCCAGGACGTCGGGGTAATTTCCTATAACGATACGCCGCTCAAAGAAATTCTCGAAGGCGGTATCACTACAATATCGACTGATTTTCGTCAGATGGGAATCAGCGCCGCCGAACTGGTGTTGTCGGGCCGCAAAGATAAAATTGCCAATCCCGTACGACTGCTGGTTCGTCAGTCGCTGTAGATTTAGTATGCAATGTTAACGTAAATATGGATTTAGTGAACAGGAGGTTGCACGTATGAAACGGAATGTATTGGTATCGGCTGTATGCGCGACAGTAGTCTTGACGTTGTGTTCCTGCTCGTCTTTGCGTATGACTGGCCAGAAAGGACAGGCTATGATTGAGAAAAAACCGTTTGGACAAGTGGATGGACAGAATGTGGACCTGTATGTGCTGACCAACGCCAATGGCTTGAAGGCGTCGATCACCAACTACGGCGGGATTATGACCTCGCTGGTCGTGCCCGACAAAAACGGCACGATGGAAGATATCCTGCTGGGCTATGACAATGTCGCCGCCTACGTCAAGGAAACACCGTATTTCAACGCCCTCATCGGCCGCTACGGCAACCGCATCGGCAAAGCCAAATTCACCCTCGACGGCAAAACCTATACGCTGGCAGCCAACGACAAGGAAAATTCGCTACACGGCGGCATCAAGGGATTTGACAAGGTCATCTGGACCGCCGAAGGCATCAAGACCGACAGCGGCGTCGGTGTCAAGCTGGCCTACCTGAGCAAAGATATGGAAGAAGGCTACCCCGGCAACCTGATGGTCAACGTCACCTATATGCTGACCAACAACAATGAACTGACCATTGAATACAAAGCCATGACCGACAAGGCAACGGTCTGCAACCTGACCAATCATAATTATTACAACCTGACCGGCAACGCCAAGGACAGTATCCTCAACCATGTCCTGACACTCAACGCCGACAAGTTCACCCCCGTTGACGCCGGCCTGATTCCCACCGGCGAACTCCGCCCGGTCAAAGGCACCCCCATGGACTTCACCAAACCGTTTGCCATCGGCGCCCGCGTCAATGAAGCCGATGAGCAGATTAAATTCGGCGGCGGCTATGATCACAACTGGGTCCTGGATAAAAAAGGCAGCGAGATGTCCCTGGCCGCAACCCTTCATGAACCCGTCAGCGGCCGAGTCATGGAAGTCTGGACCCAGGAACCCGGCATACAGTTCTATTCCGGAAACTTCCTCGACGGCACCATCACCGGCAAGGGCGGCGTGGTCTATAAGCAGCGCTGGGGCATGTGCCTCGAAACCCAGCATTTCCCCGACAGCCCCAACAAGCCGCACTTTTCCACCACGACGCTGCGTCCGGGCGAACTCTATCAAACTAAAACCGTTCATAAGTTCTATACCCGCTAATCCATTGGGTTGCATGGTGAATACGAAAGGATAAAAGCATGAATGTCTTGACCGCAAATTTACTGGCCATTGGTGTTCCGTGGCACATGCTGGACACGGTCGTGCTGGCAGCATTTTTCATTGGAATGATTCTTGTTGTCCTCTGGTCGATAAGAAAAAAAGAAGAATCTTCCGCAGATTATTTTCTGGCCGGACGCAATGCAAGCTGGCTGGAGATTGGGTCGTCAATTTTTTCATCGAACATCGGCTCTGAACACCTCGT
>CAZKAI010000123.1:3299-7557 GCA_964550565.1 uncultured Pirellulales bacterium
GTGGATTTCTTCTGGGTCAGCGCCATCGGCCTGGTGGTCATTACCGGTATTTATACGGTGGTCGGCGGCATGAAAGCGATTATGTACACTTCCGTCCTGCAGACGCCCGTGCTGCTGATTGGCTCGGTTGTCATTCTCTTCCTGGGTCTCAAGACCGTCGGCGGCTGGAGTGAAGTCGAACGCCTCTGCGGTGAAAATCTCCGGCTGGTACGCCCGGCAAGCGATCCCAAATATCCGTGGACAGGTGTGCTCTTTGGCTCGATGATTATCGGCTTCTGGTACTGGTGTACCGACCAGTACATTGTCCAGCGTGTCTTGTCCGGCAAGAATCAGACCCATGCCCGCCGCGGTTCCATTCTGGCCGGCTACTTCAAACTGCTGCCGGTGTTTATCTTCCTCGTGCCCGGCATGATTGCGTTTGCCTTGAGCCAGAAAGGGCTGCTGGATATGCCCATCAAAAATGGTCAGCCCGATGCCGACAAGGCATTTTCAACACTGGTTGCCCAGTTGCTGCCTATCGGATTCAAAGGCATTGTGGTCTGCGGACTGCTGGCGGCCCTGATGAGTTCGCTGGCCTCCCTGTTTAATTCGTCTGCAGCTTTGTTTGTAGGTGACTTTTACAAGAAACTCCGCCCCGCCTCGACCGAAAAGCACCTGGTGGTTGTCGGTCGTATTGCGACCGCGGCGATTGTCGTGCTTGGCATATTGTGGATTCCCGTCATGAAGCGCATGGGCGATGTGCTCTATCAATATCTCCAGGGCGTCCAGAGCCTGCTGGCTCCGGCCATTGCAGCGGCATTCGCTGTGGGTGTGTTCTGGAAGGGCGCAACTGCCGCAGGCGGTCTGTGGGGTCTGATTGTAGGATTTGTTGTAGGCATGTTCCGTCTGGTTCTTGATGTGGTCATTGGCGGAAAAATAACCAAGGCCGACGCCCTGCCTGAAATAGAAAAACTGGCCCGGATCGCTGAAATTAAGCAGCAGTACGGCCTCCTCTATTCCATCGAGACCATCAACTGGCTGCACTTCTGCGAATTTCTGTTTGTGCTTTGCGTAGCAGTCATGATTCTGGTCAGTCTGCTGACAAAGGCTCCTTCAGTCGAACAGTTGCGATATACGTATTACAACTCTACCCCGCAGGAAAAAGCCGAAACCCGCGCCAGTTGGAATGGCTGGGATATCGTGCATACCGTGATTATCCTCGGGATTATCATCGCATTCTATGCTTACTTCTGGAATCGCGGTGCTCTGTAACAAATGATAAAAAAGGCGGGCCGCTCAGCCCGCCTTTTCTTTTTTATCTAAGAACTACGAACTATTAACTATTAACTCTATCGAGGTTCATTATGCCTTACGCAATAGGTTTAGATTACGGCACCAATTCCGTGCGGTGCCTGATTGTCGATACGGCCAACGGAAAAGAACTCGGCACAGCCGTCTGGGGCTACCAGACCGGTCAGGCCGGAATTATTCTGGATAAGTCCGACCACAACGTCGCCCGCCAGAACCCGGCCGATTATCTCAAAGGCCTGGAAATTACCATCAAGCAGGCCCTGTCCCAGGCCAAAAAAGCGGATAAGAAATTCTCCGCCGACAAGGTCGTGGGCATCGGCGTGGATACCACCGGCTCGACCCCCATCCCGGTCGATGCCAATGGCACCCCGTTGGCCATGCTGCCCAAATTCAAAAACAATCCCAACGCCGCCGTCTGGCTGTGGAAGGATCATACAGGATATGCCGAAGCCGCTAAAATCACTGAAGTTGCCCGCAAGATGCGCCCGCAGTATCTGGCCAAATGCGGCGGAATCTATTCCTCGGAATGGTTCTTCAGCAAAATCTGGCACTGCCTCAAGGTCGATAAAAAAGTCTTCGATGCCGCCTATACCTGGGTGGAACATGCCGACTGGATTCCCGGCGTGCTGACCGGCACCGATCACCCGAGCAAACTGAAACGCTGCCGCTGTGCCGCAGGCCACAAGGCCATGTTCAGCGACGCCTGGGGCGGCTACCCGGATAAAAAATTCCTGATGGCTCTGGACCCCAAACTCGGTCGCGTGCGCGACTCGCTGCCCAATACCACCTATGCCATCGACACCGCCGCCGGCGGATTGACCGCTGCATGGGCCAAAAAACTCGGCCTGCCCGCGGGTATTCCGGTGGCCATCGGCGCCTTTGATGCCCACCTCGGCGGCGTTGGCTCCGGTATTCAGCCCGGTACGCTGGTCAAAATCATCGGCACCAGCACCTGCGACATGGCGATCTCCGACAGTACCAAAAAACTCAAAGACATCCCAGGCATCTGCGGTATCGTCGATGGCTCGATTCTGCCGGGATACTGGGGGCTGGAAGCAGGCCAGTCGGCAGTCGGTGACATCTTTAACTGGTTTGTCAACTATATCCAGCCCGGCGGCGAAAAGGCCGGTTCGCATGTCGAACTGACCAACAAGGCTGCCAAACTCAAACCCGGCCAGTCCGGCCTGCTGGCCCTCGACTGGAACAACGGCAACCGCACCATTCTCGTGGATCAGCGACTCACCGGCCTGCTGGTTGGCCAGACGCTTCATACCCGTCCCGAAGAAATCTATCGGGCACTGATTGAGGCCACGGCCTTTGGCGCCCTGACCATTATCAATCGCTTCGAGGAATACGGCGTCAAGATCAAACAAATCGTCAACTGCGGCGGCATCGCTGAAAAAAATCCGATGCTGATGCAGATTTACGCCGATGTGACCGGCCGCGAGATGAAGGTCTCCCGTTCCGCTCAGACCTGCGCCCTCGGTTCAGCGGTTGCTGCTGCCGTCGTCGGCAAGGCCCACAAGTCCTTCGCCGCCGCCCAGAAAGCTATGTGCGGCATCAAGCCCAGGACCTTCAAGCCCAACAAGAAAGCCGTCGCCGTCTATCAGCAGCTTTATGCCCAATACAAGAAGCTGCACGACAGCCTCGGCATCAAGGGCGCCAAACTCGATATCTCCGGCGTCATGAAAGACCTGCTGGCCATCAAAGAAAAAGCAAATAGGTAATAAAGAGTCGTTGTTTTTTAAGTCCCGAAGGGACGCAATAAAATAGCCGGGGGCGGAAGCCCCCGGTTTCGTATCTACAGATTCAAGCCCCAGCGGGGCGACACAGAGGAATATGGAATGTACGAAGAACTCAAAGAACAAGTCTGCCGGGCCAACCTGGCCCTCGTCGAACACAAACTGGTCATCTTCACCTGGGGCAATGTCAGCCAGATCGATCGCAAACAGGGTGTCGTCGCTATCAAACCCAGCGGCGTCGATTATGATGAACTGACCCCGGATAAAATCGTTGTGCTGGATTTAAACGGCAAGATCATCGAAGGCGACCTGCGTCCCTCCTCGGACACCCCGACCCATCTGGAACTCTATCGCCAGTTTGCCGAGGTGGGAGGCATCACCCATACCCACTCGCCCAAGGCTACCGCCTGGGCCCAGTCCTGTCATGAAATCCCGGCCTTCGGCACCACCCACGCCGACCACTTCTACGGACCGGTGCCAGTCACAGACGTTCTGACCAGAGCGGAAATCGAAGGCGACTACGAACTGAACACCGGCAAAGTCATTGTCCGCAGATTCGCCGGCATCGACCCCATGAGCATCCCGGCCGTCCTCGTTGCCGGCCACGGCCCATTCACCTGGGGCAAAAATGCCGATAAGTCCGTCGAAAACGCCGTCGTCCTCGAACAGGTTGCCGCCATGGCCCTCGAAACCCTCGCCATCAACCCCACCCTGACCGGCATCAGCCAGACACTCCTCGACAAACATTACCTCCGTAAACATGGCAAAAATGCCTATTACGGACAAAAATAAACCCCTATTTCAAAAGCCAACAAAAAAGCTCCGGTAGTCTTGCGAGTACCGGAGCTTTAGTATTTCAGGATAAATCGATTACCAGTAGAAATACATACCCAACAGCAGTCTGCATTTCAATTGATCCGGATAATCCCGCCAGACCACATGACCATCTGCAAAGGCCACATGTCCGCCGGAAGGCAGATAACCTTTTAGACCAATAGTAGATCTGCGGGAAGAAAAATGATTCGATGTATCAAAAATATGATACTTGCTGTTCAAACCGCCAGCCGTAATTTGATCAAAATTATCATTTTCAACCTGGCTGATCGTAGAGTCGGCAATCATAACCGTCCCGCCGGCATTCCGCAAATCACTCATCTTCCTAATCCAGACAGGCTTCTCACGCGTACGAAGCTCGGCAATGCTGGCATACATGGATGCCCCAGACG
>CAZKAI010000123.1:7657-11215 GCA_964550565.1 uncultured Pirellulales bacterium
GGATTTGGTTGGTGCTGTAAAAACTCATATCCCAGAACCAGTTGCCGCCCACATTGTACGGAACGACACCGTCATTTTGCTCGGCATACAGCCTTACACCCAGAGCTTGCGACCGGATATTGTTGGCACACAGTGTCTTTTGTGCCATCAACTTCGCTTTGTTTAAAGCCGGCACAATAATCGACATCAGCAATGCAATAATTGCAATCACTACCAGCAATTCGATTAGGGTGAATGCTTTGCGGGGTTTTGTTTGATACGCCTTCATAGTCTTTTCCTCTTACTTCGAATACCTGTTTCCTGAGAACGATAACAATAATAGCAATTCGCTTCTGCAGAATTATAAAACCTGACCCCGGCGGCATTGGAGAGGACACGATGAATTATAACGTACCGCCGCTTCGGCAACCTAACCATGACTATATTATACTACACTATACTAATACTGCAAGCAAATTTTTAACATTTCTCTATTAGTTATTATGCAGTTTTTAAAAAAATTTATCATATAAAATAAAAAAAGCCGGAACTAAGTCCGGCTTTATGTCACAGCAAATAAATGTAAGATGTTGTCAATAAAAGACTTCTACATATCGATAACATCCTGATGTTTTTCGAAGGGTTTGGATTTGAACCAGCCGGGGCCGGATTTGATTTTCAGCTTGACCACATCATTTTCGATTAAAAGCCGCGCCCGGCTCTCGCCCATGGTCATCTGATCAAACATCATCCCCTCCAGTTTGGCAAGGTCCGCCGCCAGACCCGGGGACTTATTGAGGGCATTAATCAGATTATTGAGCGTCTGATTAGCCAGCAATGTCGAGCTTTGCAGCGTCCCGCTGTCGTGGGTCAGGACCTGGGAATCATCAAAGAGCATCGCCTTGATTTTCTTGACCATCTCTATCCGCATTGCATCAGTATTGGGATAGGCCGCATTCAGGCTCTGGGCATCCATCACCACCTCAGCATCCAGACGCAACTGAGGCCGCGGCGTGGAATTGGCAACGCGATAGTCTTCCATCGTCACCACATACTTTCGAGCCGCAGTCTGAAGCTCCTCATCAAAAGCAACCATATTGAACCAGTGCGTCCGGGATTCAAAATCGTCACCCCAGGAGGCAACGACGCTTTCGGACTGGCTCAGATGCTCGGTCTTGGTATTCTGGATAAAGCCAAGGACATCGGCCGAAGTGCTTTGCTTGAGTGTAGTGGAGTAATAGCGTCCATAAATATCGCTCCGGTCTATCGTTTTGCATCCGGACAGCACAACCAGCGATACCGCTATCGAAACGACCCAAATTCCCTTCATAGTCTGGCTCCTAAAGCAGGATATTTACATCAAAACTCGAAATCATTGCCGTAACAGCCGGCATTATACACAATTTTTGAGTTTTAATATGCATTTTTGATTATTTTTACGCAATTTTCAGGCCCGACGCCGCTATATACAAAAAATGGATAGACAGCCGCAATGACTGTCTATCCGGGATAATGCTGTTTAGACTTCTTTGGCGTGAATCCACTTCATCATCTTGCGAAGGGTGCGACCGACGGTTTCCAGCTTGCAGTCGTAATCCTTCTGATACAGGGCGTTGAAGTTCTTCATGCCGCCTTTGTATTCATCGACCCATTCTTTGGCGAAGGCGCCGCTGGTGATTTCGCCCAGAATTTTCTTCATCTCGGCCTTGGTCTGTTCGGTAACAATCCGAGGGCCGCGGGTCAGGTCGCCGTATTCAGCCGTATTGGAGATGCTGTACCGCATATAACTCATACCGCCCTGATACATCAGGTCCACGATGAGCTTGACTTCGTGCATACATTCAAAATAGGCGATTTCGGGCTGATAACCGGCTTCGACGAGGGTCTCAAACCCGGCCTTGATCAGGGCGGTCAGACCACCGCACAGGACCACCTGTTCGCCGAACAGGTCGGTTTCGGTCTCTTCCTTGAAAGTCGTCTCAATGATACCCGCGCGGGCACCGCCGATACCATTGGCCCAGGCTAAAGCCACATTCCTGGCATTCTTGTCGGCATCCTGGAAGACGGCGATCAGATTGGGAACGCCGCCGCCCTTTTCGTATTCGCTGCGGACCAGATGGCCGGGGCCTTTGGGGGCGATCATCACTACGTTGATATTGTTTGCGGGCTTAATATATCCAAAATGAATGTTAAATCCATGGCAGAACCCGAGGGTCTGGCCGGCCGTCAGATTGGGTTTGATTTCCGCTTCATAGACCTTGCTCTGGATTTCATCGGGCAGGGTAATGATAATCAGTGCGGCACCTTTGACGGCCTCGGCAATCGTGGTCGGCTGGAAGCCGTGCTCGATAGCCAGTTTATAGTTGGCGGTGTTGGGCAATTCAGCAATCTTAACCTGAATACCGCTGTCCCGCAGATTTTGTGCGTGGGCATGCCCCTGACTGCCGTAGCCGACGATGGCAACGGTCTTGCCCTGGAGGGCAGTAATGGGGGCGTCATTCTCATAATACATTTTAGCCATGGACGTATTCTCCTATTCAAATCCAAATTTCAACCATTATCTAATCTTTAGTCAGGCAATCATACGCCCAAAGCCCTCTTTTTTCAACCCTATTTTCAGAGCAGAAACCGGGGGATTCCTCCAATCCGCCACTTATTACACTCTATATACGGACTATGCATATCTTGTATAAAAGGTATTCGAGCAAAAAAGTCAACATCAATCCCCCTTCGCACCCAAAGCCTTCAACAGCATTTCGGCCTTTTTCCTCACTGCCGGCCGGGATTTGATAAAACCGACCTGCGTTAATTATCCGATTTGACTTCCTCTGCCGCAGCAACATCGACATAGTTCAGGGCTTCGTCGAAGACCTTCGCCGGCGGAACCTCATGCCCCATTCCCGGAACCTGAATATACAGCACATGATTCAGATCCCTCCGGAGCCCTTCATAATAGGTATGCATTTGCGGCCGGTTGACATCTGTGTCACCCGTCAGCAGCACATATCGGCCGCGCTCTTTGGCCCGCAGGAGATATTCGGGCCGCGGTCTTGGCGCATTGGCTTTTAAGACGATATTTTGCTCCGGGACCATCGCCGGCTTCCAGTAATTGGCGCCAATAATAAAAATGCCGCCGTGATACACATCGCTGTGATGAAATGCCGTGATACTGGACACGCGCCCCCCGCCCGAAAGCCCGGCAATATAAACGCGATTCGGATCAATCGTGTACCGTATCGGCATATTATACGCGGCATCGAGAGCCAGGGGAATGCGCCGCTGGTACAAGTCGGTTTCGTTGCCTGAACGATTGGCTCCCACCCAAATCAGCTTATGCTGGTCCATCAGCCCGCGAAAGCCCGGATAACGCTCGATGCTGCCGTCGGGACTGGGTGAGACCCAGACCAGCAGACCGAACGGCGTATTCGGCTCATAGGCACCGGGGACATACACCTCAAAGGATTCTTCCTGAATGGCATAATAGTGTTTGTCAATTGGGCCGGTTTTAATGGAAACTTTCATTCGCTCCGTCAGTGCCTGGGTACTGGATAACGGGCTGTACTGGTCAAATCGAATCGT
>CAZKAI010000124.1:0-7203 GCA_964550565.1 uncultured Pirellulales bacterium
AAATATCCCACATCATACACGGAATCAATCGTATCATTGAGCACATCGGTGACACCAAACATGATTTCTCCGTTTCCTTTGGCAAAACTATGCGACAGGGTTAAATCCAATCGATGAGAAACCCCGGGGTCCCCAACGAGAGCGGCATGAGATTCAATGCCATTCTGGTAGGCATAGTTGGCGTTAAACGCCCAGTCCTTATCAAAAAACCACCGGCCGCTGATGCCGGCTTTATGCTGCGAGGGCAGGATGGAGCGTGTGATCTGTGCGAAGTCATCGGTTGCAATGGCGTTATAGGCATACCAGCCGGTCAGCTTGACGGTTTTGTACTGCCAGCTCAATGACGTTTCGGCGCCCCAGGTATTGGCCCCGTCAATATTGTCGAGTGTGCTGGTAGTGACGCCGAAGATATCGGTGGCATTGGTAACACCGATCAGGCGTTCCATGCGCTGATAATACGTGTCCATATTTAATGTAAGATGATCAGACAATTGGCCGGTATAACCCGCTTCAAATGCATACGTGCCTTCATTGCCAATGCCGTCGGCACTTGGGATGGTCCTGAACAGGCCGCCGATAACCGGGGCCTGCAGGTAATTGCCGGTCGTTTCTCGAATGCCGACCGACGGAGAGCGGAATGACCTGGCAAAGCTGGTCCGCACGATATGGTCCTGCTTGTCATCGAGTGCATACAGAGCTGACAATCGCGTGGACCAGTCGGTGGTGGTTTCGCTGTAATTGTCCAGGCGCAACTGCCCTTCGAGGGTAAATCGCTCTGAAACAGCCCAGCGGTCGATCAGGAACAAGCCCGCCCAGTATTCGTTATAGATGTCATGAGAGAAATTCAACTCATCCAGCGTGGAGTGATTATCGACATTGATACGATCCCAGCGGAAATTGCCGCCCACTGACGCAGTGTGGTCTTCGGCGGGCTTGAAGGTGATTTGGGCTTCAACGTCGTTTTGCATGTATCCGATTTGGTCTGTCACTACGCGCCGATGCGACTGCCAGATATTGCCAGTCCACTGAATAGAACCGCTGGTGTCCTCGTCGAACTGGTGATCCATCCGGACAAACATCCGGGTATATTCAACCAGTATGTCGCGTCGCGGGAAGACACCGATAAATTCGTAATCCCCCTCCTGGCCGGACGTGTGGGCGGCACCAAAACTCCAGCGGGTCTGGTCATCAGCACGATATTCCGCCGCAAGGTCGAATTTCCAGAATCGCCCCCAGTCCCGGGCCGAATAGCTGCC
Source organism: uncultured Pirellulales bacterium (assembly GCA_964550565.1). Lineage (GTDB taxonomy): Bacteria > Planctomycetota > Phycisphaerae > Sedimentisphaerales > Anaerohalosphaeraceae > Anaeroglomus. Next base: position 1,257 of record CAZKAI010000124.1, read on the forward strand.
AATCCCCATCAGGGCCTGGATAGGTAGGGCGATATCGGACTGATATTTGCCCGCACCCGCCGCGTCGGAATCCTCAACGCCTTCATAGCCGGCTGAAGCTTTCCAGCTCCAGCGTCCCTGGGTTGCGGCGTAGCGTAAATGGGTAAAGACATCGCCGTATTCATTGACGGTTGTCGAGGTCAGCCCACCCTGAATCTGGCCGGGCTTTTTGGTGATGATGTTGATGGCACCGGTAAAGGCATTGGCACCCCATGCGGCACCCACGGGACCGCGGACGATTTCGATGCGTTCGATGTCTTCCATCATCACCGGCAGGTTTTCCCAGTGTGTCATTCCGAACACTGGATCTGTCACAGGTCGGCCGTCTATCAGGATTAATGTCCGGTCGGAAAAGGTTCCATACAAGCCCCGTACGCCGACGATTTGTCGCTGGCGGTCCAGACGGCGGACATCCACCCCCGGAACAAACTGCAGCAGATCAGGAATGCTGGTTGCACCGCTGTAATGAATATCTTCTGCGGTAATCACGGTTGTTGATGCGGACAGATAGGCCGGCTGCGTCGGCAGGCGGGACGCGGAAACGACCGGGACGTCCATCAGTTCTTCTAATGTCATATCAAATACATCTCGAGATGCCGCCTGGGTCTGTCCTATGACGGCCAGGAACAATACGATATATCCGGCTGCGAGAAATGTTTTTCCTGTTAACATCTGCGAACTCCACAAAACTCTTGAAACTGTGATACGAAATTATTTCTTCATAATTCGACCAAAATGAGGGTTGAATGACGGAGATTCTTCATAAATTCTTTATGTATATAAAAATGTACCATATACAGCAGTGATTATAGGAGCTTGCAATTAGGTATTTTTACGGATATGGAAGTTATGAGACATTGGGTGTTTAAAACAAAAGCGGTTCAATAATAAGGCGAGGCCCTCGATATGGATTGGTTCTATGGAGAAGACTTTGGGCTGCTAACTTTAGCTGGACAGCCGAGCATCGGGTGATATAATACCAGCGCTTCAGCAGGCCTTTGATATCGGCGTGTTGTAGTGGATGTATGTCTAATAATCTGGAAATATATTCAGGGCGGACATTGGGGCCGACAGAAGGAAATAAACCAATGCACTCTCCGCCCTGTCTCAAATGGTGAATATGGAAAACGGAAAAATTAAAGTTGCCGCAATGGGTTTAACCGAACCCATTCAGCAAATGCTGGAACTGGCTTTGGCGTTGGAGGACTACCAGGTTGTAGCCGTGGCCGACCAGGATGTCCAGCTTGGCCAGTCCTTTTCCCGCCGGTATGAATGCCCAGCCTATGTGGATTTCCGGCGGATGATTATGCAGAATCCCGCCGACGTGCTGTTTGTGGGGGCGCCGCTGCATCTGTGTGCCGACCATATCCGCCAGGCGATTCAGAATAAATGCCATGTCATCAAGACCCCTCCGGCCGGACTGACGTTTGAGCAATGTGCGTCCTTTATCCAACTGGCCCGCAAGGAAAATGTGCATTTTGTGGTGGCTTTGCCGGGGCGGTTTGAGCCGGCGGTTTTGCGGCTTCGCGAAGAATTATCGCATTCGGAGCCGGATTACTGGCACCTGATCACGGCGATTTGTCATGTGCCGCAGGGCGAGATTCCTCCGCACAAACGCTGGCTGCTGGATCCGCAGATGGCCGGCGGCGGGGTGCTGATGCAGAATACCTATGATTTGCTGGATGAAGTCGTCCTGTGTTTCGGTCTTCCGCAGCAGGTGTATGCCCAGCTTATCAGTCAGGCCCCCGACCGGCAGCAGCGGCTCAGCATTACCGAAGACAATGCCATGGCAATTATGCGATTTACCGACACATTGGTCGCCCAGATTGTCGCCAGCCGAACGCTGGGGCCGGCCCGACGCCACCTTCGGATTCATGGCAAAGGCAAATTTATCACGCTGACGCGCGACGAATTTTCCATTACCGACAATGACGGTAATCTGATTGACAATGTTCAGTTCTCGCAGGAACAATTTCACGGGATGCAGGACATGCTGACGAATTTTGCCAGGGCGATCATGTCGCCTCAGCAGCATCCGCTTTATCCCCCGCCGGGGACGGATCTTTATACGATGGCGGTCATCGAGTCATTGTACCTGTCCGCGCGGACAGCGATGCCGGAGGCCCCCTCCCGGCTTCTTGACCTGGCCAAAACCGGCGCGGCGGTGTGGTAGCTAAAACAAGCGGTCATAGAATTTTTACCCCCTGTTGCATATTTCCGTATTTTGCGGTATAATCACCCTTTCTATAGATATCAAAGAAAGCAGATAACCCTTTATGAGTACAGAACATATACGTAATTTTTCGATTGTGGCCCATATTGACCACGGCAAAAGCACGCTGGCCGACCGGTTGTTGGAAAAGACCGGGGCGATTGATCCGCGCAACCGCAAGGAACAGATGCTCGATGATATGGACCTCGAGCGGGAACGCGGCATTACCATCAAGGCCTCGGCGGTGACGATGAATTACACCCACAAAGGCAAGACGTATATGCTGAATCTCATCGATACGCCCGGGCATGTGGACTTTCATTATGAAGTATCCCGTGCCCTGACGGCCTGCGAAGGGGCGCTGCTGGTGGTAGATGCCAGCCAGGGCGTAGAGGCGCAAACGGTTGCCAATGCTTATCTTGCGGTTGAAAGCGGCTGCGAAATCCTGGGGGTGATTAATAAAATCGACCTGCCTGCCGCTCAGCCGGAGGTGGCTGCGGAGGAAATGGAGCATGTTCTGGGTCTGGATGGTTCGGAATGTATCCCCATCAGCGCCAAGACCGGGCAGAATGTCGAAGCCCTGCTGGAAGCGATTGTGACCAAGCTGCCGCCGCCGCCGGATAAAACCGATGAGCCGACCGCCGCTTTGATTTTCGACAGCCATGCCGACGATTACCGGGGAGTGATTTGCTATGTCCGGGTTGTGGCGGGCGTACTGAGCCTCAAGCAGAAGATCAAGTTTATGGGCAGCGGGCGGGCTTATACAATCACGGAATTGGGTAAGTTTTGTCCACAAATGACGCCGGTTTCCCAGCTTGCCAGCGGCGAGGTGGGGTATGTGATTGCCAATATTCGCGAGCTGTCGGATGTGCGAGTGGGCGATACCATCACCGACTTCGGCAATCCCGCCGAAAAGCCCCTGCCCGGCTATGAACCGCCGATGCAGATGGTGTTTTCTGATTTTTACCCCGGCGCGATGACCGATTACCCCAAGCTTCGCACGGCGTTTGAGAAATTAGCCATCAATGATGCCAGCTTCACCTTTGCACCGCAGAATTCTCAGGCGCTGGGATTTGGATTCCGCTGCGGATTCCTGGGTCTGCTGCACATGGAAATCGTGCAGGAACGGCTTGAGCGCGAGAATGATATTGATGTCGTTCAGACGGCGCCGACGGTCAGTTATGAAATCCTGATGTCCGATGGGACGATTAAGCGCATCGATTCACCCAGTGAACTGCCCGACCGGTCGATTATCGCCGAAATTCGCGAGCCGTTTGTGAAGCTGGAGATTATCACCTCCAGCGATTCGCTCGGCGGTCTTATGAAACTGGCCGATGAACGCCGCTGCAAGCTGATCAAGACCGAATACCTCGGCCCGACCCGCGTGATGCTGGAATACAAGGCCCCGCTGGCTGAGATTGTGTATGATTTCTATGACCTGCTCAAGGGGATCAGCCATGGTTATGCGACGATGGATTATGAATTTATCGGATTTGAGGCCGGCGAGCTGGTCAAGATCGATATCCTGGTCAACAAGATTGCCGTTGAGGCGCTGAGTCTGATTGTTCACCGCAGCAACGCTGAATATCGCGGCCGCAAGATGATTGTCAAATTGCGCAAGGCTATTCCCAAGCATCAGTTCGAAATCCCGCTGCAGGTGGCCATTGGCGGCAAGATTATCGCCCGCGAAACGATTAAATCGTATCGTAAAGACGTGCTGGCCAAACTGTACGGAGGTGATGTGACCCGCAAGATGAAGCTGCTCAAGAAGCAGAAGGAAGGCAAGAAGCGGATGAAGTCCATCGGCCAGGTCAACATTCCGCAGGAGGCCTTCATGTCGATTCTGGATACCAGCGAAGATTAAGGCGGCAATCACCTTTATTACGGGGCTATATAGGTTGTATAAATCAGCCGGGCGATGGTCACAGCGACAACCCACAGAAAGATGGGCTTGACAAACCGTGTGCCTTTGAGGATGACCATTCTGGAACCGAGTGTCGCTCCCACGAGCTGACCAGTACCCATGATAATCCCCGGCAGCCAGAGCACTTTGCCGCCGACAATAAATGTAATCAGTGAAACGATGTTGCTGGTCGCATTCATAATCTTGGTGTGTGCGGTGGCTTTCATCATATTCTGCCCCATCAGAACCACAAATGCAATCATCCAGAACGACCCTGTTCCCGGGCCGAAAAAGCCATCATAGAAGCCAATCAGCAGACCTGCTATCAGATAAAAAGCCTGCGGATGGGCTCTTGGTTTCCGGTCGATATGACCCAGGTCCGGCGAAAACAGCAGATAGAAAAAAATGATCGCCAGCAGAATCGGGATGATCATCCTCAGAAAATCTGCCCCTATCATCTGGATGGCAAGGGTGCCGATGGCCGCGCCGATGGCGGTAAAGAGTATCCCCGGGATCGTGTGGCGGATATCCACGAGCTTCTGGCGGGCGTAATGGACGGAGGCCGTGCAGGAGCCGAATGTGGCCTGGAGCTTATTGGTCCCCAGTGCCAGATGCGGGTCCAGTCCGGCAGCCAGCAGGGCCGGGATGGTGATAATGCCTCCGCCGCCGGCAATGGAATCGACAAAGCCGGCGACAAAACCCACTACCCACAACAAGCCTAAAGCCTGTATCGATAATTCCATGCGACTGCTTTCCTTGGCAAATCTGAACGATGTGAATTTCTAAGGTGTACGTTCATTTCCATTCGGATCGGTATCATACCAGTCATATTCTGATGTTCCATTTGTTCCCGTGCACTTGAAATATCGGAGCTCACTTCCTTTATATACTCGAGGATATGACCAGATAACCATAAAACTGTCTTGCGTAGATTGATATTGAAAGGTATTCAGATAAGGCCGAAACGGCTCAATCGAGTAGAGTCTGAATTGCTGAACATCAATTTGAGGGGGATATTTCTGATTCTCCTTATAATACTTTTCTATATAACCCATCACATCGAAACAAAATAAATGGGGTTCTTCTGCATGCCTGCAAGAATAATAGCTTTCAATGAGCGGCTGTTTTAAGACAGCCGCGGGAAAAAACACAAGTCCTGAGATGGCGATAATTCCAGCAATTATTATGAAATGCTTTTTTATCATTATGGCTTTCTCAAAACTGCAATTCAGGAATTTATCTCAATCATAATCCGTCGGCAGGTCGGGATTGCGGAGATGCTCGAAGAAGCGTTTGATCTGATGCGGCATCGTCCGCGACTGTGACAGGGGCGGAATCTCGTCTTCGCCGAAGAAGGCGATCTCGCTGGTTTCGTGGCTGCTGGCAGGAGCGCCGCCGATGATTTCGCAGTGGAAGAAAAATTTATAGATATTGAATGGATAAAACGGCGTATGGCCCTGCTTGTTGCGATCCCAAACGGCCAGCAGCTTGAGTACGCGGACCTTGTAGCCGGATTCTTCCCAGACCTCGCGGATGACATTTTCCGCCGGCGTCGAACCGACATCGCACCAACCGCCCGGCAGCGTCCAGCCGCCGTCTTCGATTTCCTTGACCAGGAGAATCTTGTTGTCCTTGAAAATCACGCCGCGGCAGTCGGATTTCGGTGTCGGGTAGCCGCAGTCTTTCTGCAGCATCGACACGATGGTGTCGGCGTCGAGGTCCGTATGGCGTTCGAGAATCTGCGCGGCAATCCATTCAATCTTTTCATGCCGCTGCTTTTCATAGACATCTTT
>CAZKAI010000124.1:7303-9480 GCA_964550565.1 uncultured Pirellulales bacterium
TCCAGCGGAGGTTGTTTTGCTGGGAAATGGCTCGCGAACAGAAAAATACAGATGCTTGGAATCCCAGGGAAATGTTCCATTCTTCCGTGACGTTCCTTTTCGACCTGAATAGCTTTCACTGATACCAACCGCCCCCGCCAGAATGCTGCGAAACCAACCCGTTGACCCCAGTCCGGTTGATATGATGATGCCGCTTGAAGAGTGCGTTTCCCGGCAGTGGTTATAATTCATTTCATATCGCGCGGAAACATGTGTTTTCTGGCCAACAAAAATATCATTTACACCGTAAATTTTTTCTCCTGTATTCAGTGTTGCCTGAGCCATAGTCACTTTTTTAACAGGAAGTTTTTCGCCAAACACCATTGGGATTGCCGATGGCATGTCATGGACCGTAAATGGCAGCAACACTCCTTCCCAGCGGTCAGGATCCGGATTGACGCCTATGACCTGCTGTTGATTCAGATATTTCAGAACGTTGGCTACTAATCCATCCTGCCCAAGCACAATAACAATCGCGTTGTTATCAAACAGAAAGTTCGGAACAAAATTGCGAGTCACAACCTGCAGCCGTCCCAGCAGAGATAGAGAATGCTGTATATCCTGACATGCCTGCTTATATCGTGCGTGTTCATCCTGATAGTCGGAAAAATCAGCGCCCAGATGCTCGATGTAAAACTGAGCCTGCCTTTCTGTGTTATATTTGGCTATCAGATCTTCCAGTCGGGTAGGACGTGTAACCAGAATAATTTTATTTTCTGTGAGCCGATTCATTAGACTCTTTTTCCTGCATCAGAAGGTCACGAAGCAGATCCGGAGAAATATTGAGTTGCCCCACCTTATCAGCATTTTCCGCAATGGATTGAAAAGCCGATGCGATCAGTTGTTTTGGATCCATTCCGGCATTTACCAGGGCCTGAAGGGTTTTGGGATCCATATCCTTGAATGCCCGTGTCATGGCGGACATACTGTAAGCTTTGGCGTCGGCTTCCTGCTTGATATTTTCAACCGACAGACTGACAAAATCCTGCTTCTGCTTTTCAAGAGATATCTGTGTCTGCATCTGAGCTTCTTTGATTTCTCGCATTTTCTGCTGAACCGATTTTTCCGCATCCATCTGCGTTTCGCGAATTTGTCGCTTTTTATTTTCAACCGCGATTTCGGTGTTTAATTCATTTTCACGGATGGCTCTTTCCTGCTCGACCGCAGCATTTCGTCTGGCATAGATCGCCTCATCCGCATCCTGGAGCATTTTTTCACGTACATGGGCTTCCAGCGCCTTGGCCGTTTCGGGTTTTGGTTTAATTGCGAGAATCGATAATCCGAGAACTTCGATTCCCATGGAGTTCATGACTTCAGAATTGCGGATCTTCGTTTTGAGTTCTTCCACATAATCTTTCGACAACTGAATCGCTTCTTTAAGCATCAGTGTTTTAATCGAGGAACTGGTAAAGACCTGCATGTGCTGGATGAGCCGCTGAGGTAATTTGTCCGGTGCATCCGACACATAAGTTAATTTGTTGGGGGAAATCGTAAAATTGATTAATTTAGAGATTTTTTGAGGATCCGAAATCCTGTAGGTTACCTGTCCCTGGATCGAGACTTCCTGATAATCAGCCGTGACTTCGCTGATGATAAAAGGCAAGTCTTCACTGGCCAGGGGAATTTTAACCAGCGAACTGGTGGGGGCAAAATAAAAGAAAGAAAGGCCTGTTCCTTCGCGTACAATTTTGCCGCCAGAATATTGAATAATGTAATCCGTCGGCTGCACCTTAATAAACTTGAATCCAAACATGAAGATCTCCTTGCTTTTTAAGTTTATACGAATCCTTCTTGGAATAGATATCCTATGATTTTACCCTGCAGAATTGCCCTGCCTGCTTTCCTGCCAAGGCTCCTGTGGACCAGGCGATCTGGAGGTTGTATCCCCCGCAGGGGCCGTCGGCGTTGATGACTTCGCCGGCAAAGAACAGGCCGGGGCACAGTTTGGACTGCATGGTCGTCGATTCGATTTCGTCGAGGTTGACGCCGCCGCGGGTGATGGTGGCCTCGGCCAGCGGGCGAATCGCCTGAATAGTCAGCGGCATTTCCTTCATCAGGCGAATCAATTCCCGCCGGGCGTCTTTGGGCAACTGGCTGGCCAGAATCGGCCGACCTTCCGGCTGAATCTGTTCAACCAG
>CAZKAI010000124.1:9580-10735 GCA_964550565.1 uncultured Pirellulales bacterium
CCCACACCCTGCAATCGCGTCGGCCAGGTCTCGACGGTCGTCAGCGGGGCCAGTGCGGAACGAGGTTCGGCGATGGTATGGCCGAGGGCCTGTGCGAAGCGATAGCCATCGCCGGTGGAGCCGGTAAATGGCCAGCTCATCCCGCCGGTGGCGATAATTACGGCATCGGCTTCATAATGGTCATTGCCCGCCTTCATAGAAAATCCGCCGCCATATTGTTTTTCCAGCGTCTCGATACATCGCCCGTGGACGAAGATTACCCCTGCCCGTCGTGCGGTATCGAACAGAATCCGGCTGACATCCGTTGCCCGGTCGGTAATCGGAAAGATGCAGCCATCCTTTTCAAGCTTGGTGGCCAGCCCCTTCTGGGCGAAAAACTGCCGCACGGCATCCGGCGTAAACTCGTACAGGCTGTGTTTGAGAAATCGCCCGCAGAAATCGTATTCGCGGACAAAATCCTCAACCGTTCCGGTATGCGTCAGATTGCAGCGGCCCCGCCCGGTCTTGAGGAGTTTGCGGCTGATGCTGGCGTTTTTCTCGATGACGACGGTTTTGGCCCCCGCCTGCGCAGCAAACACCGAAGCCATCAGGCCCGCCGCCCCACCACCAATAATGCACACATCATATTTCATACTGGAATTGTATCTGGAAAATCCGCTATTGGGAACTAAAAACCCGAGGTTTTGCGGTTTTTATAGGACATTAAGCCGGGTCGGAGTAAACCAACCCGTAATTCCCGATGATGCCGCCGATCATCCCGCTAACAGCACATAAAATGAGTGGGTCTATAAGCCGAGTTTTGTATCCGCGGTAAGCGGATGGCGACCATTAAACTGGACCGGCCGTCACCGGCCGGCTCTGCCGACAGGTCTCCCCATCGGCACGCAACCTACCCGCCGGATTTTGCCCGGGCCAGGCTACCGGCTTGCTTGGTCTTGCAGGCGGCGGGGTTTTCCGTGCCGTCACCGTTACCGATGACGCGGTGCGCTCTTACCGCACCATTTCACCCTTACCGAAGCCCCGAAAGGCCCCGGCGGTATCTTTTCTGTGGCACTGTCCCGCGGGTCACCCCGGGCGGTCATTAGCCGCCGCCGTGCCCTGTCCTGCTCGGACTTTCCTCCGGAGCTTTCACTCCGGCGGTCGCCCGACCCACTC
>CAZKAI010000125.1:0-5259 GCA_964550565.1 uncultured Pirellulales bacterium
TTCCTACCTCCTGTATCCTTGTATCCCTGCATCCTTATATTCTTTCGCCCGATATTCCTGCATACCTGAATTCAGAATCTCCAATTTACAATTTAATATATTTTTGATTTTGTTAGCAACTTTTCCTCTCAATCCGACATATATATAAGGCCTTCCAAGAAGGACAGACAGAAGGAAAAATGGCATAAAAAGGAGGGATAACATGATAACCACCAAAACACAATTCAAACCCAAACATACATACCTGTATATATATCTATATCTTGTATATCCTGATTATCCCGTCAAAAATAATAACCCCTCTTCTCCCTCAGTGCCCTCTGTGAAGATATAAAGAGAGGGCATCCTCAAGTATAATGTGAGTTTGATTAACGGTTTATTATACGAAAGGATGCCTCTATGAAAACGTATTATATCGGAGCCGACGTGCATAGCAATAACACAGAATTGGCAATCGAATACAACGGCCAAATCATAAGCCGCCACGCCCTCCCCACGGCCATACCCGCCATCAAGGAGGTTCTTGCCGCGCTTGGAGGCAAGGTGTATCTGACATTTGAGGAAGGTCCCATGGCAGGTTGGCTGTATCGGAACCTCAAAGAGACCGTCGAGCAAATTGTGGTCTGTGACCCACGGCGTAACAAACTCATCTGTTCCGACGGCGATGCCGATGACAAAATTGATGCCGGCAAACTGGCCGCTCTGCTGCGGGGCGGGTATTTACGGGTCGTTCACCACAGTGACGATCAGGACCGTGCGGAGTTCAAACAATGGGTCAGCCTTTACCATGACCGTGTACGGGATGCGGTTCGTATGATCAATAAAATCCGTGCCCGCTGTCGCATGTACGGCCTGACCATTCCAAGAAAGGTCATCCGTGACAAAATATTGTTTCGCCAAACGAACCCAATTTGGAAAACCAATATGAACTCTGCGAGGTCTAGCCCGACCGCAGGTTGCGGTGTTGGGGAAATGGGCTTTGCAATTGGGCGGGGGTGAATTATGATGGGTGGATGGAATCGAAAGATAAGAAGATAGATAAACGCCTGTTGTCGGCGCGGGTGGTGGCGGCGGAAGTGCTGCAGAAACTGGACTTTGGCCGGCACGATACGTCCGCCCGGCTGGATCGGTGGATGGGCCGGACCGACCAGCGAGCGAGGGCGACGGACTTAGTCAATGGGGTGATCCGCAATTTGTCGGCGATTGACCTGGTTTTGTCGCAGACGGCCAGGGTACAGATGAAGCACACGGATAAAAAGATATTAGCCCTTTTGCGGACAGGGACTTATGAACTGATTTATGTGCCCCGCACGCCGGAGTATGCGATTGTCAACGAGACAGTTGAAATCGCAGGCAGGCTATCGCGGAAGGCCGGTGGATTTGTTAATGCCGTATTGCGCAACGTTCAGCGGGCAATTGAGTTACGGTCGGTGGCGCTGGCCGGACAACCGCCGCGAAAGATGTTGCCTGTGGAGGCGGAGGCGGGCTGTCTGTTTAAAACAGAAATATTGCCTGAACCTCGACAGGATTTAGCAGTATTCCTGGGGACGGCGTTTTCGCTGCCTGCCTGGCTGGTCCGGCGGTGGCTGGTCGAATTCGGGCCGGAGGCGACAAAGCAAATCTGCATGGCCTCCAACCGCAGACCAGCAGTGGTGCTTCGTCCGAATACGCTGCTGACAACAACTGCCGAGCTTGCCGCCCTGCTTGCATCGGAGGGGGTTGAGGCAAGCCCGACACCCGATGGGACGGGATTGACGCTCTTGCAGGCGGTGGATATTGCGGGGCTGAGTGCATTCGAGAAGGGTTTGTTCTTTGTGCAGGACCAGGCGGCATACGAGGCGATTCATCTGCTGCCGGTGCAGGCGGGCTGGAGGATACTGGATTTATGTGCGGCGCCGGGAACAAAAACGGCGGTTCTTGCGGGTTTGCTGCGGAATACGGGACAACTTTATGCCAGCGATGCGGATAAAGTTCGTCTGCAAAAGGTGCGGCAGAATTGTCAGCGTTTGAAACTGGGCCATGTTGACATTGTTGAACCGGAACATCTCACATCATTTCTTGCGTCCAATCCCATTATTGATGCGGTGGTTACGGATGTGCCGTGTTCGAATACCGGGGTATTGGCCCGACGGTGCGAGGCACGCTGGCGGCTGGAGGAAAACGCCATCGGGTCGCTGGCTGCGGTACAAAAACAACTTTTGCACCAAGCGTTATCCATTGTCCGGCCCGGCGGGTATGTGCTGTATTCGACATGCAGTATTCTGGCTGAGGAAAACCAGACGCTGGTGCGGAGCGTGCTCAATGAGCGTCAGGATGGGCGTCTGGTGAGGGAAAACGTAATTCTACCGCAAATAACACCTGTTGACAAAATTGATCACGACGGCGGATACGCGGTATCAGTATTGAAAACGTGATTTTTGCAACGAGTTTCCACAGGTTATCCACAATTGCGATTTGCATTGTTAATAGTGTGTTAAAAACAAATTTTTTTCGCTCGTAAGTGCTGGTTATTGCAACGCCTTTTCGGTGTGGAAAAGAATCTGTTAAAATCCCTGTTGAAACCTTGATTGAACACGTCTATGATTTGCCCATTGCTGATGACTACAGGAGGACCTGTATCGATGAGTAACTGCTTTGTTAAACAACACTAAACCCTTGGAGTAAACGATGCAGATTTCGTTCACGGAAGAAACTAAAGCGATTTATGAACATATTGCCCAGTCTGTTGGCGAGGCAAAATATAAAATCTGGTTTAAGAGCAGCTCGCGTTTTACGCTGACCGAACAGGGTCTGGATATTGCTGTTCCCAACAGTTTTATTGCAAGCTGGATTGAAAATCATTTTGCCAAAGCGATTCGCGATGCGATGAGGGCGGTGACGGGGTCGGAAGGTCCGGTGCAGTTTTCGATTGATTCGACGCTGGTGCCTGCGCCGCGCAAGGCCCCTGCCGCAAAGACTCGTCCTATCGTAACAATTGAAGGTGTGACCCAGCAGGCTGAGTTTGTTCCTCCGCTGAAACTGACGTTAGATACATTTGTTGTTGGTGATAAAAATCAACTGGCGTTTAATGCGGCCAAAACAGTGGTTCGTGAAGAGAAAAGTCCGTTCAATCCCCTGTTTTATCATGGCGGGTATGGCGTCGGCAAGACGCACCTGCTGCAGGGAATTTGCAATGAATATGCACGCAGCCGGCCGGGGGCCAAGTGGATGTATGTGTCGGCGGAGGATTTTGCGAACCAGTATGTGCTGGCGCTGAAAACGCAGAAGCTGGAACAGTTCCGGACGCGATTCCGCAACCTGGATCTGCTGGCGATTGATGACATTCATTTTCTGTCCAATAAGACCGGCATGCAGGAAGAATTTCTGCACACCTTTAATAGTATTGATCTGGCGGGCAAGCAGATTGTGCTGGCCTCCGATGCACACCCCAAGCAGATCGGGCAGCTTTGCGACAAGTTAGTCAGCCGGTTTGTGTCGGGGATGGTGGTGCGGATGGATTCGCCGGACTTTGAAACGCGATGCGAAATCTGCCGGCGGAAGGCGGCATCGATGAAGCAGAAACTCAGTGAGGAAGTGATCGAGCTTCTGGCCGACCAGGTGACCACCAGTGTGCGCGAGCTGGAGGGGGCACTGCTCAAGCTGATTGCATTCGGCTCGGTGTGCGGGCAGAAGATTACGCCGGCGGCGGCGCGGGAACTGTTGTCGGAACATATTATCCGCAACGACCCGGTGGTGCACAGTTCGGATATCACTTCGGCGGTGGCGGCGTATTTCGGCGTCAGTTCCAACGAGATTCATTCGAGCAAGAAGGATCGTTCCATCAGTCTGGCCCGGTCGTTCTGCATGTTTTTGACACGGCGGCTGACCAAGATGTCATTCCCGGAAATCGGCAAGACGCTGGGGGATAAGAATCATGCAACGGTGATTCTGGCCTGCCGCAAGATTGAACAGGCCGTCGAGACCAATCAGCGGTTGCAATGGAAGACCGAGGCGGGCTTCCGCAATGCCCCGGCCAAGGATGTCCTGCAGGAATTGCTCGAATCCATTCAGTAAAACCATTTGCGGCGGCGTCCAAAGACTGCTATGATGGCTATAGCATGAAAGGACTTCGCTATGGAAAAAATGCGTTTTATTTTCAGTGTGAGTGTGATGCTTGCTGCGGCGGTTCTGGCGCAGGCGGGCACGGTGCGGCTTGTCGATAACGGGCAGGCCCTGGTCAATCCCGGGATGGGGTGGACACTGCATTTCTATTCCAACATCATTCAAAATTACGGTTCGCGGCTGGAACCGGCGGATACGCTGGACGACTGGCCTGGGCTGTCGGTGATATATCTGCGGGTGCCGTGGTCATTTCTGGAACCGCGGGAAGGACAATTCAACTGGAGCCTGTTTGATACCCCGGCTCAGAAATGGATTGATCACGGCAAGCAGATTGCCATCCGCGTGACCTGTTCGGAAAGCTGGATGCGGTATGCCACGCCCAGGTGGGTGCAGGAGGCCGGGGCGAAGGGGGTGGATTTTGAATTCGGCAAAGGCGTCAGGGAAGGCGGGCCGCAGTGGGAGCCGGATTTTGCCGACCCGGTGTTTTTGAGCAAGCTGGAGGCATTCTTGGCGGCGATGGCGGCCCGGTATGACGGCAATCCCAATGTGGCGTTTATCGATATCGGGTCGTTCGGGATGTGGGGCGAGGGACACACCGGCAACAGCACAAAACTGTCGGAGGAAGCGACTCTGAAGATTGTCAAGCAGCATGTCGATTTACATCGGAAGCATTTTACACGGACGCAATTGTGCATCAGTGATGATGTGGCCGGGCATGACAAGCCGGGCAGCCATTTTCCGGTTACGGATTATGCCCTGTCGCAGGGGGTGACGCTGCGGGATGACAGTATCCTCGTGCAGCCGCCGCCGCGGTCGTGGTATCATGCGGACATGGCTCAGGCGTTCTGGCCGACGATGTCGGTGATTCTGGAGCATGAGCATTACGGCTCGTCCAAGGCGCGCGGGGCGTGGGATGGGAAGCTGCTGATTCAGGCGGTGGAGGACTATCACGCCAGTTATATGTCGATTCACTGGTGGCCGCGGGAGATGCTGGAGGACAACCGCGAAACAGTCAATCAAATTAATCAACGGATTGGATATCGGCTCTTACCGGAGGAAATTTCATGGCCGGATGAGGTCGCCATCGGGAAACCTTTCGAGGTGTCGATGCGATGGGTGAATACGGGAGTGGCGCCCTGTTATGGCGGCGGGTATGCG